>DAOPZV010000032.1:0-27261 GCA_035353575.1 Prolixibacteraceae bacterium | reverse complement strand
GCAAAACTATTGTTCAGTTTTGAAAAACCAATCGATTTAACGACTTTTGCACAAATTTTTAACAAAACATGGGAAAAATTATAATAAAAACTCCTGAGCAAATAGAGGGTATCCGGAAAAGCAGCAAGCTGGCCGGACAGTCGCTTGAATACATTGCTCCTTTTGTTCAGGAAGGTGTTTCAACAGAATTTCTTGATGAAAAGATTGTTGAATTTATACGCGACAACGGAGCAATTTCAGCAACTCTCGGTTATGGAGGCTATCCAAAATCGTGCTGTATTTCGCTAAATGAAGTTGTTTGCCACGGAATTCCTTCCAAAAATACAATTCTGAAAAATGGCGACATCCTGAATATTGATGTTACCACAATTTTAAACGGGTATTACGGCGATACCAGCCGAATGTACACTGTTGGAGAAGTTTCGCCAATTGCAAGTGAATTGATTGAGGTTACCAAACATTGTCTCGATTTAGGTATTGAGCAGGTAAAACCCGGAAACTATTTTGGCAACATCGGATATGTAATCAGCCGTTTTGCAAAATCAAAAGGATTCAGTGTTGTTTATGAGTTTTGCGGGCATGGCGTTGGTGTAGATTTCCATGAAGAGCCGCAGGTCGATCATGCTTCGCGCCGAAATACCGGACCAATTATGAGACCGGGCATGACTTTTACCATTGAACCTATGATTAACGAAGGGCGCGCCGCAACGGTTATTGACAAACTGGATAAATGGACCGCCAGAACCATCGACGGAAAACTATCCGCACAATTTGAACACACCATTTTGGTTACCGAAACCGGATTTGAAGTACTTACCGACGCGATAGGCGAATATTGAGCTTTTTAAATTTGGGTATGCCCAAATAAATGGTTTAATGGTCAAATCGTTACATCGTTGAAAAAACTATCAACAATTTAGCAGTTTAACCATTAAACCATTATTCTTTTCAGGCATTTTTCAAAATTACCATTGTGGCTCCGTAGCCATATTCTTTAAAACTGGCATCCTGAAAATAGTATTTCTTGTATTTAGTCGTAAGTTCTTTTCGCAACTCCTGTTTTAATGTGCCGTTCCCTATCCCGTGAATAAAAACGATGCGCCGCGTTCCATTAGAAATAGCCGTTTCCATCTCGTTTCTAAAACGGCCCAACTGAATTTCAAGCATTTCGTGGTTAGCCAAACCTCGTGTGTCGTCAAGTAATTCATGAATATGCAAATCAACTTCCACCAAATCAGGAGAGGATGCACGCTTCACTTCCACTTTAGGCTCGTCTTTTTCTTTCACTATTTTAGAAATTTCAGTTTCCGTAAGTTTGGCAACCTCTGTTTCCATATCGGGCTCAAACAACGAATGAACAATTGCACTTTGAGAAAAATATCTTGTTTTCTCGTAGCTGTTTTGCCTATAAAACTTCACCGGATTCAAACGAAGGCTCTTTACCAAAGGCGCTTCCAATTTGTTTGATTCTTCTCTAAAGAATAAAAGCTGAAACTGAAAATCGGGCAAATCATTTAAATCAAGCCGGGTAAAACTCTCAAGATAACGTTTACTGTTCGGATTCATTTTTCCCGACTCCACGCTGCGATAAACTTTGTTTTTTAAATGACTGTAATTGTACAAAACAAAATTATTACTGTCGTTGACAAGATAGACTTTCAACTCACCATCAACCGGATTATTCTCGTTCTGCGGGACAAAGGCCAGGTAACAGCTTGGCGTGTCTTTGCCCTGAATGTATTTTGGCTGAGCTTTGGGTTGTTCTTTCACAACAACTTCTTCCTCTTTCTTTGGCGCTGCTTCGCGTTTTGCCGACCGACGTTCGGGCTCCATTGTGAGCGAATTATCAATCACAACCAATTCGCTTATCAGCGTCGGAACCTCAAAACCGTCGTAGTCTTCAACATTTACCATTGTTTTGTTGATAACCGACTTAACGACACCTCCGCCAACAGCATTTAAAAATCGTACTTTGTCTCCTACTTTTATCATGGCTCAAAATTTTGCACAAAACTACATAAATAGCGTCAAGGCGCAAGACAAAAAGGCGCAGGACTTGTGACTTTCATTTTGATTGCCGAAACCGAATTGGTATTTTTGCGCACCGAAAAAAGCATGAAAAAAACAAATAACATTCCGGAGAAAGCAAAAAGCATTGCCATTAGCGATTATTCGTACGATTTGCCCGACGAACGGATAGCCAAATATCCGCTTGAAGAACGCGATCAATCGAAATTACTGGTTTGGAAAAATGGCCGCATTGAGGATTCTGTATTTAGAAATCTTCCTGAATTAATACCGTCAAACAGTTTACTCGTTTTCAACAATACAAAGGTAATCAGGGCGAGATTGCATTTCTGGAAAGAAACAGGTGCAAAAATCGAGATCTTTTGCCTCGACCCGCACGATCCGGCCGACTACCAGATCGCTTTTCAAACGACAGAATCGTGTACATGGAAATGTATGATTGGCAATCAGAAAAAATGGAAAGGCGAACCACTATTCAAGACCATCGAAATCGACAATTGCAGCGTAGAACTTTGTGCCGAGCAGATTGACTCCGAGAATAAGAGTTTAATTCGCTTTAGCTGGAACAATCCGGATTTTGAATTTTCAAGAATTATAGAAGCCGCCGGATCGCTACCAATTCCACCATACCTGCACCGCGAAACCGAACAAAGCGATTTAGAGCGCTATCAAACCGTTTATTCCAAAATAAAAGGCTCGGTAGCAGCACCGACTGCTGGGCTGCATTTCACCGAGAAAGTGTTCAAGCACCTTATATCAGAAGGCCACGACCTTGCTGAATTGACATTGCACGTTGGCGCCGGAACGTTTCAACCGGTGAAGAGCGAAACCATTTCGGGGCACGAAATGCACACCGAGCACCTGTACGTCAACCGTAGCTTCTTGGAGCACCTGATTAATCATCAAGGTAAAAAAATTGCCGTTGGTACTACTTCTGTCCGAACACTCGAAAGCCTTTATTGGCTTGGAGTCCAGGCACTGGAAAAACCTGAAACTGATGTTGACGACCTGAAAGTTTCTCAATGGGAAGCCTATTCCGAGAAGTTCGAAAATACGTCGGCAGCAGAGGCTCTACAGGCACTTATTCAATTACTTGACCTTCACCAGATGGACCATCTGTCGGCTTCAACGCAAATCATCATTGTTCCGGGATATAAATTCAGAATTGTTGATGGATTGATAACCAATTTTCACCAACCGCAGAGTACTTTGCTTTTGCTCATATCGGCCTACCTCGGAGAAGAATGGCGCAAAATATACCAACATGCGCTGGCCAATGATTATCGTTTTTTAAGCTATGGAGACAGTAACCTTTATTTGAAGGAATGATGAGTTCTTTAAGCTCAGTTTCTTGCGCTCTCGATATTCAACCTCTTCTTCATGCGAATTGCAAAAAGAACCGCCGCCGTTGAAAGGCCAAAAACGAAGCCGATCCAAACTCCAGGATAGCCAATACGAAGAACAAAGGCAAAGAAATAGCTCACGGGCAAACTAACTACAATGTACGAAAAGAAGGCCATAAACATAGGCACACGTACATCGGCTAAACCACGCAATGCGCCAAGAAACACCACCTGAACTCCGTCGAAAACCTGGAAAAAAGCACCAACAATCAGTAAGCCGGCTGCAACCTGAATTACCTTGGGATCGGAGGTAAAAGCCAAAGGCAGGTAATTTCGGAATAATACAAACGAAATACCCATTAGCGACATAAATGCAATTACCAAATGAAGCGACCCGAGAATGATCCGCTTCACTTCAGCGAGATTTCCATCGCCAAAAGCATGGCTAACCCGAATTGTTGTTCCGGCCGCCAAACCAAACGAAATCATGTATGTCATCGACGCCATGCTTATAGCAACCTGATGCCCGGCAAGCGACTCTTTCGATATCCAACCCAGCATGATTGCCCCAAGGCTGAAAGCCAAAACCTCAATTACCATTTGTAATCCGATGGGCAATCCAACCGAAAGTAAGCGTTTCACCCGGCTCAATTCGAATTTTGAATGAAATGCAGATGAAAGATAACCTCTGAATTTTTCTCTTTTCAGCATAACAATTAGAAACAGCACGGGCATGATCAACCTCGAAATTAACGACGCCGTACCCGACCCATATAATCCAAGCGCCGGAAACCCCATTTTGCCATAAATAAGTATGTAGTTGAGAACAATATTCACAACGTTGATAATTATTGTGATGACCATAGCAATTTTTGTGTTTCCAATGCCTTCGAAAAACTGTTTAAAAGTGAAAAATAAAAGCAACGGAATCAACGAGGCAACGTGCAGCAAATAAAACGGCTTGGCCTTTGCTGCAACCTCTTCGGTTTGGCCAAAACTCGTCATAAAGAAAGAGATCGAAGCCATCAGGCAACACAAAACCAGCGATGCGACAAAATTTACCAGGAAAGCATTCTTGAGCCAACTGGCTGTATTTTTTTTACTTCCTGAATTGAGCGACTGCCCGACCAGCGGAGTTAATCCAAAAGTAACACCCATTCCCAATAGCATCCCTATATTGAAAACGTTTATAGAGAATGATGCTGCAGCCAACTCAGTTGTTCCCAAATGGCCAACAAGTATATTATCGACAACATTTACCGTTACCTGACCAATTTGCGAAAAGATTACCGGAATGGCCAGAGACAGATTTTGCCTGTAAACCGGGAGATACTGATTGAGCTTCACCTTAAAGTTTTCAGAAATTCAGCACAAAGAAAAGAATTATAAAGAGAACCAATAGCTCAGCTTCAGCATAAAAACATTTTCGGATTTCACATTCCAAATGTCTCCGAAGCTTTTCCAAACTGATTGCCCGATCTGGTCGGAATAGGCAGAACGGGTATTTGTCCAAACCAGATATAACGTGGAACCAGGCCGGAATTCCCATCGTCCGACCAAATTGGACCGGAATTCCTGATAATTAAAATCCGGATTTTTTATGTTATAGGAGGACGCACCACTGTCAGTTAAAAGGTACCTCCCCGGCGTTGGCACAGTGGTTTTCATTGAGGCATACCTGTCGTTGAACGACCGGGCAGAGCCGTTAATAACTTGCCTGAAATTTGTATAAGTTCCTACTGAAGAATAGGGGTTTCCGTAGTACTGAATCGATATTTCCGGAGAAATATAATATTCAATTCTCAGGGTTGAAGACAAGGTTTTTCGATTGATTTCGCCCACAAAATACTGAACTCGTTTTTCAGCATCAGTTGCTCTGGCCGCAAACTTATTGGCATCAACATTCTCGCTAAGCACAGTTTTCGCCATCACACTAAACCGATTACTTATTTGCCACTGAAACTGGAGCAAATAACTCGATCCCTTGTAACTATCGTCTGAAGACCAGGCAAACAAAGGTCCAAGAATCGTGTAGAATTTTTTAACTGAGTTTGTCTGCAATGTATATTGTACGGTATTGAATGCGCCCTTGTAAAGCATTGGTCCACCGCGTAGTTCCCTGGTATCAAAAATATTGAAATTACTTCGCAGATTTAAATGCATCATCCAAAGGTTATTGAAATGCACAAATCCGTGAAGATTTATCCTGTCGAGTGTGGTTTCCCTGCCCCAGCTCATTTCGTGTTGTTGAGTGAGCTGGCCATAATAGCTTCGGACAATTCCCTTGGGCTTGTTCACTTTATAAGTAATATCGGCGATTTGCTGAATGAGATCGGCCTGATACAAATAACCCAAATCGTTGAAATCAACTCCAGGCGACCGCCAGTTTAATGTTCCAACCGCTCTAAACCGACCGCTACGCTTTCCTCCGCTTAAAAAGCCTCCCGTTCCTGTTAAACTTGTCCGTTCAGGATCATAATCCAGATGACTCGCATCTGGTCGCTGGTAATAATGAACCGAGGACAACTGAAGACCCGAAATAGCCTCTTTGTCGCCATTTATATCACTGAAAAAGCCTTTAAAATCAAGAAAATATTTCCTGTTTTTCCAATTGTGTTCAAAATCAATTCCTCCAACAGTGGACGATTTAGGAAGGAAATTTAACTGCACATCTTTGATATTCCGCTGCGTTGACGTAATCATTCCACCCAAAACAGTCTGCCCTTTATTAAAATCCTGTTTTAAACGACCAACCATAAAATTGGTAAACGGCTCTACTACAGTGTCTGTTTTAAATCCCGGGCAGTATATCGTTGCACGTTCTTTTGCTGTAAAACTCTGCACAACTCCAACAGACAGACCTTTCTTGGTTTTTCCGGTTAATTTCAATGCACTCAGAATTGGAACGTTTGCCGAAATATCAACTTTTTGATTTTCGTCAAGATTATCAACTACATCCGAATAAAGACTCGGTTCATGTCCGATTCTGCGGCTGTAATAAAGCATATCAGTACTGCCGATTGAATAATCGAGCACCGTATTTCCTTCGAGAAAAAAAGGTCGCTTTTCATCGTTAAACACTTCATATGAAGTGAGATTCAAAACAGCAGGATCAGATTCGACCTGCCCAAAGTCTGGATTTATGGCATAATCAAGAGTCAAGCCCGAATTCAGACCAACTTTTCCATTTAGTCCGGCGCCGTATTTATTCTGACGGTTCCATATTGTGTTTGTGCTGTAGCTTGAATTCACATAGGGAAGAAATTCATAATTGGTTTTAGGCTTCACCCCTTCTATGCCCTTCAAGTCACCAAATAGATATACCATAGCGGGCGCATCAACCGGAATGAGCTTCCATTGATCGTTTTCATTGTTACGGTCTATCCACCGCCAAACGTGTACGCCCCATACCTGATTTTCTCCGGGAGAAAACCGCAACTGGCTAAATGGTATTTGCATCTCTGCCGTCCAAATTGTATCCGAAACATGAGCTTTCCCATCCCAAACAGCATCCCAGTTGTAATCAAGATTGTTTGCCCCGAGGTGCACCATGTCTATTTTCTGGCCGGCCGCAGTCAGGTTAAATTCGTAAGCAGTATGGTTGTCGTTGTACGAATCGAAGGCAATGCCAACAATATCTCCAGCTGAAGCATCAACATCGCGGCGATTTAAGATCGACCTGATTTCGCCTTTGTCGAAGCATTTGAAGGCAACGTAAATATTGTTGTCGTCGTACAAGATTTTCACCAGCGTGTTTTGTGTCGGATTCTTCCCCTGTTTTGGAATTTGCTGAATAAAGTTCCCTGTCCAGTTTGCTCCCTCCCAACACTGGTCGTTTAATTTTCCATCTATTTTAGGTTTTTTTTCTGTTCGCGAAGCAATATATACCCGTTGAAAACTGGCAAGCCGATTAACAGCAGTATCAGCAGACAACGTGTATTTTGTGTTTGTTTGTGCTAAAACAAACAAACACAAAAGCATAAAAAACAAGGTTAGAATAGTAGGTTTTTTTTGCATGCGAGATGGTTACAGTGCACAAATATATAAAATTATAATTAAAACCTATATGTTAACTTGGGGTACTGGCAAAAATTAGAAATACAATGCTAAACATTTTGAGCTTTAACTGGTTCTAAATACCGGTTCAAAAAAAGAAACACGATACCCGTTTTTGATCATTGAAGGAGCTGAAAAGCTTTAAAATATGGGAAAAGTGAACAAACTGCTAATTCGTTCTGACGGTTGATAATTTGAATGATTTGAGTAAAAACACATGTTTTTGACGTATTCAGTTGACATATATCAAGAAGCGATAGTTAATGCCTACAACATATACATATATGACTACTTTCAAAAAACGGTTTTAGTTCGAAACGCACCCCATAGTAGGGAAATTCCTAAAACCAATCAACTTTTTTATTACACATTAAATAAAAACGGTGTGAATTTTAATACATTAAAATGAAAGAAATCAAGAAAATTCTGGTTGCAAACCGCGGAGAGATTAGCATTCGGATTATGAGAACTTGCAGGGAAATGGGAATTTCCACTGTTGCAGTTTTTTCTGATGCTGACCGAACATCTCTCCATGTAAGGTATGCAGACGAAGCTTATCACATTGGTGCCTCATCTTCGGCAGAGAGTTATTTAAATGCCGATAAAATTATTGAAGTAGCTTTAAAGGCGAAAGTTGACGCTATCCATCCTGGTTATGGCTTTTTATCGGAGAATGCTGCATTTGCGCAAAAGTGCACCGATAACGGGATTAAATTCATTGGCCCGTCTCCAGAGGTAATCAACAAAATGGGCGATAAAATTCAGGCCCGACTCACCATGATAGCAGCTGGCGTTCCTGTAGTTCCCGGAACTACCGAAAGCATAAAAACAGAGAAAGAAGCGATCGAAACCATAAAACAGATCGGATTACCAGTAATGGCTAAAGCTGCTGCCGGAGGTGGTGGTAAAGGAATGCGGCTAATTACTGAAGAAAAAGACATCGTATCAATGGTACGGGCCGCCCGGTCTGAAGCCAAATCTTCGTTTGGCAACGATTCAATCTACATTGAAAAATATATTTCCTCGCCGCACCACATCGAATTTCAGGTTATAGGCGATCAGCACGGAAATTTCCTTCATCTTTTCGAGCGCGAATGTTCGGTTCAACGCAGGCATCAAAAAATGATAGAAGAAACGCCATCGCCGCTTTTAACTCCTGAACTGCGAAATAAAATGGGCCAATATGCGGTAGAAGCCGCTCGGGCGGTGAACTACGAAGGAGCTGGAACCATTGAATTTCTGGTCGATAACGATTTAAATTTCTATTTTCTGGAAATGAACACCAGGCTCCAGGTAGAGCATCCAATAACCGAACGTGTTACCGGAATAGATCTGGTTAAACAACAAATTTTGATTGCTGAAGGACATCCGTTAACCCTGAAGCAAGAAAACCTGAAACAGTCGGGTCACGCCATCGAATGCCGTGTTTACGCCGAGGATACCGAAAACAACTTCATGCCAAACCCCGGTAAAATTTACAACATCACCGAGCCGTTGGGCTTTGGAGTCCGCACCGATGGGTATGTATATGAAGGCTACGAAATTCCTATTTATTACGACTCAATGATATCAAAACTTATCGTTTGGGCCGAAAACCGGGAAGAAGCAATTGCCCGAATGAAAAGAGCGCTTTACGAGTACAAGATCACAGGGGTAAAAACTTCAATAAAATTTCTGGAACGGATAATGGATACCGAAGATTTTATCACCGGGAATTACGATACCAATTTCATTGAGAAAAACAAAACCGCTCTTCTATCTGATTCAAAATGCCCCGACAATTGTGAAGACATGATTATCATCGCCGCATACATTGAATATCTTGATCGGTTAAACACGTCTCAAACGTCCAAGGCAATGTACCCTGCACAAAACAGGTGGAAGAAATACACTTATCAAAAGAACTTTGAACGCTTATAATCCCCCGAGAAATTATGTCAGTAGAAATAAGAATAGACAAACGAATTGCCGCCGTAGAGGTCTTAAAACAATTTGAGAATCTTCTTGAAATTAAAGTTGACGACAAAATTTACCAGGTTGACCTGATGCATAACGACGAAGGAATTTTCTCGATTCTGAACAACGGGCGGTCATTTAATATTGAGCTTGTTCCGCAGTCGAGAACCAAGCATTACACAGCTTATACATTATATGATACTTACGACATTGAGGTGATCGACGCAGAATCGAGATATCGCCGCAACAGAACAGGAGTATCGCCGTTAGCGTCCGAAAATTCCATTATCTCGCCAATGCCGGGCAAGGTTGTTAAAATTCAAGTAAAACAAGGCGACGAAGTTAAAGCAGGTGATACACTTATAACCATCTCTGCTATGAAAATGGAGAGCGAATACAGAGCTCCTAAAGACGGAAAAATCGGAAAAATCCACGTCGCCGAAGGAAGCACAGTTGACGCAAGTCAGGTATTAATTGAAATTATTTAAAACGTAAATTATGGATTTAAAAGCCAAATTTGATCAATTTGATAAATTAAATCAGCAGGCTGAGCTGGGAGGTGGAACAGAACGCATTGAAAAACAACATTCGTCGGGCAAGAAAACAGCCAGAGAACGTATTGAAATGCTTCTCGATCCTGGTACATTCCACGAAATAGACAAAATGGTGACCCACCGTGCTACTGATTTCGGCATCGACAAACAAAAAATTGCCGGCGACGGCGTGGTTTCAGGATATGGTAATATTGAAGGAAGACTGGTTTACGTTTTTGCTCAGGATTTCACGGTTTTTGGAGGAACATTAAGCAGAACAAACGCAGATAAGATCCTGAAGATTCAGGAATTGGCAAAAAAGATGGGTGCACCGGTAATTGGGTTAAATGATTCAGGAGGCGCCCGCATTCAGGAAGGAGTTGAAAGCCTGGCCGGATATGCCGACATCTTCTATAACAATGTGCTTTGTTCAGGAGTCATTCCACAAATCAGCGCTATTTTGGGTCCGTGTGCGGGCGGTGCAGTTTATTCACCTGCTCTTACCGATTTCATTTTCATGGTCGAAAAAACAAGCCACATGTTTGTTACCGGGCCTGAAGTGATTAAAACGGTTACGCACGAAGATGTCTCGAAAGAAGATCTGGGAGGTGCGGTTACTCACGCATCGAAGAGTGGTGTAGCTCATTTCACCGGAAGTGACGAAGAAACCACACTTATGATGGTTCGCGAACTAATGAGCTTTATTCCATCGAACAATATGGAAGAACCACCTGCAAAAATTTGCTCTGATCCGGTTGACCGGATTGAAATAGCATTGAACGAAGTGGTTCCTGTCGATCCGAATAAACCATACGACATGAAGGATATCATCCTCAAAATAATAGATGAGGAACATTTTCTTGAAGTTCAGCCACACTATGCCCCAAATATCGTTATTGGCTTTGCACGCATGGGAGGAAAATCTGTTGGAATCGTCGCGAACCAGCCTGCTCATTTAGCTGGAGTTCTTGATATTAACTCGTCAGCAAAAGCAGCTCGTTTCGTTCGGTTCTGCGACGCATTTAATATCCCACTTGTGACACTGGTTGATGTCCCCGGATTCCTTCCCGGAACTGCCCAGGAATTTGGAGGAATAATTAAGCATGGAGCAAAACTCTTGTATGCATTTGCTGAAGCTACGGTTCCCAAAATTACGCTTATAACCCGGAAAGCTTATGGTGGCGCATACGACGTGATGTCGAGCAAACATATTGGCGGAGACGTAAACATGGCCTATCCAACTGCTGAAATTGCGGTTATGGGACCAGACGGAGCAATTAACATTCTTTACCGTGGAAAGCTAAGTGACGACGAAAAAGCTAATGCGGTGATAGATTATCGCGAAAAGTTTGCTAATCCATACCGGGCGGCATCGCTCGGATATATTGACGAAATCATTTTGCCTCAAGAAACCAGATTTAAGATAATTGAAGCATTAAATATGACTCACAACAAACGCAAATCGAACCTGCCAAGAAAACATGGAAATATTCCATTATAAAGTTATTAACAGGTTTAATTGTTAGTTTTTTAATAAAACTTCCGGCCGCTCAAATCCGTATCATTAAAAAATGCGACGTGGAAGGAGGTGAATCATGAAAAATTTAACTATTAAAAACTATCACTTTTATGTTGAAGGTAGCCTTCTAATCATTGGAGTTCTTATTCTTTCTTTTTTTACAGACCCTTTAAGGTATTTCGGAGTAGCATTTATTGCCAGCGCATTAGGTTTTTACATCCTTGTATCTTCGTATAAATCGAATAATGAATTAAGTAACAAAAATTTTAGAAGTCGTGCCCGCGACGAGATTTTAAAGCATCAGCACAAAATGAAATAAGAAAAGCCGGCAGATTGTCGGCTTTTCAGGTTTTAATATTTCTTCAGATTTTACCTGATCAATTTTTCAAGATCACGCCTGCAAGATGCGGCCAGATTAACATCAGAAACTGCTTTCGAAACCAATTCTTTGTCAATATATTCGCTTTTGAACAGAGAAAAAACCTCAGCCACTGTCATGCTATCCGGCCTGCTTTTGATCAAAATCATCGAATCGCCAGCCTTCACGGCACCAGGCTCCAAAATCTTCAGGTACACACCGGGATAAGGCAACGACCAAAAATCATTAACGACATCAGGATTATCAAACCTGATTCCAAGCTTAAAACATGGCTGGCGAGGTTGCGTAACCTGAACAACAGCATCTCCAATTCGATATTGATCGCTGATTCTCACAACCGATTCATCGAGCCCCGAAATCGTCAAATTTTCGCCAAACATTCCCCATTGAAAGTCTGTTTCCGGATATCTGTTTTTCCAGAATGGATAGTGATTAGCCGAGTATAAATAGCATGCTTTGTCTACTCCGCCATGATAGCGACGATCTATTACATGGTCGTTTTCCACGTCTTCGGTGCCCAGATAAATTGAATGATTCACCGAATATTTATAAATGCCCGTTTCAATGTTTTGTCCTTTCCACGCTACTAAAACAGGTTTTCCAATGTTTGCAGATATTACCTTCATTTGCATCAGTTACTCCGGATTTATAATTTGCTTAACTCGTCCAACTTCTCCGGTCTCTAGTCTCACTTTTATTCCGTGAGGATGATTTGCTGAGTTGGTCAAAATATTTTTAACTATTCCAGAAGTCAGTTCTCCTGTACGTTGGTGATGTTTCTGAACAATCATAACTTCCAATCCAGGCCTAATATCTGATCTTTTACAACCTTCCATATCAATATTTTTCGGTAAAATAACAAAAAGAAATCTTTCGAGTTCTCTCCTTAAAAATAAAAAAGGTCCATTGTTGTGAAACAATAGACCTTTCAAATCTTTCCAATCGAATTACTGGCTGATTGAAATATATTTCAAAAATTCTTCACGCTTTCGTGCATCTTTAAAAATGCCTCCATATTCTGCAGAGATAGTAGAACTCCCTTCGTCCTGTATTCCGCGAGAAGAAACACAAAGATGTTTCGCATCTATAACAACTGCGACATCTTCAGTATTTAATATCTTCTTTAATTCGTTTGCAATTTGAACAGTCAGCCGTTCCTGAACCTGCGGCCTACGGGCGAAATAATCGACAACCCGGTTTATTTTTGATAATCCGATTACCTGCCCGCTCGAAACGTAAGCAACATGCGCTTTACCCACAATTGGAAGAAAATGGTGCTCGCAGGTCGAATTAACATTTATGTTTTTCTCAACCAGCATTTCGCCATATTTAAATTTATTATCGAAAACCGAAATTTTTGGCTTATTCTCCGGGTTTAATCCTGAAAATATTTCTCTGACAAACATTTTGGCCACCCGATGAGGTGTTCCGCTCAAGCTATCGTCTTCAAGATCAAGCCCTAAAATATCCATGATATCGCGAAACTTATCTTCAATCAAAACCATTTTTTGCTCATCGCTTAACAGAAACGCATCTTTCCGCATGGGAGTTTCCAATGATGTTGCAACGTGGTTATCGCCAATCATATCGTGCATCAAATTGTTCGTATGCGGTACATGTAACTGATTTCCATTCGTCTTTGGTTTAGCTACTTCAGTATTTAAAAATCCTTTCACTTTCATAATCATTCCTCCTAAAATTTGTCATCTGGTATAAAAACAAGCGGTCTGAATATTTGTTTATTTTTTTTAACTAATAATTAAACACAATACCAATCCAAACCTCACAAAAAACTCATTATCAATTGCATTAATTCAAGATACAAAATCAATGTGTCTGAGTAAATAAACATCTGGGCTCAAGTTTAGTTCAGCATAGCCCACAACAAAAAAAGGCCGTCATGTTAGACAGCCTTTTCTCTTAACCACAAATTTTAACTATTTATTCAGGAGAAACTACCCCTACTCCTTCTATTTTTTTAAATACTTTCGGCTCGCCTTTGTATCTAATTTTTCCAACGCCGCTAATCGATGCATTTAATGACTCGGTTGAATAAACACTGCCAGCGCCAACTCCCTCAATCCTGATATCGCACCGCCTTGTTTTAAGGTCAATTGCATCGAGGTACCCTGCACCTGAAATACGGGCATCAAGTTCATCGGCAATACCGTCAAATTCAAATTTCACCCCGCCTTCACCAACAACATCCACCCGGGTTGCTTTAAAATTCATTTCAACAGTAGCGCCTCCTTCAACACGCAGCATAAAATCTTTCAAATCGACATATCCCTTTGTTTCGAGATTAACACCGCCATCGATCTCAAGTTTTTGAAGTTCTTTAAATGTGACGTACAATACGAGTTCGTCAAAGCTAAAATGCTTCTTTGTTATCTTCAGGCTCAATGTCTCGATGTCCGACTGAACATCAATATATCTGAAATTATCTTCGTTAGTTTTAATTTTCAGTCCCGACTGCGAGCCTTGTTCCAAGACTACTTTAAATGCTCCTTCGAGGTATATCTTAGTGAAAGGTTGAATGTTGTATGTACGAAGGTTTGGGTCGTCTCCAGCCTGTTGCGTTGGCATAACCGGATCTGCAAACAACTTTGAAACGAAAACTCCAAGTGCGAAGATTAAACTCGTTATACGAAGAAAGTACATTGGGCTCAGTTTTATTATTACGAAGCCAAAGCTACGTTCAAATGGAAACAAAGCTGAGCTTTTATCGACAAACGACAGATTTATCTAGGTGAATTAAGTTTTTTAAGGAACGACTACTGGCTAAGAAATTGTTTGGCAAAAATCTTTTAGCTTTTGCTGATCAACTTTTTGATGTACAACAAAAAGTAAACTGGCAGCAAAACAGCGACAAGCAGTACAAAAAAATCTAAGAACTTAACCGGTTTCGCCTGCAGTAACCAGCCTGCTACTACAATACCAGAAATTAAAATACAAGCAAGTAAGAGAAATATCAGGAAAGAATTCTTCGTGCGTTTTAGAATTAGTACAATAAAAAGCCAAATTACACTACCAACAATTCCCATCAAGGCTGAACTAGTATTTCCTTTTGCAAATTGCAGCATGCCGTAAACAAAAGGCAATGCTGAAAAGACCATCAGAAATCGGAAAAGGCTTTCCAACAAGCGGGCTCGATGATATTCGTCAGCGGCAATTGGAAAAATTTCTTTCGTACTATTTCGGGTATTTTGAAATTCAGCGGCCAATAAATCGTCTTCAGAATTAATGAGATTTCGTTCTTTTGCAATTTGAACAGCAGCATTTTTTGCAGCTTCCTGATAATCTTTCTGATTTTTCAGAATCTCCATTATCCTGGCATCTTCCAGCACCGAAAAACGCTCGTAAAAAGCAGTGTAGCTAACGCTCTCCTTATTAATCATACAAAAGTGAATTACAAATTAATCTTCAAAAACACCCTTCCCCTGACGAATAACCACCGGCATATCGTCAGTACAATCTACTATTGTTGAAGCAACATTGCCACCATATCCACCGTCAATCACCAAATCAACAATATCGCCATACTTTTCGTGAATCAACTCCGGATCGGTAGAATATTCAATAATTTCATCTTCGTCCCTCATCGATGTTGACATTATTGGGTTACCCAACTCCTTCACTATTTCAATAATAATTGAGTTATCCGGAATCCTTATCCCAACAGTTTTTTTTCTTCCTTTAAAATACCGAGGCACATTGCTGTTTGCATTTAAAATAAACGTAAACGGCCCTGGCAAATATTTCTTTAATAATTTAAAAACGGAGTTTGAAACCGGTTTCGAAAAATCGGATAAATGGCTCAAATCAGAGCAAATAAAAGAAAAATTTGATTTTTCAACCGACACATTTTTAAAGCGGGCGACCTTCTCAACAGCCTTCGCATTAGTAATATCACAGCCCATTCCATAAACCGTGTCGGTCGGATAAATGATAATTCCACCATCCTTCAAAATATCGACTACCCGCCGAACATCTCTTGGGTTTGGATTTTCGTCATAAATTTTAAGAAGCATTTTATTTTTCTCCTTTCTCTTTGCCGTTACAAATTTAGTTATTTTGCCATGCTTTTACCCTTAGTAGATTCAGAATGAAAAAAGAATTTGTCATAACCGAAGACGGCTCACATACGATTTACCTTCCCGAACTCGATGAACATTATCACTCAACTCACGGAGCCATTCAGGAATCCTTGCACATATACATTAACAATGGTTTTCTTAACCGACAAGAAAATGACGTCAATATTTTGGAAATTGGGTTTGGTACAGGATTAAATGCTTTATTAACATACATTTATGCGATTAAAAGCAACAAGTCGGTTAAATACTGGAGTATAGAGAAATTTCCGTTGACTCCAAATGAATATCACGCTCTGAACTACACAAACGACTTATATAAGGAATACTCAACTGTCTTCGAGTCCATACATACCTCGCCATGGGATGAGAATTCTGAGCTGAACAAAAATTTCATCTTGCACAAAGTAAAGGCTGATCTGGTCGATTTCCAACGCGAATTTCCGACTAAATTTGACTTGGTGTATTACGACGCGTTTGCGCCAAACAAACAAGCAGATCTATGGACAGAAGAGATAATAAAAAAAGTGGGCGACTATGTTATCCCTGGCGGAACGGTAGTTACGTATTGTGCAAAAGGGTCTGTAAGAAGAGCTTTTGCAGCTGCCGGATTTGAGGTTGAACGCTTACCCGGACCTCCCGGAAAAAAGGAAATTATTCGCGGGAAAAAGCTTCATTAAAACCGATTAGCAAAAAAAAATAATCTATATTCGTACCCTGAAATTGAAAACCTGCTAATAATTGATTTTCAGTTCAAAAAAAGAAATTTGTTTAATTATTAATAAGAACACATGAAGTTAAGAACATTATTTTATTCAGCAGCACTGGTTTTAACCGTTGGAGCTGCCGGATGCCAAAATTCAGGAACCAAAGGTGACGTAAAACTTACCAGCAAAACAGACTCAGTTAGTTATGCCTTAGGAGTGCTTATTGGCGAAAACAACAGACAGCAGATGAAAAACGCTCCGGGCGTTGATCAACTCGATAAACAAATTCTGCTTGCTGCTTTTAAGAAAGCTTTTTTAGGCGACTCTGTTTTAATCAAACCTCAACAGGCTAACGAAAAAATTCAGAAATTTTTCAACCAGCTTTCAAAAGTTGAAGGCGACAAAAATTTAAAAGAAGGCGAAGAATTCCTTGCAAAAAATAAAAGCAAATCTGGAGTTGTTACAACTGCCAGCGGACTTCAGTACGAAATTATTAAAGCTGGTACAGGTGCAAAACCAAAGGCTGAAGACGAAGTTAAATGCCACTATGTTGGTACAACTATCGACGGAAAAGAATTCGACAGTTCAGTTAAAAGAGGCGAACCTGCCACTTTCCCTGTTAACCGTGTAATTCCAGGATGGACTGAAGCTTTACAACTTATGCCAGTTGGTTCAAAATGGAAATTGTATATCCCAGCAGCTTTAGCTTATGGCGAAAGAGGTGCCGGTCAGGATATCAAGCCTAATTCAACCCTTATTTTCGAAGTTGAATTGCTCGAAATCGTAAAAAAATAATTTACAAAACTATAGCACGAAACACTCTTGTATGCTGAATGCAAGAGTGTTTTTTATTTGTGTAAACGATAAAAGAAACAAAAATGAGCATGCAGGTTAAAGGAACCCTGATTCAAAAATTAAGACCGGAGTCAGGAGTGAGCAAAGCAGGAAAAGAATGGAGCAAACAAGATTTTGTTATCGAAACCAACGAGCAATTTCCAAAGAAAGTTTGCTTTACGCTGTTTGGCGACAAAACTTCATTAATTAACACGATTTCAGAAGGAAGTGAAATCGAAGTCTTTTTCACAGTTGAATCCCGCGATTTCAACGGAAAATGGTATCACAACATCAATGCCTGGAAAATTGAGACTGCGAGCAGTCAGGCAAAAAGTTTTCCTCCTGAATTCTCGATTGCCGATATTCCACCAGAACCGTTGGACGATTCGGGCAACGACCTGCCATTCTAACCGTTCTTTGAATTTAACCAGTTAAATGGCTATATTTGCCGCCGTTAAAATTTAAAAACACAAACTATGAAAGCATACGTTTTTCCAGGACAGGGAGCTCAGTACCCGGGAATGGGTAAAGATTTGTACGAAAAATCGCCCTTGGCAAAAGAGCTTTTCGATAAAGCAAACGACATTCTTGGTTTCAGCATTACCGATATCATGTTTGAAGGAACCGAAGAAGATCTGAAACAAACTAAAGTTACTCAGCCTGCAATTTTTCTTCACTCTGTTTTATTGGCAAAAACATTAAATGGCTTTGCTCCTGAAATGGTTGCGGGCCACTCGTTAGGCGAATTTTCTGCTTTAGTTGCCTGTGGCGCTTTGAGTTTCGAAGACGGCCTTCGTTTGGTTTCGAAACGTGCTCAGGCCATGCAAAAAGCTTGCGAAAAAGAACCATCGACAATGGCTGCAATTGTTGGTTGCGAAGATGAAGTCGTTGAAGAGGTTTGTGCTTCAATTAACGAAGTTGTTGTTCCGGCAAATTATAATTGTCCGGGCCAATTGGTAATATCTGGTTCAATCGCCGGAATCGACAAAGCTTGTGCCGAACTGACTGCCCGCGGAGCAAAACGCGCATTGAAACTGGTTGTTGGCGGAGCTTTCCACTCACCGCTGATGGAACCTGCACGTGAAGAACTGGCCGCTGCCATCGAGTCAACACCGTTTGCTATACCGGTTTGCCCAATCTACCAGAATGTTAATGCAGCACCTACAACCGATCCCGCTGTTATTAAACAAAATCTGATTGCCCAATTAACTGCTCCGGTAAAATGGACGCAAACAGCTAAAAATATGATTGCTGACGGCGCAACTTTATTCACAGAAATTGGCCCGGGTAAAGTTTTGCAAGGGTTGATCAAAAAAGTTGATCGTAACGCAGAAGTAGCTGGTGTTCAAAGCTTCGAATAACGATATACGAGTCATGGCTTCACTTTGAGTGAAACCCTGACTAACAAAGAATATTGAGACTGCTGGCTGAAAGGCCGGCAGTTTCTATTTTGAGACTAAGCATTCCTCATTGAACTGGCTCAAAATCAAGCCATGATCAAAGGCCAACTCAGGAAGCTGGTTTAAAGGAAACCATCGGGCTTTTGCAGCGTCGTCACCGGCTACAGCAACAATTTCAGATTCAGTAAATGCATAAAAAACGATAGATATTGTGCGATGCCGTGGGTCGCGATTCACTCCGCCAAAAGCACGAAACTGCTTTAATCCATGCAATTTTATTCCCGTTTCTTCTTCGAGTTCCCGCAGGCAAGCAACGTCCAATTCCTCATCCATTTCTACAAAACCGCCCGGAAGTGCCCATTTCCCCTTGAACGGATCTCTTCCTCTCTCGATCAGCAAGACTGATTGATGTGAGCTAACTAAAATGGCATCGACGGTTACTGCCGGACGGGGATAATTGTAGGAAAACATGTTGGAATTATCTGTTATGAGTTGTGAATTGTAAGTTTGGAGCGCCCAATGTTCGGAGTTTTAAACGGCTAAATTGGCAATAGCTTTTAACCCATTTTACAATAAACCATTCATTTTCGAATCTCCAAATTCTCAAATTTATTAATCTTTAATTATTCGTTTCATTACGCGCATCTGGTGGGTGTATCGTTTTGTTTCGACATTGAAAATGCCAAATTGATCAACATTATCAATTCTCACCTGGCCCGACGCGTGAATAATTTTATTCTTCTCCCAAATTATACCAACATGTACGATTTTACCTTCTTCGTCGTCAAAGAAAGCCAGATCACCCGGCTTGGTTTCTTCAATAAAACTAAGCGCTCTTCCGCAATGAACCTGTTGGCTAGCTTCCCGGGGTATTCTCATCCCTCCCATTTTATATATAATCTGTGTAAGTCCCGAACAATCTATGCCAAAAGGTGACCTACCACCCCACAAATAAGGAGCATTATAATATTTCAGCGCCTGATCGATGATTAACTTTCTAACGTTCGCAGGTTTGCGATATGTGACATTGCCGGTGTGAGCAAATGATCTGAACTGCAAAGTAAATTCCTTCAGGTTAGGGCGCCAGCAAGGCAGGGTGCTTCCTGCAACAATCATCACCGTTTGTTCCGGATCAAAAGGCACAATATTGAAGATATCAGTTGTTACCGCATAAGCCGAATGATCGATTTTTTGGTAAGTCTTTTCGGCCAAAGGAGTAATCATCTTCAGGTCAACCCAGCCTTCGCAGTCGTCAAATGCCAGCTTGACATAAGCCCAACCGAGCATTATTTCATTAACTATAAAATGTTCGCCATACAAAATCTGGGTAACCATTTCACTTTGCTCACTTGGTTCTTTCCGCACCGGAATGATACTTAAGCCTGATATACCATAGTTCATAAACAGAGTTATTAGCTGAACAAACAGTTAAATGCAATCCGACAGAAAAGCTCCAACTGCTTTAAACTTCCGAGATTTTATTAATTTTAATTTATCAAAGATAAAACTTAACTGTTACTTTCTAAATTGCAGTGGTTTTCAAATTTCAGAACTTATGAAAAAGTTATTAACCCAATTGAATTATTCATACCATCTGTTTTATATCGCGATGGTATTTGTTGTTGGCATTGGAATTATTTTTTGGGTTTTTCCGGGTGAAAGCCGCTTCAAATATGAATTTCAGAAAGGGAGTCCGTGGCGGCACGAAACATTGATTGCTCCATTCAACTTTGCCATTATGAAGTCTGAAGCTGAGATAAAACGTGAGAGCGACTCGCTACTAGCTTCGTACACTCCTTATTTTAAGATCGATACAATTACCGGAATCGCGAAAATAGGCGAATTTGAAACTTCAGTCAGAAAATTCGCTGAAACAACGAACGGTTTCAGAAATGGAAAAACGACGTCATTGCTGGTAAAAATACTTCAGAACAAATACGAGAATGGTATTCTCGCACAATCGGCAGCGGCTTACAAAGATTTGTACGGCAAAACTGAAATCAGACAGATTAAAGGGAACAAGGCGATAAAAGTCCCTCTCGATAAAATCAGCTCCATTAAGTCGGTCTATCTTGAATTGAATGACACCATCAGAAAATTGACAGGAAAATTTTATAACGACTTTGGTAAAAAAATTAACCTGAGCGATTTCATTATCGAAAACCTGAGTTACGACGAACAGCTTAACCAAAAAGAGCGAAAGCAGCTCCTCGATGAATTATCGTCAACCAAAGGAATGGTGCAGGCTGGAGAGCGGATCATCTTTCAGGGCGATCTTGTTGGTCCTGAAAAATTTCTTGTACTCGAATCGCTAAAAAAAGCCTACGAAACCAAACGCGGCGACAACATCGAATATATCCTTGTCATCGCCGGGCGACTTGTTGTGATAGCGGCTGTTATTGCGCTCATGTTTCTTTACCTGCTTTTCTACCGGCGCGAATTATTTGAACATCAGCGAAAACTGGCCTTCATCATGATGCTAATCGTTGGGATGATATTTCTGGCGGCCATCGCGGTAAAAGTTGATTCGGTCAGCGTTTATATAGTACCCATAGCCGTATTGCCAATGCTTATACGAATATTCTTCGATTCGCGAACGGCAATTTTTTCGCTCATGGTCACCTGTTTACTGATCGGATATTTCGCACCAAACAGCTACGAGTTCATTATTCTCCAGATGATTGCGGGAATCATCGCCGTGTTCAGCCTGAACAAACTTTATAAAAGGGCACATATTGTCTTCTCTGCCCTTTGGGTTTTTATTGCCTATTCTGTGGTTTACACGGCCATGTCTCTTGTTCAGGAAGGTAGCCTAGAAACGATCAATTGGACCAATCTGAAGTGGTTTGGATTCTCCAGCCTTTTTATTTTTATCACCTATCCGCTTATATACATTTTCGAGAAAGCCTTCGGGTTCGTTTCCGACGTTTCGCTCATCGAAATTGCCAATACCAATCAGCCACTTCTTCGGAAACTTGCTGAAGAGGCGCCAGGAACATTTCAGCATTCGATACAGGTAGCAAATTTGGCCGAAGCTGTCATTCACCGAATTGGCGGAAATCCCTTTCTCATCAGAGCCGGAGCTTTATATCACGATATCGGGAAGACCTTCGATCCCGAGTTTTTTATTGAAAATCAGGCAGTCGGAATGAATCCGCACGATTCGATGGATCATCTGAAAAGTGCCGGGATAATCATCGACCATGTTGCTAATGGAGTGAAACTTGCCCGAAAATACAGGCTTCCTGAAGTGCTGATCTCTTTCATCACCACGCATCACGGAACAACGCAGGCAAACTATTTTTACCGGATGTACCAGCGTGAGAATCCTGGAAAAGATATTGATAAAAGCCTGTTTACTTATCCCGGACCTCTTCCGCAGAATAAGGAAACGGCTGTGCTGATGCTGATTGATGGTATTGAAGCTGCAACTAGGAGCCTGAAAGAAAAATCGCTGGAAAACATCAGAGATTTGATTGACAGCATGGTTGAACAAAAGATAAAGGCCAACCAACTGATAGATGCAGATTTAACGTTCAGAGATATTAGTGTCCTGAAAAGCACTCTGCTCGAAAAACTCGTGAACATTTACCACGTTCGGATAGAGTATCCAAAATAGAGTTATGAATTAATTCCTGTATATCTTTGACCGCTTAATTAATATTCTATGTTTTATACAAGTATTGCCCCCTACTATCAGCATGTTTTTCCTTTTAATCCGGCACAAATAGAGTTTCTGAAAACAGTTTTGCCCTATAACGGAGCCCGGGTCCTCGATGTTGGTTGTGCTACCGGAGAGCTGACTTTTGCCCTCACTCACTTCGGATTTCCAACCTGGGCGTTCGATTTTGACCCTGAGATGGTCAGGATTGCTCAAAGAGCCAAGCCTGAAGATGCGATGTTTCCGGTAATTACCCAATCAGACATGAGAAATATTGGAGAGCAGTTTCCTGAAGCATTTTTCGATACAGTTATTTGCTTTGGCAATACCCTTGTTCATCTGCTTTCTGAATCCGACATTCAGAAATTTATTGATTCAGCCTACAAAGTTCTTTCTCCTGAAGGGAAAATTGCAATCCAAATACTGAACTACGACTATATTTTTGCTCAGGACATCAAGTCATTACCGCTGATTGACAATGAAGAAGTTCGGTTCGAAAGAAATTACGAATTCAAAGAAAATTCAGAACTGATTGATTTTAAAACCACATTAACCGCAAAATCTACCGGGCAGGAAATCAGAAATACCGCTCCTTTGTTTGGAATCGGGAAAGCAAAGCTGGAAACGCTGCTTGAAAAAGCCGGATTCAAAAACATCGAATTCTTTGGAAGTTTCAAGTCTGAGTCACTTACCGAAACTTCGCTTCCGCTAATTGTTACCGGAACTAAGCTCTAGTTTCAGAAGTTAAAAAATGTATAGTAGAATCTGATTGACGACATTAGCAACGGAATTCCCATTGTTACATATACCAACGCGAGGTTTACCGGAGAAACTAAACCAGTTAAACGAAGCGTTATGCCCATGGTTATCATCGAAAACATCATGACGTAGCTTTTCAGGTTAAAAAACGAAAAAACTACGGGTCGCTCTTTTTCCATTGACTTGATGCGTATGACGTGTTTCGACGAAATGCGATCGAACATTACTTTGTAAAACAACAACCCTCCGACAAGGCAAAATACAATTTTCAACGTCCAGTTTGGTTCAGAGGAGTGGTCGGTTGAAAATCCGCGCAACAACAACATTCCACCTGCAAAAGTCCAAACCAATGCAGCAACCAGCAACAAATACCTCTTCGACACACGCGGAACAAATGCGGATAAAAACATTTCAAAAAATTTAGTTTGAATAATAACAATACTAAAAACAAAAAAGCCGACATAAATACAAATTATTCGCATAGCTGATACCCGTTTAAACAATTGTTGAAGGAAATTTAGCATTTGCAAAAAGAATTATTGAAATACAAGCCTGTTAATTACATATTGAAATCTTTTCAGCCTAATTGACTTCGATTCTTAAATAAAATATTGATCTTTGTCATGCTTTTAAATATACAAAAACCAATATCAGAAGTATTTTAAAATCAATACACCATGTACAAAATTCAGACTTTGAACAAGATCGACCCTGAAGGATTAAAGATTTTCCCTCTCGATCAGTACGAAATCGCCAGCGAATTCTCGTCCCCCGACGCTGTAATTGTTCGCAGTCAGGCAATGCACGATATGGAATTACCATCAAGCTTATTGTCGATTGCACGTGCCGGAGCCGGAGTAAACAATATTCCTATTGAAAAATGTACCAAACAAGGTATTGTTGTTTTCAATACACCCGGGGCAAATGCTCATGCAGTAAAAGAAATTGTAATCGCCGGAATGTTGATGGCTTCGCGCGATATTGCCGGATCAATTGAGTGGGCAAAAACATTAAAAGGCAAAGCTGGCGAGGTTCCAGGCTTGGTCGAAAAAGGAAAATCGAATTTTGGCGGGACCGAGATTCGTGGCAAAACATTAGCAGTTATTGGATTAGGCGCAATTGGTGTGTTGGTTGCAAATGCAGCTCAGGCTTTAGGGATGACCGTTTTGGGTTATGATCCCTACATTTCGGTAAACTACGCATGGAAATTAAGCCGGAATGTAAAAAAGGCTGAAGGATTAGATTCGCTGTTCGCCAGCGCTGATTTCATTACCATCCACATACCGCAGCTTCCTGAAACCAAGGGCTTTATCAATGCAGATAAGATCAAGATGATGAAAGACGGCGTAAAAATTCTGAACTTTGCTCGCGGGGGATTGGTGAACAACGCCGACATGCTGGCCGCTCTGCAATCAGGTAAAGTTGGCAAATACGTCACAGACTTCCCTGAAGACGAACTGATCGACGTAAAAAATATCATTGCTATTCCTCACCTGGGCGCTTCAACCGAAGAATCGGAAACCAATTGTGCAATCATGGCAGTGAACCAAACCATTGATTACCTTGAAAACGGAAACATTGTCAACTCGGTTAACTTTCCGGCAACCGAAATGGAACGTGCCGGAGGATCTACACGAATAGTTGTTGCAAACAAAAATGTTCCGAAGATGGTTAGTCAGATCTCAGCACTTCTGGCACACGAAGGACTTAACATCGCCAACATGCTTAACCGCAATAAAGATGAGATCGCATACAATATCATAGATATCGACGGCAAAGTTCCTGCAAACGTTAAAGATTTGATAAAAGCAATCGACGGAGTGATTATGGTTCGAATACTTCCTCCCAAATAATATTAAATTTTTAATCAAAGTATAAATGAATACCCGGTAAAATTAGCGTAATTACTATATTTGCCGGGTATTATCTTGTATAGACAAGTTGTTTCAAACTATTTAAGACGGTTTTGTGATATCTTGACTAACTATTGGAATTTCAAACTTCTAATTAATAATGATGGAAAAAAATCTTTTAACAAAAGTTGCCGATAACGTGAGAATCCTTTCGGCTTCGATGGTCGAAAAAGCCAAATCGGGACACCCTGGCGGAGCAATGGGCGGCGCTGATTTCGTGAGTGTATTGTACTCTGAATTTTTGAATTACGATCCAAGTGATATGACATGGATTAACCGTGATCGCTTCTTTCTTGATCCCGGGCACATGTCGCCAATGTTGTATTCTATTCTGGCAATGACCGGAAATTATACACTGGAAGAACTTTCGAACTTCCGTCAATGGGGAAGCCCAACTCCTGGCCACCCCGAAGTTGAACCTGCTCGTGGCGTTGAAAACACTTCAGGACCGCTCGGACAAGGCCACGTAATGGCTGTTGGCGCTGCAATTGCCGAACGCTTCCTTTGCGAACGTTTTGGCAACTGGATGACCCACAAAACCTACACATTCATTTCTGATGGTGGTGTTCAGGAAGAAATTTCGCAGGGTGCTGGTCGTTTAGCCGGTTTCCTCGGATTGAGCAACCTGATCATGTTCTACGATTCGAACGACATTCAGCTTTCCACTGAAACCAAAGACGTTACCAACGAAGATACAGCAAAGAAATACGAAGCCTGGGGCTGGAAGGTCGTTACCATTGAAGGCAACAACATCGACCAGATTCGCAAAGCATTGAAAGATGCTCAGGCTGAAACTGAAAAACCGACCCTGATTATTGGTAAAACCATCATGGGAAAAGGAGCTGTAAAAGAAGATGGTTCGAGCTTTGAACGTCAATGCGCAACTCATGGTATGCCATTGGGCGAAGCCGGCGCATCATTCGAAAAATCAATCCTGAATTTGGGTGGCGATCCAAAGAACCCATTCGTTATTTTCGACGACGTTCAGGCTTTATTTGACGCCCGCAAAAAAGAATTGATTGCCGCTGCTGCCGCCAAAAAAGCAGAGCAAGAAGCCTGGGCAAAAGCGAATCCTGAATTGGCTGCCAAACTGACTAAATTCTTCAGTAAGGAAGCTCCAGCATTCGATTTCAGCAAAATTGAACAAAAAGCCGGATCTGCTACACGTGCTGCGTCGAGCACCGTTTTGGCTGCTTTTGCAACTGGCATCGAAAATATGGTCGTTTCTTCGGCCGACCTTTCAAACTCCGACAAAACCGATGGTTTCCTAAAAAAGACAAAAGCTTTCCGCAGAGGCGATTTCTCAGGAGCATTTCTTCAGGCAGGTGTTTGCGAATTGACTATGGCCTGCGTGATGAACGGTATGGCGTTGCACGGTGGTATCATCCCGGTTTGCGGAACCTTCTTCGTGTTCTCCGATTATATGAAACCTGCTGTTCGTATGGCTGCTTTAATGCAATTGCCAGTAAAATATGTTTGGACACACGACGCATTCCGCGTTGGTGAAGATGGTCCAACCCACCAGCCGGTTGAACAGGAAGCTCAAATCCGCCTGATGGAAAAATTGAAAAATCACCACGGCAAAAATTCAGCATTGGTGCTTCGTCCGGCCGACTGCGAAGAAGCAACTGTTGCATGGAAACTTGCCCTTGAAAATACTGATACTCCAACTGCCCTGATCCTTTCGCGCCAGAATATCAAAAATCTTCCGGCGAAAGAAAGTCGTTATGCCGAAGCATTACAGGCCGCTAAAGGCGCATACATTGTAACCGATTCTGAAGGTACACCAGACGTTATTCTGTTGGCCAGCGGTTCGGAAGTAGCAACTTTGGTTGAAGGCGCTGCATTATTGGAAAAAGAAGGCATCAAAGTTCGTATCGTTTCCGTGCCTTCCGAAGGTTTATTCCGTTCGCAAAACAAAGAATACCAGCAAGCCGTTTTGCCGACAGGCGTGAAAAAATTCGGTTTAACAGCCGGGTTGCCAGTTAACCTCGAAGGTTTGGTTGGCGCCGACGGGAAAGTATTTGGTTTGGAATCGTTCGGATTCTCAGCTCCATACACCGTTTTGGACGAAAAACT
>DAOPZV010000031.1:15813-27496 GCA_035353575.1 Prolixibacteraceae bacterium | reverse complement strand
TCCCTACCGAAAAAAATCAAATCCCTGGATTCCAATCATCATCATTTTAGTTATCACCGGAATTTTATTTGCGCTTTGGTATTTCAAGCTTCTGGAAAAATGGAATGTGCTCTAAAAACGAAGATCTGAGTTATTAAAATCAAGGTCTATGACAATTTTAAAGCGGTTTTGTTACCTATTAAACTCAATAAATGTAGTTAATATCCAAAACCTTACAGATTGGATCAATACTTAAATTTTTATACATTTGAAGAAAAAAGAACATGAGTACGAGAGAACTTCAGGAGCGTATTATTCAGAAGATTCGCCGAACTAACGACAATGAACTACTAAATTATCTAAACCAGATTTTGAGTGAAGATGTGGAGCAAAAGACCTATCAACTTTCAGATTTTGAAAAGAGTATGTTGGCGGAGAGTGAAGCGGATTATCTGGCTGGAAAAATCATTTCTAATGAAGATGTTAATTCAAGAAATGACGAATGGCTAAAAGAATAATATGGACAGAAAGCGCTGATAAAGCTTTTATCCGGATTCTTGAGTTTTATGTCGAACAAAATGGTTCAAAAACCTACAGTCGTAAACTCAACAAGGAAGTTCAAGCTTTGTTATCAGTTATATCAAAACAACCTCTCATTGGTATAAAAACGGAGAAAGTAGGTTTTCGGGTTCTTATTAGAAGTAATTACAAAATCTTCTATGAAATCGTCGAAACAAAAATAATCATTCATCTGATTTGGGATTGCAGACAAAATCCAGAAGATATTAAGTTGTAACATCAAAAGGCACAAAGCCCGCGAATTTCTCCGTGTCTTTGTGCCTTTGTGTTGTATGATTTTTCACCGTGGCGCTGTGCCACCGTGTTTTCAAAATCAAATTATGCCTGGCTAACAGCTACTGCAACAGCAACCGAAGCACCAACCATTGGGTTGTTACCCATACCAATCAATCCCATCATCTCAACGTGAGCCGGAACTGAAGATGAACCTGCAAACTGAGCGTCAGAGTGCATACGACCCATGGTGTCGGTCATACCGTAAGAAGCAGGACCTGCAGCCATGTTGTCTGGATGCAATGTACGGCCGGTACCACCACCTGATGCTACCGAGAAGTATTTTTTGCCTTGTTCGATGCATTCTTTTTTGTATGTACCAGCAACCGGGTGTTGGAAACGGGTTGGGTTGGTTGAGTTACCGGTGATTGATACGTCAACACCTTCGCTGTGGAAGATAGCAACACCTTCGCGAACGTCGTTAGCTCCGTAGCAGTTTACTTTGGCACGGTCGCCGGTTGAGTAAGCGATGCGTTCAACTTCTTTCAGTTCGCCTGTGAAGTAATCGAAGTCAGTCTGAACATAGGTGAATCCGTTGATACGGGCGATGATTTTAGCGGCATCTTTACCCAAACCGTTCAGGATAACGCGAAGTGGTTCTTTGCGAACGCGGTTAGCCGATTTAGCAATACCGATAGCGCCTTCAGCAGCAGCAAACGATTCGTGACCAGCTAAGAAAGCGAAACATTTGGTTTCTTCTTTCAAAAGCATGGCAGCCAGATTACCGTGGCCTAAACCTACTTTACGGTCATCAGCAACCGATCCGGGGATACAGAACGACTGCAAGCCTTCGCCCAAAGTGGTAGCGATGTCGGCAGCGTTGGTCTGTCCGCGTTTGATCGCCACAGCAGCGCCAACGATGTAGCTCCACATAGCATTTTCGAATGCGATTGGCTGAATGCCTTTCACAATGTTGTACACGTCAACACCTTTATCGTCGCAGATTTTTTTGGCTTCTTCGATAGAAGAAATACCGTTGTCATTCAAAAACTTATTGATCTGTTTGATCCTTCTGTCGTAACTTTCAAATAATGGCATGGTATATTCCTCCTATTCTTTACGTGGGTCAATAACTTTCACTGCATCTTCCATACGGCCATATTTGCCTGAAGCTTTTTTCAATGCTTCGCCAGCATCCATACCGGTTTTGATCATGTCCATCATACGGCCAAGGCTAACAAATTCGTAACCGATGATTTCGTTGCTTTCGCTCAAACCGATTTTGGTGATGTAACCTTCGGCCATTTCGAGGTAACGTGGACCTTTAGCCACTGTTCCGTACAATGTACCGGTTACGCCGCGAAGACCTTTACCCAAGTCTTCCAAACCAGCTCCGATTGGCAGACCACCTTCAGAGAAAGCAGTTTGTGTACGTCCGTAAACAATCTGGAGGAACAGTTCGCGCATGGCAGTGTTGATTGCGTCGCAAACTAAGTCGGTATTCAATGCTTCAAGAATTGTTTTTCCCGGTAGGATTTCAGCAGCCATTGCAGCAGAGTGAGTCATACCGGTACAACCGATAGTTTCAACCAATGCTTCCTCAATAACGCCTTCTTTAACGTTCAGGGTAAGCTTGCAAGCTCCCTGTTGTGGAGCGCACCAGCCCACACCGTGGGTCAATCCCGAAATATCTTTAACTTCTTTGGCTTTTACCCAACGTCCTTCTTCAGGAATTGGAGCCGGGCCATGATTTGCGCCTTGAGCCACGCAGATCATACCTGCAACTTCGTGTGTAAAACTCATATAGTCTAAATTTTTAATTTGAAATATGATGAGAGCAAAATTTTCAACGCAAATATCCTTAATAACATCATAGGCAAACTACAATGTCTGGTAAGTCTTAATTATTTCATAACATTAATTAGTGAACAATTTAAGACTTACTGAATCTGCACCATTTTTTTCTGAACTTAAAGTTAATCGGTTCGCTTGGTCCCCGATTTGTACAAAAGCAAAGTTGTCTTCTCGAAGGTAGCCATGCAACCATATTTCATCGTTTCAAGCTGGGGCCGTATCCGCTCAAAAAACGACAATACTTTATCCTCGTCGTCAACTATTTCGATAACGGTAGGCACCTTGTCGCTGACTTCCCAGAATTTGTAAGAATGAAGAACTGAACTGGCTCCGTAGCCAAGTATTCCTTTAAGCACCGACACACCTGCAAGTCCTTCTTTTTTGGCCTGAAGCGTGATGAACTCGTACAACGGAGTTTGTCTGAACTGGTCGGTTGAACTAATGTAAATCCTTAACCGGCCTGCGGTACTGTGGTTTTCCATATCAAATGAATTTTAAAAGTATCCGCCCGGCGTAAACAGCCAGAAGCCCAATAAAAAAACTAAATGAAGTATAAATGGCAAAACGAAACCATTCTTCCTGACGCATCAGCAAAAAAGCATCGTTTGCAAGTGATGAGAACGTAGTGAACCCTCCGCAAAAACCAACCGTGAGAAAGAGGCGAAAGTCGGGCGTAAGAAAATCACCCTTTTCGGTCAGCCCGTATATCAACCCGATTACAAAGCAGCCGACAATATTGACAACAAAAGTCCCCCACGGAAAAACAGATACAACACTTTCCTGAAAATATTTTGCAACCAAAAATCTGGCAATCGTTCCGATAAATCCGCCAAAACCTACTATCAATATTGTTCTCAGCATGAGTTACATTTTATGCAAAGATAGAAAATCGAAAGTCTAATTATTCTATATTTCACTTTAAACAAGCATTACCGACGGACTTTGGCGCGATGTCTCATTTCGGTATTTTACTTTGGGGTAACCCACCAAGAGTGCAGCATAAACTTTATGATTCGAAGGAACATTGAACCGCAGATTGAGTTTACTCTTTTTACCCATCACCTTCACTATAAAACCATTAAAGCAGGTTGACAACCCCAGGGTGTTGGCATACATCGAGGTATTTGCGGCCCAGATATTTGCATCGGCTTCTGCCATTCCGGTTTTTGAAACTTCGCCGTGAAATAAAATTACAGCCGGAGCATTGTGGCAAATCTGCGACTGGTTGGCTTCGCGCCTGGCAATAAACGAATCGCGGAAACCTCTTATTTTCTTCATATTTGTTGACGGCATTGCCAGCTTATAAAACGGACTCACCCACGGTGAGCTTACCAAACTGAACAATTTAATAAGCTTTTCTTCCGTAAGGTCGTTCAATAGTTTGACCTTTTCTTTTGATCTAACTATTGTAATATTCAACGGTCGGGCATTATTGGCTGACGGATAATGCCTCATGTTGTCGGTAAGCTGCAACAATACAGCGTCGGGGACGTCCTTTGGCAAATAGCTTCTGCATGATCGAATGCCAGAACTCAGATTCCTGAATTCTTTAGGAGTAACCTGATGCGGCTGAAGGAGAAAAACATCGCCAAAATCGGGCCGCACAGCCATATCCGAACAAACGGCAACACAATGGCCGCATTGAATGCAGGTATCGGCAATTTCGTACGTTTCAATATCAATGGCATTGGCCGGACAATCTTTCACGCACTTCAGGCAACGGGTACATTTATCGGGAATTATAAACGGCATAACAATCAGATTTTGATACACAAAGGTAAAAATAAACTTCTCGGCACACAGAGATCGGCTATGCCAGTGAAAAAAAATTCTACGATTCTTCAGGAAATAATAGTTCCTATTTTCTAATGTCCATTCGCTTTTTCAAATCCTGAATTTCACTCGTCAGTATTTTAAGTTGCATTTCAATCTGGCCGTCAGTCAATTGAACCTCAGTTACTTCTTTACTTATGTAATGAACAAATTTCCAGATTTCCCGAATTTCGGTGGCAGCAATTTCATACGGTTCGTATATTTTGTTGAGCGATATCAACTGGAAACAACCATTTTCGGCTAAGCGATTTTTCAGTTGCTTAAAAACAAGCCCTTCGTTAAGGGTAAGTACAACATAAAATTCGCCATTTTTTATCGATTTCCAATCCTGAACAAATTCGCAGGTTACCCAAGATCCATCTGGTATTGGCAACATAGAGTCGCCGTTAATCTGAAACGTGCGGTATTTTCTTTCGGAAGATAAAAAAGGAAGCTGAAAAACGGGCAGTTCAGAAATATACTCCGGATCGGCAAAACCGTTGGTGTACCCGGCCTTTGCTTTTTCCGAAACCAGTTCTATGTTTTCCCTGTTTCGCGAATCGATTGTAGTGGCCAGAACCCGGATATTGCTGCCTTTCAGGAAAACATCCTGACCATGTTCCAGTTCATACAACTGGCTGTCCTTCAACCTCGACAGATCAACTCGCAACAACGTATCAATTGCCACATGAAAATAGTCTGACAACAAAATAAGCGATTGAATACTCGGACCTGAAATTCCGTTCTCGTAGTTATTCAAAGTTGAACGTTTAATCTCGAGTACGGCAGAAAGCTGATCCTGAGTGAGTTTCTTCCTGCTCCTTAAAAACCTGACATTTGAATCAAAGAATATTGTGCTCATGGTTGATTGATTATATAAGAGCCAAATTTAATGATTTCTATATAATCAATCAACCTTTTCAAATTCCCAATAGAATATTCTTTGTAAGAAAACTATTGAACAACAACAAATTCATATTTACCGGCGGGCAAATTCGTTGAAAAGCTTTCAGTTCCGGTTTTTGCCTTCCGAAATACAGTTTTCCCGTTGGCTTTAATTTCAGTTCCAGCCAGTTTTACTTTTGCCGAGCTATTTGCCGGAATAACGAGTTCGTAGATTACTTTCTTTCCATCGCGTTTCCACGCCGACGAAATTTCGCCATAAGGGCCTTTGTGTTTAGCCTGGAACGAATTCAGACCTTTCACAAAATGAGGTTCAATCAATACGTTTTTAAAGCCCGGATTCGAAGCATCGGATTTTATTCCGCCGAGTGCTTTATAATACCAGGCTCCTATTTCACCAAACATGATGTGATTCAATGAAATGTCGCTCTTGGCATCAATTGGCCAGTTTTCGTAAAGCGATGTCGCTCCGTTCACAATCCACCATCCCCACGATGGAAAATCCTGCTGGGCCGCCACCTGGTAAGCCAAATCGGCATAACCATTTTCGCTCAAGGCATTCAATATCGCTTTGGTTCCCAGTAAACCAACGTCCAGGTGTTTGTTATCGGCAATCACTCGCTGCGCCAGGTTCGCGGCAACTTTTGCTTTTAAATTTTCAGGAACAATACCCCACATTAACGGAACGCTCAACTCCGTCTGGAGACCGCTTCCGTATATGCCGGTTTCTTTGTTCAGGTATTTATCGTTAATTGCATCTGCAATCTTTTGGGCCAAAGTCGAGTATTTTTGGTAATCGTCGTCCTTGCCAAACAGCTTAGCGGCTTTGGCTAAAATTGAGGCGTCAACAAAATAGTAAATCGAAGAGGTTAGTTCTTTTGGGGCTTTTGATTTCACAGGAACCCAATCGCCCAATCCCCAATCGGTAAGCGCATTCGGACTAATATCATTAAGATGGTCAACATATCGTTTAAGATTTGGATAGCTATCGGCTAAAAGCTTCGCGTCGCCGTAAAACAGATAAATATTCCAGGGTATTATAGCAATAGTGCTTGTCCAGTCGGGTCCATTTGCCCAAGTGTACCCCCATCCGCTTGTTGGAATAATATTCGGCAAAACACCATTAGGTTGTTGTTCGTCGCGGTGGTCAGCCAGCCATTTCTCATAAACAGTTATTCCATCAAAATTGTACAACCCTGTTTCGCTGGCAATGTGTGCATCACCCGTCCAGCCGTTCTTTTCACGCTGTGGACAATCAGTAGGATATCCCTGGAGATTGGATAGATATGAAACATTGGTTGCTTTCCAGATTTTATTCAGCACATCGTTCGAACTAGTAATACTTCCAACCGGAGGAACATCGCTGTGCATAAAAATTCCCCGCATCTTGGTTATTTCAATCGGTTTATCGCTTGTAACTTCCACATATTGAAAGCCTTTATAATTAAAATGTGGCCAGAAAGTTTCTTCACCTTCTCCGTTCAAAACATAAATGTCGGTCTGGAACGGGTCCTTGTCGTCAGTCGGGCGATAATGCACGTCTATATTTGATTGATCTACTGTACCGTCAGTATTAAGTCTCTCTCCGTGTTTCAAGCGGATTTCTGTTCCTTTCTCGCCCTTCACACTTATGCGACTTATTCCTGAAATGTTACGGCCAAGATTAAATACCCAATGCTTATTGCTCAACTTATTTACATTTGCAGGTTCAATCTCCTCGACAAAGCGAATTGGACGAAGCTGTTGTGCCACAATATTTTGAGAAGGAGCATTTACCGGAATGGCAACTTTCCACTTCGAATCGTCAAACCCCGGTTTGTCCCAACCCTGTTGAGCCAATCTTCCATCCTGATGTTCAGCTGTATAAATGCTATTAAAAATAATCGAACTAAGCGAAGTCTTCCAATCCGTTCCCGATTTAATAATGTCCTGATGTCCATCTTCGTATGTAATCCGTAAATCCAGGCAAAATTTTGGTCTGTCGCGCCACGGAGCTTTATCGAAATACCATACCGCTGTTGACTGGTGGTTGTACCAGCCATTGCCAAGCAAAACGCCTAACACAACGTCGCTGCTTTTTACAAGGGACGTAACATCATAGGTAACGTACAATGTTCTGCGATCAAAGCGAGTGTACATTGGGTCGAGCCGATGATCGCCAACCCGATTTCCGTTAATTGTCATTTCGTACAAACCAGCGGCAGCAATGTAAACCCGTGCACTTTTTACTTTTCCCGACGGATGAAACTCCTTTCTGAAACAGGCCGCTGGTTTCAGCGCTACATCTTTCGAATCTGAAATCCATTCGCCCTTCCAGTTCGCAATTTGCATCATTCCGGTTTCGAAACTGGCGACAGGAGCAAGTGCAGTTTTTTGCTGACTCTTATCCCATAAAGCAACTGTCCAGTAATATTTTGTGAATGGCTGCAATGCCTTTCCCGCATAGGTGGCCAGTCTTACCGAACCCTCAAGTTTGCCTGAATCCCATGAATCGCCGATTCCACCGGCAACTTTCACCGAATCGGGGCCAACCAGAACCTGGTATGCAGCCTGAAAAGCGCCGTTTCTGCTGTCATCCATTTGCCAGAGTAATCTTGGAGCCGGAGAATCGAGGCCTATCGGATTCTCAAGATATTCACATTGGAGATTGATGGGTTGAGCTACCTGAGCGGTAGAAAAAAAACTCAGGCCAATTCCGGCAAGCAGAAATAAGGTAGTTTTTAATCTCATGGTTTTGTTGGTTTAGAAAATATTGGCGAAAGATAATGATTTACGTTTTATGATTCACCTTCAATTTTTTCATTCAAGTCCAGATTATAATAAATCTTACTTACAACATCTTCTCGTATTAACGTTGCCACCATTATAAAAAACGCTGTTTTCAATAAGAAATAAGAAAGATGTTTTTAAAATCTGAAGTTTAATCATTTAAGGCATAAAAACAAGGTATAATTTAACAATAGGAAAACTCATTTTAGTATATTTGACATAGCCAAAATTAAACTTGTTCCATGGCAACTCAACAGTTAAAATATCCAATGCGTACCAAATTTAGACTCGTTCACCGGATACTTTCGTTATCTGGCCGGATATATTTATACCGTTTGTTAGCCTGAACATAACTTTGGTTCATCATAAAAACCCAAAATTGATTATTATGGAAATCGCATTTGCTGTTTTTGGAGCGCTCTTTGTGCTCATCATTTTATCAGGATTCGTCACGGTAAACCAGGGAACCATCGCGGTAATTACCATTTTTGGAAAATATCAGCGTATAATTGGGCCTGGACTGAATTTCCGTGTACCACTTATCGAAAGCGTTTACAAGCGAATCTCAATCCAGAACCGCTCTGTAGAACTTGGTTTTCAGGCCATTACTCAAGATCAAGCCAATGTTCACTTTAAAGCGATGTTGCTTTATGCTGTAATCAATCAGGATGAGGAAACCATTAAAAATGTTGCTTTCAAGTTCGTTGATCAGAATAACTTTAACCAGGCTTTGACAAGAACTATTGAAGGTACTATCCGTAGCTTCGTGGCCACAAAAAAGCAGGCTGAAATTCTGGAACTTCGTACTGAAATTGTTCAGGAAGTAAAAAAACACCTCGACGGAACGCTTGAAGCCTGGGGATATCACATGATCGACATTCAATTAAACGACATTTCGTTCGACGAAGAAATCATCAAATCGATGGCCAAAGTAGTAGCTTCGAATAACCTGAAAGCCGCTGCCGAAAACGAAGGTCAGGCTCTTTTGATTACCAAAACGAAAGCCGCTGAAGCGGAAGGAAATGCCATTAAAATTTCGGCAATAGCCGAAAAGGAAGCCGCCATGCAACGCGGTCAAGGTATTGCACTTTTCAGGGAAGAAGTAGCCAAGGGTATGGCTTCAGCTGCCAAAGAAATGTCAAGTGCCGATTTGGATGCGTCGTTCCTGCTTTTCTCGATGTGGACTGAAGCCATCAAACATTTTGCCGAAACCGGCAAAGGAAATGTAATTTTCCTTGACGGCTCAACCGACGGCATGCAAAAGACGATGCAACAAATGATGGCTACGATGAAGTTGTCCGATAAAAATAAATAATGTACCATAAATTTTAAGGATTCCATCTCTTTTTTAGGTGGAATCCTTTTTACTGTTAAAAGTCAATCCTAACTTGTATAAACCTAAAAAAATCAACTAATGGAAAAAGTAATTGCCTGTTGCGGAATAAATTGTGGAAACTGTGACGCCCGTACAGCCACTATTGCCAACGACGATGATTTACGAGCCAAAACGGCTGCTACCTGGAAAGTTCAGTTTGGAGCTGATATTACCCCTGAAATGATCAATTGCACGGGCTGCCGCGAAGAAGGCGTGAAATTCGCGCATTGCGCAGATTGTGAAATCAGAAAATGTGCTGATGCTAAAGGATTTAAAACCTGCGCTTCGTGCGATCGGCTCGACACTTGTGAAACTGTGAAAAATCTGCACGAGTTTTTACCAGAAGCCCTGCTGAATCTGAAATCGCTGAACTGAAATGTTTATATACAAAAGAGGCTGTTTCTTTCGAAACAGCCTCTTGCATGCTAATAAATGTCGTATATTAAGTGTAAACTAAGCTAGTTTAACATTAACTGCATTTAATCCTTTACGTCCTTCCTGAAGATCAAAAGTGACTTCGTCATTTTCTCTTACCTGATCATTTAAACCTGATACGTGAACGAAATACTCATTTTTTGAATCATTGTCAACAATAAATCCAAATCCTTTGGATTCATTAAAAAACTTTACTGTACCTTTTTGCATTGTATTAAAAATTAATTCGCGACAAATATAGTCTTTAATATTTAGATACAATGTAACTAGCTGAAAATAAATATTTCTTTAGTTGCCAAATAACATTCGAATTACGCACCACGTCTTACCAGCAAAACTACATTCTCGACATGGTGTGTATGCGGAAACATATCAACAGGCTGAATACGAGTAACTTTATAAGCTTCATTCATCAAAGCGAGGTCACGGGCCTGTGTTGCCGGATTACAACTCACGTAAACCACACGTTCGGGAGCGGCCTCCAATATAGTTTTCACCACATCCTCGTCCATTCCGGCGCGTGGCGGATCGGTGATAATTACATTAGGTTTTCCGTGACTGGCAATAAATTCACTGGTTAATATTCGTTTCATATCTCCGGCAAAAAAGCTGGTATTTTCAATGCCATTCAGTTCCGAATTCACATGTGCATCTTCAATAGCTTCAGGCACATACTCGATACCGACGACTTTTTTTACGTTTCGAGCTACAAAATTGGCTATCGTTCCGGTTCCGGTATATAAATCGTAAACCACTTCCCCACCCTTCAGGTTGGCAAATTCGCGGGCAACTTTATACAGTTCGTAAGCCTGTTCCGAATTGGTCTGGTAAAAACTTTTTGGCCCGATTTTAAATTTCAAACCTTCCATTTCTTCCAGAATATGGTCTTTGCCTTTATAGACCAGAATCTCCTGATCGGTAATCGTGTCGTTCCCTTTTTCATTGATCACATACATCAACGAAGTAATCTGTGGGAACTCAGCAGCCAAAGCAGCCATTAAGTTCTCTATATCTTCCTTATCATTTCTGAAAAAGCTAACAATCAGCATAACATCGCCGGTAGTTGATGTACGAACTATGATATTCCTTAATAAACCAGCCTGAAACCTTCGGTCGAAATATTCCAGACCATTTTCATCAGCATATTTTTTAATGAAATCGCGGATATGATTTGATGGATCTCCCTGCAGCCAGCATTTATTAATCTTGATAATCTTATCGAACATTCCCGGAACATGAAACCCCAGCGCATTCATATTAATATCTTCGCCTTCCAAGCCCATTTCGGCGCTGGTCAGCCAGCGTTTGTTCGAAAAGCCAAATTCGAGTTTATTCCGATAAAAGGTTGTTTTAACCGAACCCAAGATTGGAGTGATTTCAGGCAGCTCAATTCGTCCGATTCGGGTCAACTGATCAGCCACCTGTTTTTGCTTGTAGTAAAGCTGTTTTTCGTAAGGAAGGAATTGCCATTTGCAACCGCCACAAACTTCGAAATGCTCGCAAAATGCCGGAACCCGGTCGGGCGATGGCGTCACCACTCGCGTAACACGGGCTTCCATGTATTTAGTACGCTTTTTAGTAACCTGAACATCAACCACATCGCCTGGAATTACGTGCGTTGTAAATACAACAACATCGTTAACCCGAGCAATTGCTTTTCCTTCGGCACCTATGTCGGTAATGGTAACATTCTCAATAAACGGCTTTATTTTACGGCCTCTTCCCATATTCTAAAATTTTCGGGCAAAAGTAATTAATTTCAGG
>DAOPZV010000031.1:14140-15713 GCA_035353575.1 Prolixibacteraceae bacterium | reverse complement strand
CTTAATGTAATTACCACAATCTGTTCCTGTTTCTCATCAGGAATAATTATCTTCGAAACGATTTTACCCAAACATTAAACCTAAACAACGCAAAATGAAAAACTTATTAATCCTAATTGTTTGTCTTGTTGCAGGCAGCACAATTGCTCAAAATCCGACCGGAATTTTTGAGTCGGGAAAAGATATAGGCTCGCCTAAATTAGCAGGTTCAGCAAGCTACGACGCAAATTCGCAATCCTATACCCTCAGTGGTTCAGGATACAATATCTGGTTCGAGCGCGACGAATTTAATTACCTCTATAACAAACTCAAAGGTGATTTTATCCTGACTGCCAATTTCGCTTTTGAAGGTTCAGGAACCGATCCGCACCGGAAGATTGGCTGGATGATCCGCGCTTCGGAAGACGCCAACGCGGTACATGCATCGGCCGTATTGCATGGCGACGGACTTACCGTTTTGCAATGGCGCGTGCTGCGTGGCGCATTTATGCGCGATCCTGAAGATGAAATCTTTGCTCCAAAACCAGGATACTCGATACTGCAACTGGAGCGATCTGGAAAGACCGTTATTTTCAGAGCCGCACATCCCGGTGAACCACTTCAAATTATTGGACGTCAAATCATGAACGAACTTCCGGATGAAGTGCTGGCCGGACTTTTCATTTGCTCGCATAATCCCGATGTGATTGAAAAAGCCAGAATCTGGAACGTACGGATTGATCAGCCAGTCGCCGACAATTACAATCCTGATAAGGATGGTTATTTGGGCTGTCGCATGGAAACAATGAATGTATTTGATGGCACCCGAAAAGTTATTTACGAAAAGAACGGCCGATTTGAAGCCCCAAACTGGATGCCCGACGGGAAAAAATTACTGTTCAATATGGACGGTGGAATCTATAAAATTCCGGTTGAAGGAGGTGAGATCGAAAAATTGAATACTGGCAGCGTGACCCGTAACAACAACGACCATGTGATTTCGTTCGATGGTAAAATACTGGGTATTAGCAGTCACCGGCAAGGATTGAATGGAGGTGGATCGTCGGTTTATGTGCTTCCAATCGAAGGTGGCGAACCTCAATTGGTCACTCAGGACACACCTTCCTATCTTCACGGAATTGCGCCAAACAACAAGGAAGTCGTTTATGTGGCTCAACGAAATGGAAGTAACATTTACAATATTTACAAAAACTCTACGAAAGGCGACAAGGAAGTTGCCTTAACCGACAATAAAAAAGGCGAACATGTTGACGGTTGCGAATATTCGCCTGACGGAAAATACATTTATTATAACGGCAGTCAATCGGGCACCATGCAATTGTGGCGCATGAAACCTGATGGCTCGGAAAAAGAGCAACTCACTTTCGACGAATACAACAACTGGTTTCCGCATATTTCGCCCGATGGGAAATGGATTGCCTTCATTTCGTTTGAAGAAAATATTCCATTCAATTCGCATCCTTCCTACAAGAGGGTTATGCTTCGATTGATGCCAGTCGCCGGAGGTGCGCCTAAAGTAATTGCTTATTTGTATGGAGGTCAGGGTACCATAAATGTTCCGTCATGGTCGCCC
>DAOPZV010000031.1:10593-14040 GCA_035353575.1 Prolixibacteraceae bacterium | reverse complement strand
ATGAAAATTAAATCTTCCGTTTTAATACTTTTTCTGGCCTCATTAACCGGCCTGAAAGTTCATAGCCAAACGGTAAAACAGGAAAAGCTGATTCGATTCGATTTGCAATCATCCGAATTCATAAACGATTCAGGAGAAAAAATATCGCAGCCCGAATACAGCTCAAAATCGTATTGGTTCCCTGTAAAAGTTCCGTCCACGGTATTAACCGGCCTGGTTGCCAACCGTGTTTATCCTGATCCATACTCAGGAATGAATAACATGTATATTCCTGATGCCAACGACGAATTCAATAAAATTTATAATCTGGAGCAGTACAGCCATATTCCCAACGTGGGCAATCCATGGAAAAAACCGTATTGGTACCGTACTACTTTTACCATTCCTGAAACCGATAAAGGACGGCACTTTCAGTTGATTTTCAAAGGGATCAACTATCGTGCAGCGGTTTGGGTAAACGGAAAACAAATTGCCGATTCGACACAAATGGCCGGGATGTTTGCCGAATACAGTTTCGACATCAGTAAATTGGTACAGGCTGGAAAACCAAACGGATTAGCTGTGAAGATTTACCCGCTGGATGTTCCCGGATTTCCGGCAAAAGAACAGTTAAAAGCGTTCGACGATTTCTTTGAAAACGGTGGTCCAACTGGCGATATTGGCGTAAATGTTACCGAATTGTGTTCGGTGGGCTGGGACTGGATGCCTCCGGTACGCGACCGAAACATGGGTATTTGGCAACCGGTTATTTTGCGTACTTCGGGCGATGTAACCATCAAACATCCGCATTTGGTGACCGATTTACCAAATCTTCCTGATACTTCGCTGGCTAAACTTTCGCTGAAACTCGAACTGGCCAATCACAGTGCGAACCCATCAAAAGGAACGCTCAAAGTGGATATTCGTCCGGAAAACTTTGCCGGTTTAGGATTTCAGATTACCAAAGATGTAACTATCGCCTCAGGAGCAACAGCTCAAATTGATCTGAATGCATCGAATACCGACAAACTGAACATTAAACAGCCAGCTTTATGGTGGCCAATTGGTTACGGAAAAGCAAATCTGTACCGTATCCGCCTGAAATATGAAATGGAAGGCGTTGTTTCCGACGACACCACATTTGTATTCGGTGTCCGCACTGTGGCTTCAAAAGCGGTTGATGTACCGGGAAAATTGCTGCGCCGCGATTTCTACGTAAACGGTCACCGTGTTCACCTGATGGGGGGTGCCTGGGTTCCGGATATGATGCTCAACCGCGACTCGCTGCGTTATGACGCCGAATTAAATCTTTGCCGCAATGCCAACATCAACCTGGTGCGCATTTGGGGTGGCGGCGTTACTCCTCCTGATGTTTTCTTCGATTTATGCGACAAACTTGGCTTATTGGTATGGTCGGACTTTTGGGTAACCGGAGATACACATGGCGAATTCAAAGGTTCGTTAGACAATCCGAAAGAAGGAAAAGTATTTGTGAACAATGTGGTAAGCACCATTAAACGCATCCGCAACCATCCGAGTTTGTTGCTTTGGACCGGCGGAAACGAAGGCCATGTGCGCAAAGATGTGTACGACCAGATGCGCGAGAGCATTGTAAAACTTGATGGAACACGGCCTTACATTCCTTGTTCTTCAGGTTTTGCAAAACTGCCCGAAGGATGGAACGGAGCTTATCCTGATAATCTGGCTTCAGGAGTTTACAGCGGTGGTCCATACACCTGGCAGGATACAAAAAAATATTACCAGTTGGCCGACAATGCAAAGGATTGGGTTTTCAAAGATGAAACCGGGATTCCTTCGCAGCCTACTTACAACAGTCTGAAAAAAATTATTCCAAACCTGGTTTGGGACAAAACACTACCCTATCCGCTGAATCACACCTGGGGTTACCACGATGCCGCTACCGGAAACGGCAAATACGACGAGTATTATAAAACTATGGTTGAACGCTATGGTGAACCAACCTCGCTGGAGGATTTCTCGACAAAAATGCAGTTTATGAATGCCACCGGATACCAGGGAATTTTTGAAGCTGCCGGCCACAAACTGAACGAAATTGGCGGAGTGATGACCTGGAAAATAAATGCCGCATTCCCAAGCGTGATCTGGCAAATTTACGACTGGTACCTGGCTCCGAATGCCGGTTATTATTTCGAACAGTTGGCCAGCGAACCCGTTCACGTTCAACTTAATGCGCTCGACCATAATGTTACAGTACTGAATCGCACTTATAAAGCCATTTCAAATCTAACCGTGGTGGCCGATGTGTATAGCATTGACTCGAAACCGTTGTTCCATCAGGAAGCGAAACTTGATTTGACAGCCACCAACGTTAAAGAACCATTCTCCATTTCAAAAGTGCTGTCCGAATCGAAAGGAGTTAATTTTGTAGTTCTGAATCTGAAAAATGCATCAGGAAAAGTGATTTCGCACAATGTGTACTGGCTGGCGGCTGACAACAATTATAAAGCGCTGAACGATATGCCTCGTGCACAACTCAAAGCTTCAATCGTAAAATCGGAACAACTGAAAACCGAAAAACAATGGACTTTGAAACTAACCAACGACTCGAAACAGTTGGCATTCTTTGTTAATCCGCAGCTTACCTGCGACGGAGACGAAGTGCTGCCTGCATACTGGTCGGCAAATTACGTTTCACTGGCGCCCGGCGAAACAATTACACTCACTGTGAGCGCTCCAAACCGTGTAATTTCAGGTAAAAGTCAGGAAATATTGGTTGAAGGCTGGAACACCGAAAAACAGGTTTTGAAGTTGCAGTAATATTTTCGTCTCCATTGAGTCACCCCGAATTTATTTCGGGGTCTGTAATTATCAAATTTAGATCCTGAAACAAGTTCAGGATGACAAGGAGAGGAGAATCGAATTGGGATAGGGTTTATTGAATTTTGTATTAATTAACACACAGTTATAAATCAAAATTTGATAAACCCTTTATCTTTGTAAAAAACATAAAAAGCCATGATTCACATCAAAAAACGATACCTGATTCCGGGAACACTCTTGGTTATTATCGCCATATTTTTATTTTTCCTTTCTGATATCACAAAAAATTACCTGGTAAAAAACAGCGAAAAATTAATTCACCGTAAAATTGCAATTGGCGAACTTCATTTCAATTATGCCAAAGTTGCCGTTCAGGTAAAGAATTTTGTGCTGTACGAAGACAATAATACCGACCAATTCCTTTCATTCAGTGAATTTTACATCAATTTGAATCCGTGGACGCTGCTCAAAAACGAGTATTCAGTTTCCGAAATCAGGCTGACTGAACCCAAAGTACAGATCATACAAAACGGCGATAAGTTTAATTTCGACAGTATGATTCCGAAGGACAGCACTAAAGTAAAAAAGGACTCAACTGCAAACGAGGTTTTAAAATTTACCATCCGTAATATTCAATTAAATAAGGGACAATTAAAGTATGTTGAC
>DAOPZV010000031.1:2300-10493 GCA_035353575.1 Prolixibacteraceae bacterium | reverse complement strand
CATCAACGATATGAACCTGAAAACTTTCCATTTCGGGTTTGGCAAAATTGAATTGGAACAACCTAAACTATTGGTAATTCGCGATAAGAAAGCGATGAACATCATGCAATTTTTTGAACCTTATTTCAAAAACGACTCCATCGCTGCCACAAAAGCTACTCCCGTGCAAGAGCCAGGCACTCCGGTAACCTATAAAATCGATACAATCAAAGTTAGCAACGGGTTAGTTTCAATAGCTGATAACACCTTGAACAGATCGTTCAAATATGATTTAAACGATTTAAATGTTACCATGACCGGACTTTCGGAAAGTGCGGATCAAATTCCTGTTGAATTCTACACCAAATTGAACAACAAAGGAGAACTATCGGGGAAAACAGTCTGGAGTATGCTTGATTTTATGAAACTGCAAATGGATGCGAAGGTAAAACGTATGGATTTGGTAAGTTTCTCACCTTATTCTGAATACTATGTTGCGTCTCCTATTACACAGGGATGGATTAGTTATGATCTTGGTCTGAAAATGACAACAACTGCGCTGACTAACACCAACAAAGTTGAAATTGATGAGCTTGAATTTGGGAAACGAACCAAAGACACCACCGCGATGAAAGTGCCTGTACGCCTGGCTTTGTACATCATGAAAGATAAAAATGACCAGATTAAATTCGATTTGCCGGTTTCAGGAAATCCATCAGAACCAAAGTTTAAGCTCGGAAAATTAATCTGGAAAACCTTTGCCAATCTAATGATTAAAACCGCGCTTTCTCCTTTTAATGCCCTGGCAAGTATCGCCGGAGCAAATCCCGAATCGATGGATAAACTGCCGTTCACCTTCGCTCAGGATTCGCTCGACCAAAAGCAGCGCGACGATTTGATTAAACTGGCAACTATCCTGAAGAAAAAACCAGAGTTGGTGGTAAATTTCAATCAAACCACCGATCCTGAAAAAGAAAAAGCCCAGATAGCCGTTGAATTGACCAAAGCTGAATTTGCTGCATCGCAAAGTGCTGATCCGGCAGTAAAAAAAGTTAAGGTTTCTGAAATTAAAAACGACGATACCAACCTACTGGCATTTATCCGCAAAACTGTTCCCGCTGTCGATTCATTGGGTATTGAAGCTGCTTGTGTAAAACGCACCGATGCGAGTCGTGTAGAATCCCGTTTCCAGGAAATTTTGAATCTGCGGAATAAATTACTTTCAGATTTTCTGACTCAAAATCAAAGTATTCCGGCGGAAAATATTCAGATTTCCACGGCTGATTTCAGAACCCTGCCTCAGGAATTAAAAGTTCCGCAATTTAAGGTGGAGGTATCGATAAAATAATCAGAATCCGTTCATTAAAGTGAACGGCAAAGGATAAGCCTTGCAAAATGAATTATGTGCCAATTATTCTTTGCCGTCTGCTTTAGCTGACGGAGAATGTATATCTCTTTTTCCCGATGATTCTGTTATCTTTGCACCCTCAATTTTTAGCATTATGATATCGGTTGATCAACTGGTCGTCAGCTTTGGCGGCTTCGATCTTTTTAAAGGAATTTCGTTATTGGTAAGCCCGCGCGACCGAATTGGCTTAGTGGGTAAAAACGGTGCAGGTAAATCTACCCTCCTGAAAATATTATCCGGATTGCAGCAACCCAGTGAAGGCGTGGTTTCAGTACCATCAGACGTTCGTTTGGGCTATCTGCCGCAGCATATGCTGGTTACCGACGGAAGAACTGTTTTTGAGGAAGCTGTCACCTCATTCGAAGAAATTCTGGCGCTCGAAAAACGCATCGAAGAAATCAACCACCAGATTGCCGTTCGCACCGACTACGAATCAGCCGAATATCACCGCTTGCTCGACCACGTGACCGAATGCAACGACCGTTTCCACATGTTGGGCGGAAACAATTTTGAAGCTGAAGTTGAACGCACTTTGGTCGGACTTGGATTCAAGCGCAGCGATTTCACCCGCCAAACTTCGGAGTTCAGCGGTGGCTGGCGTATGCGAATTGAGCTGGCCAAAATCCTGCTAAAACGCCCCGACGTTTTCCTGCTCGACGAGCCGACCAACCACCTCGATATTGAGTCAATTCAATGGCTCGAAGATTTCCTGAAAACCTACAATGGAGCCGTGGTGCTGGTTTCGCACGACCGCGCTTTCCTCGATGCTGTAACCAACCGTACCATCGAAATCACGCTTGGCCGCATTTACGACTATAAAGCAAACTATTCAAAATACCTGATTCTCAGAAAAGAACTGAAAGAACAGCAAATGGCCGCGTACACCAATCAGCAAAAAATGATTGAAGACACCGAAAAGTTCATCGAGCGCTTTCGGTACAAGGCCACTAAATCGGTGCAGGTTCAGTCGCGAATCAAAGCGCTCGACCGGCTCGAACGTTTGGAAGTGGATGACGAAGATAATTCAGCTTTACGCATCAAATTTCCGCCTGCTTTACGCTCCGGAACAGTGGTTGCCGAAATTAAGGAACTCTCGAAAAGCTACGGTGAGCACGAAGTTTTAGATCGTGTTGACGTAATTATAGAACGTGGCGAAAAAGTAGCCTTCGTTGGCAAAAATGGCGAAGGAAAAACCACGCTGGCTCGTATCATCATGAATGAACTGGAGTACAACGGCGGCGAATGCAAGCTGGGACACAATGTGAAGATTGGCTACTACGCCCAGAATCAAGCCAACCTGCTCGACGAAGAGCTGACTGTTTTCGACACCATTGACCGCATTGCCGTGGGCGACATCCGCACAAAAATCCGCAATATTCTGGGTGGATTCATGTTTTCGGGCGAAGATGTAGAAAAGAAAGTGAAAGTGCTTTCCGGAGGTGAACGTTCACGCCTGGCAATGGTAAAACTGATGCTCGAACCGGTGAATTTACTTGTGCTCGATGAGCCGACCAACCACCTCGATATCCGTTCAAAAGAAATCCTGAAACAAGCCTTGGTTGACTACGACGGAACAGTAATTGTGGTATCGCACGACCGCGAATTCCTCGACGGACTGGTGAAATGCGTGTATGAATTTCGCGATAAAAAAGTGAAGCAACACCTGGGCGGAATCTACGATTTCCTTCAGAAGAAGAAAATTGACAGCATGAAGGAATTGGAGAAAAAGGATGTACCTTTGACCCAGAAAATTGAGGTTCAGAAAGTTGACGATTCGGACAAACTCAGTTTCGAAGAGCGAAAAGAAATCAACAAGAACATCAGTCGCTTGGAGAAAAGCGTGGAAAAGACAGAGCAGGAAATCAATGCGCTGGAAACGAAAATTAAGGAAATGGACAAAGTACTCGAAACTGCTGATGGCACTGACCCCGAGATTTTCAAAAAATACGACCGGATGAAGAAAGAACTCGAACAGAAAATGTACGAGTGGGAAATTCTTCAGGAAGAGTTGGATGAGATTACAAAAAAGAAAACATGGTAATAACAATATTTGAAGATGTGGAAATTTGAAAATTTGAGGATGAAAAATCTTTGAATCTCCAAATCTCCAAATCTCCAAATTCTCAAATCAAAAAAATGTTTCAACGCGAAAACAAACCAGCCGACGATTTAATCTTTGGCATCAGGGCAGTCATCGAAGCCATTCAGGCCGGAAAAGAAATCGACAAAGTACTTATTAAAAAGGGACTTGTGAGCGATTTATTCAAGGAGCTGTTCGATCTGATCCGCATCAACAACGTGCCGTTTCAGTATGTGCCAATCGAGAAAATCAACCGGATTTCGCGGAAGAACCACCAGGGCGTGCTGGCTTTTGTTTCGCCGGTGGCGTTACAGCGCATCGAGGACATCATCCCCACCTTATACGAGGACGGCAAAACGCCATTTATTTTAGTGCTCGACCAGGTGACCGATGTTCGTAACTTTGGCGCCATTGTTCGCTCCGCCGAGTGTGCCGGTGTTGATGCCATCGTGATTCCGGATAAAGGCTCGGCCCGAATTAATGCCGATGCCGTTAAAACATCAGCCGGAGCGCTGCACATTGTGCCCGTTTGCCGCACCCGCAGTTTGAAAGAAGCAATTACTTTCCTGAAAGATTCGGGATTAAAACTGATTGCCGCCACCGAAAAAGGAAATGCTGTTTATACCAACAGCAACTTGCTGGGCCCGATTGCCATCATCATGGGTTCGGAAGATACCGGAATTGATCCTCGCCTGCTGGCTTTGGCCGACGAACAGGTGAAGATTCCAATCCTTGGCAAAATTGAGTCGCTGAATGTGTCGGTAGCCGCTGGTCTGCTGGCCTATGAGGTGGTGAGACAAAGGAGTTTAGCTTCTGAAATATAATACATTTTAGCCAGCGGCTAGCAGCTAGTTGCCAGATCAACTCTTTAAGAATTTATTAATCTAAAAATCAGTTGCTTCAGGCTGAGATTATTACCTTTGCATCCCAGAAAATCATAAAACATTACAATAAATGATTACAGTTTCAAATTTGGCCATCCAGTTCGGGAAAAAGCCTTTATTTTCAGACGTTAATCTGAAATTTACACCCGGCAACTGTTATGGCGTTATTGGCGCAAACGGCGCCGGAAAATCAACTTTTTTGCGCATTATTTCCGGAGATTTGGACGCTACCCGCGGATCGGTTTTAATGGGACCGGGCGAACGTTTGTCGGTATTAAACCAGAACCACCATGCTTTTGACGAATACTCGGTTCTCGACACAGTTTTGATGGGGCATGCCGAATTGATTCGCATCATGAAGCAAAAAGATGCTCTGTATGCCAAACCCGATTTTTCTGAAGAAGATGGAATTTTGGCTGCCAAACTCGAAGACGATTTTGCGCAGATGAACGGCTGGAATGCCGAAAGCGACGCTGCTGGCTTGCTGAGCGGTTTGGGAATTAAGGAGCACATGCATTATACCATGATGCGCGACCTGAACGGTAAAGAAAAAGTGCGTGTTTTGCTTGCACAGGCATTGTTCGGCAATCCGGATAACCTTTTGCTCGACGAGCCTACCAACGACCTCGACTTAGAAACCGTGCTCTGGTTGGAAAATTACCTGGCCAACTGTCAGAATACGGTAATCGTTGTTTCACACGACCGCCACTTCCTCGATAATGTATGTACCGACGTGGTTGACATCGACTACGGCAAAATCCGCGCATTCTCGGGAAACTATACGTTCTGGTACGAATCGAGCCAGTTGGCCCTGCGTCAGGCAGCCAATGCCAACAAAAAAGCTGAAGAAAAACGCAAAGAGTTACAGGAATTCATTCAGCGATTCAGCGCTAACGTGGCTAAGTCGAAACAGACTACCAGCCGTAAAAAGATGCTCGAAAAACTTAAAATCGAAGAAATCGAACCATCAACCCGCCGTTACCCCGGAATTATTTTCCAACCCGAACGTGCAACAGGCGACCGCGTTCTTTCGGTTGAGAACCTTTCGTACGTGCTTGATGGCGAGGTACTTTTCAAAGATATTTCGTTCACCATTGAACGCGGCGATAAAGTAGTATTCCTGGCCAAGGAGAACCGTGCTATTTCGGCCTTCTTCAATATTATCAATGGTTTGATTGAGCCTACTTCGGGAACGTTTACCTGGGGTGTAACCATTACCACGGCCTATTTACCTTTCGACGTAAGCGAATTCTTCACCAAAGACGAAACTTTGTACGAATGGCTTGGCAAGTATTCGCACGACACCAGCGAGAACTTTTTACGCCAATATTTAGGCAAAATGCTTTTCTCGGGTGACGATCTTCAGAAAAGCGCCAAAGTACTTTCAGGAGGCGAAAAAATGAGGTGTATGATTGCGCGTATGATGTTGGCTCATCCAAACAGCATCATCCTCGACCACCCAACCAACCATTTGGACATGGAGTCGATTCAGGCATTCAACAACAACATGAAGGCTTTCCCGGGCCAAATCCTGATGACCGGCCATGACCACGAGTTTATTGAATCGGTTTGTTCGCGGGTAATTGACCTGACGACCAAAGGTGCAATCGATAAATACATGGATTTTGAAGATTACCTTACCGACGAGAAAATCAAAGCTTTACGCGAAGAAAAATATTCTTAATCAGATTTGCTCAAAAAAGTAAAGGCTTCCAAAATTGGAAGCCTTTACTTTTTTATTTCGCGATAAAAACGTTACGCCTGAAAATTCCAGTAATTAACTTCTTCTGCGGTTTCATGCGCCGACTCCTGAAGCCAGTATGCCGGTGTAACCTTCTTTCCTGAAGGAGATTTCAGCTTCCGTTTATATACATCAACAACAGTATTAAAAAGAATATCAGTTACCCCGATTTTCAAAGTTCCGGCTTCTCCTTCTGAAGCTTCTTTCACGGTGTAACCGTTCAATTCCAATATTTTTTTCAGAAATTCGGCCCGCTCCGGAGAAACACCTTTCTCAACTACCGAACAGCGAACACCGTCAATTTCTTCAACGATATGTTTTCCTTTATTTAAAGCCATTTTATTGATCTTATTAGTTTAAAAACATTTGGCTGATGCTGCGGATATACTCGAAAATACCGCTGGCAAAACCAACAAAAAACACGCCGGCAGCACAAACAACCAATGCAATTCGCATAGCCATACTGCTACGGAACGTTGGAATTGGCTGATCGTTCGGATCGATAAACATGGCTTTCACTACTTTCAAATAGTAGTAAAGTGAAATCGTAGCATTTAAAACAGCAATCAAAACCAGAATATAATATCCGGCTCCGGCAGCTGAAGTAAACAAGAAAAATTTACCAAAAAAACCTGCAACAGGCGGAATTCCGGCTAATGAAAACAACGATAATGTCATCACCAGACTAAGATTCGGATTTGTTTTATACAAACCATTGTATCCTGAAATGGTTTCAACACCAGATGCATCGTAAATGGCCGAAACAACACCGAAAGCGCCAAGGTTAGTGAACACATACACGAGCACAAAATAAACAACAGCAGTCATTCCCAAATCTCCGGCACCCAAAATTCCAAGTAAAATAAAACCTGCCTGGGCAATTGACGAGAATGCAAGGAACCGTTTAATGTTATTTTGGCGAAGTGCAAATAAGTTCGCTAAAGTCATAGTAGCAACAGCAATCGTATAGATTAGTGGCTGCCATAAAGTAACGATACTCTTAAACACGGTAAACAATACAATGGTAAAAATAAATGCTGCGGCTCCCTTCGATACTACCGACAAATAAGAGGTTACATTGATTGGTGCCCCTTCGTAAACATCAGCTGTCCAGAAATGGAATGGAACAAGGGAAATCTTGAAACCCATACCAGCTACAAAGAAAATGAAACCAAGCGCAATAATCGGCGTTGGAGTAATCTTGGTAGCAACATCAGCAAAGTAGATTGATCCTGTTGCCCCGTAAATCATCGAAAGTCCAAATAGAAGAATTCCCGACGACAGAGCGGACGAAAGAATCAATTTGATACCAGCCTCGGCCGATTCACTTTTATATTTGTCGAATGCTGCCAATCCAGCAATTGGAATAGTTGCCGTTTCGAGTCCGAGATAGAATGTAAGAAAATCTCCGGCAGAAACCATGAAGTTCATTCCAATCAGAGTCGAGATGGTCAGAATAAAATATTCGCTAATCTTATCCAGATTTTGAGGTTTCTTCAGCCAACTTTCGGCTTGAAAGAAAACAATCAATACTGCAAGATTCAATACGTTCTTCATGAACATAGTCAGCTGGGTCGATTGATACGCCCCTCCAAACAATGTTCCTTCCTGCCCGGGAATAAAACCTATTGCAGTAACCAGCACAAATAGTCCAAGTGAAAATGGAATAATTCTGCCTTTCTTCTCATCAGGGGTTGCAATTTCAGCAATCAAGATTACTACTGCTGCAATGATCAGCAATAACTCCTGTCGCATAATTATAAATTGTCCGAAATCCATATTTTCAGTATTTTGAATATCAGGTTAATTAAAATGGAATTACAGCAGCCAGTTTGTCAACAATAGGTTTCAAACTACCCGATATTACCTCCGATAACCAAAGTGGAGCAATACCAACCGCAGCTACCGAAACAAGAAGAGTGACAGTACTTAATTTCTCGTACCACTTCGCATCTTCGAGGTGTTCGTGATGCGGGTCCTTAATCGGACCAAGCAACATCATACCAACAACGCGAAGAATATATACAGCTGTAATTACAATCGAAGAACAGGCAATAACTGTTACTACACGGTGGAACATATCCTGATGTTGGAATGCACC
>DAOPZV010000031.1:0-2200 GCA_035353575.1 Prolixibacteraceae bacterium | reverse complement strand
TTCATCATCAGGAGGGCAAAAATTACAAGCCCGCAGTGACTTACCGAAGAGTAAGCATTAATGAACTTGAGGTCTTTCTGCCATATTGCGCCAAAAGCGCCATAAACAACGCTGATCGAAGTCAGAATAATAAATATCCATGCCATCGAATTTGCAGCCTGAGGCATCAGGAACATCGCTACGCGGAAACATCCGTAACCTCCAAGCTTCATCAAAACACCAGCGTGTAACATTGACACAGCAGTTGGCGCCGAGGCGTGACCATCGGGCGACCATGTGTGGAACGGGAACAAAGCGCCAAGGATTCCAAATCCCACAAAAGCAAAGGGGAAAAAGAACATTTGGGTTTTCTCCGGTATAATAATTTTCGAGATTTCGATGATATTAAAAGTAAGTGGGCCACCATTAGGAGCTGAGTTATAGTAAAGACCAAAAATACCAACCATAATCAAAGCCGAACCGGCCATCAACATCAATGTCAGTTTCATTGCCGACTTTTCCTTCGGTCCACTACCCCAGATACCGATTAACGGATACATAGGAATCAGTGCTAACTCATAGAAAAGGAACATGGTGAACAAATCAAGCGAAATGAAGAAACCATAAACAGCAGTCGCGAGTAATATGAGCAAAACAAAGAATTCGCGCGACAAGTAGGCCATTTCCCACGAAGCAAAGATTCCGGCAAAGGTTACAATTGCAGTCAGGCAGATCATCGCTACCGCAATGCCGTCAACTCCGATACTATAATGAATGTTTAAACTCTTAAACCAGGTATAATCGGCTGTAAACAGCATTTCGTGCATATTTCCGGTTTGTCTGGCACCAAGGTACATGAACAACAGCACCGCTGCAACAACGAGCTGAATTCCCATACCAACCGCCGACACCACTCTCGCACCCTTCAGATCCTTCGTAAAAAGGATGCTTATGATGGTCAGAATCGGAATTACTACTAATAAAGTAAGAATATTCATTTGTCTAAGTTTTTATTCTACATTAGGTAATAAATCATAAACAACGCAAGAGCCAACGCCCCGGCAACAAAAGCAAAAGCATAGTGTTGCAATTGCCCCGACTGCATTCCTTTTATCTTGTACGAGGCTTTCTCGGTTACCGTACCAATGCCAACCATAAATCCATCCACAATATGACGGTCGAACCAGGCAATCGGGCGAGAGATGTAGTTGAAAATGATTTTGCGGGTAACAAACAAATAAATTTCGTCGAAATAGAATTTGTTGTAGGTTGCGGTGTATAATATACCCCAGCTCTTGGCAAGTTTAGCGGGAATATCGCTTTCTTTCTTGTACAGAATCCAAGCCACTGCAATTCCAAGGAAACCTATTAAGATTGATGGGATAGCAACCATATAATTCATTTCTGATTCGAATCCTACTTTATCAGAAGTTACCAATTCGGTAAACGGGAGGTAACCGGCGAAAATAGATGCGAAAGCAAGGAACATCAACGGAATGGTCATCACCAGCGGACTTTCGTGCGGTGTATGATGATAATGCCTGTCTTTTCCCCAGAATACACTGAAATATAACCGGAACATATAGAAAGCGGTTAAACCAGCAACGATAAACTCAATGGCAAACAAAAGCTTGTTGTGGTGCAAAGCAGCAACCAGAATTTCATCTTTACTGAAGAATCCTGAAAGGAATGGCACACCGGCGATGGTCAAACAGGCAATCAGGAAGGTAATATGTGTAATCGGCATGTATTTGCGCAAACCACCCATGTCGTACATATAGTTGGAATGAACGGCGTGAATAATTGAACCTGCGCCAAGGAACAACAAAGCTTTGAACATCGCGTGTGTGAACAGGTGGAACATGGAAGCCATGTAACCCAATCCTTCTTCGCCACCGTAACCCGAAACGCCAAGCGAAAGCATCATGTAACCCAACTGAGATAAAGTTGAGAATGCCAATACCCTCTTTATATCGTATTGTGTAATTGCAATAACTGCTGCAAACAGCGAAGTGAATCCGCCAACGTATCCAACAATTTCCTGTGCTGCGGGAGCCTGAAAGTGAATAACCGGGAACATACGAGCTACCAGGTAAACACCGGCAACAACCATGGTTGCAGCGTGGATCAATGCCGAAACCGGAGTTGGACCTTCCATGGCGTCGGGTAACCAAATGTGTAACGGGAACATGGCCGATTTACCGGCACCACCAATAAAAAT
>DAOPZV010000030.1:0-27828 GCA_035353575.1 Prolixibacteraceae bacterium | reverse complement strand
GTCAAATAAAATGTTTTGAATCAATTCGTTGCGTGATTTGCCGCGACCAGAAAAAATGATTTTGAGTTTGGTCTCGATTTTGTCGCTTTTCATTTGCTATTTAAGGGTATTTGATGAAATTTTCCCTAAAAGAAAAAGCGCTTAAATCATTGAATTTAAGCGCTTTTGATACATTTTGATACTTTGATCAGTGCCCAGAACAAGACTCGAACTTGCACACCCTTGCGAGCACTAGTCCCTGAAACTAGCGTGTCTACCGATTTCACCATCTGGGCATTTGCTTTTTCGTTCAAAAGCGCTGCAAATATAGAAAAATTTAGTTTTAGCGAGGTTCGATGACTTCTTTTTTATTGAATTTCGTTGAAAATTATTCAGACCGGATTTTTCGCCATTTTTTGATATATAAGTATTCGTCAAATAGGTACAGCAACGAATAGCAGATGGCTAAACCTGTTTTATGAATATTTGCAACCCTAAACTACTAACTCAATTTCATTTTGTTCCGGCAAAATAAGTTATTACAGAGAGTAACACGTACCAGATAATAATGAGGGGTAGGGCATACAGCTGAAGAAAGATCAGCAGCAATAAAGTACTTCCCAAGAAGAAGAATCTAAGTGCATTTTCCTTGAATTTTAGGTTTTTGAATTTCAGGTTAAACATTGGAAGCTCAGAAACCATTAGAAACGAACAGGCAAAAATTGATGCAACCAGCACATGTTTGTTTAAAACGACATGCATGATCGAAGCATTTGTTCCTAGTTCAAGAATAAGCCCTAACGAAGCGAAGAAAATAGCATTGGCAGGTATTGGCATCCCTAGAAATTGTTCGCTTTGGCGATCGTCGGTATTAAATTTTGCCAGGCGGAAAGCTCCGGCAACCGGAATAATAAGGCTCGAGTATAATGTGATCCACTGACTCCAGTTGGCTTCAATATCTTGTATTGGCTGATTTTTTTTGAAAATAGCGAACTCGAGCATGGTAAAAACCATGGCTGCCGGTGCCAGTCCAAACGAAACCAAATCGGCCAGCGAATCGAGTTCCTTGCCAATAGGAGAATAAGCTTTTAAAAGGCGGGCGGCAAATCCATCGCAAAAATCAAAGACAGCGGCAGCAAAAATAAAAACTGCTGCCCAGCCAAGTTGCCCGTCCACTGCAAAGAAAACAGCCATGCTGCCACAAATTAAATTCATGGACGTGATTGCGTTTGGCACCCAGAAAAAATAGTTTGTCTTGCTGCTCATAATAAATCTCACTAAAGAGTTCCGTTTTTAAATTATAAACTGAAAATTTTAAAAACTGGCACCAAAAATAGCAATTTATTATGCTTTTATTGTGTATTAAATGTTATTCCTGAGTAAAATTGGAGAAAGCTGAAGCAGATTGAATTATCCAATAAATAGTTTGATGTAGGCTAACACAGCGGGAACTACAAAGAACAGTGAATCAAATCGGTCGAGTAATCCACCATGGCCCGGTAAAATATTGCCGCTATCTTTTATTCCGAAGAAGCGCTTAAACATAGACTCGGTCAGGTCGCCATAGGTTCCGGAAATGACAACGATAAGACTGATAGCAGCCCAATGAATAAATTTAATTTCAGGAATGAAACTGGCAATTGCATACGAAGCTCCCACAGCAAAAAAGGTACCGCCAATTGCTCCTTCCCACGATTTCTTTGGCGAAATACGCTCAAAAAGTCTATGTTTGCCTATCGATACACCAACAAGGTATGCTCCCGAATCGTAAATCCAAATCAAACAAAACAAGGCAATAAGCAGCGACGGCGTGTAAGTTTGTTTCTCAAATATGCCGGGAAATACCAGAAAATTGGTCAGCGAAAGTGGTAGCGCGACATATAAAATACTAAACAATGTGACAGCGATATTTTCTAATGGTTTAGATTTTTTGTGATAAAGTTCTGTTGCCATAATCACAAAAAATAGAGGAAAGATACCGAACGCCATTTTAGTATCAGTTGTACCCCTGGCAATAAAAAAAGACGCTCCAAAAAGTATGAATGAAACCAGAATGCTTAGATATACATTCGGTTTGACCTCTGTTTGTTTAAAAAGATTGTTGAATTCGCGCAGGCTGGCAAACAGAATTAGCAGAAACAAAGCAGCAAAACTATATTCGCTGAACAAAATGCTGGTCAGCATTACCAATACAAGGACGATTCCTGTGATCGCCCGCGTTACTAATTTCTTCAATTGATTAAATCTTTTAAAAGTTCTTCAGCTTTATTCTTGAAATCCTCATGAACCCACACTTCAGTTTCGCCAATCGACGGGAACGTGGAATCATGTTCATTCAGAATTACGCTTTCGATTTGCTCGTTGGCTAAAATCTCCTTTGCAATTTCTGCCTGAAAACCTTTCTCTGTGCTGAAAACACAAACCCAATCTTTTTCCATAGCCTAGTTATTAATTGGTTCTTCAGAGATTATCACGGTTATCGATTTCGGACCATGCATTCCCATCACCAGTGTTTTTTCGATATCGGCGGTGCGGCTGGGTCCGGTAATATTGCTGATGAGCGAAGGTAATTCATTTTTGTATTTTTTCTGCATGTTATTCATCGCATCGTCCAAATATTCGACCATTTGCGACTGTTCTGCAACAACAATATGCGTTTCAGGGAAAACATTGAGTCGTCGTCCTGAGATTTGTGCAGAACTTATCATCACAGAGCCCAGGTGTGCAACCAGAAATTCACAACGAGTTACGCCAATATTTACATTCAGAAAATCGCTGTCTTCAGAGTCGATTTGGATATCCGATTTTAAAAGCTCCTGAAGTTCGGGATTTTTGCAATAAACGCTGTTCTGATTCTTTTCATTGCAAATCTTCTTAACCGTTTCAGCAACTTCTTTTTTCGAACTACAGATTATGACACGCCCACCTATTGCTTCAAGATTCTTTTTGAATTCCTGCTCGAGCGACTTGTCTAAAGGATGGTAAATGGGAGAGGCAAAATCGGGAATTTGCATCTCGATTTCGCCTCTCTTATCTTGCGCGGCCTTTAATTTGGCCAAAATATTATCTCTTGCCGAGCTCATTATTTTGCTTCAGTTTCAGCATTGTTTTCAGTTTCAACTGGTAATTCAGCGGCTGGTTCACTTTTCGCTTCTGCAACCATTTCAGGTTTTCCCCACTTGCGTTTTCCAAAAATATTTTCCAGATCTTCGCTAAAAATTACCTCTTTTTCCAGAAGTCTTTCTGAAAGCTTTTCATAGCCTTCCTGATTTTCCTTCAATACACTCAATGCTCTTTCGTATTGAGCTTCAATCATTTGTTTCGATTCAGCGTCAATAAGTTCTGCTGTTCTTTCGCTGTATGGTTTGCTGAACGAATATTCGCTCTGTCCGGAAGAATCGTAATAACTAACATTTCCAACCTTGTCACTCATTCCAAAAATGCTCACCATCGCGTAAGCTTGTTTGGTTACTTTTTCAAGATCGTTTTGAGCGCCAGACGAGATGCTGTTGAATGATATTTGCTCAGCTGCTCGTCCTCCCAAAGTCGAACACATCTCGTCGAGAAGCTGATCTTTGGTGGTGATTGAACGTTCTTCGGGCAAGTACCAGGCTGCGCCCAGCGCTTTTCCACGCGGAACGATGGTAACTTTCAAAAGTGGATGTGCGTGTTCGAGCAACCAGCTGATTGTTGCATGGCCTGCTTCATGGTAGGCGATCCGTCGTTTTTCGTCAACCGAGATAATTTTGTTTTTCTTTTCCAATCCACCAATAATTCTGTCAACTGCATTCAGGAAATCCTGTTTATCAACCAAATCTTTGTTGTTTCGGGCAGCAATAAGGGCAGCTTCGTTACAGACATTGGCAATATCGGCTCCAGAGAAACCTGGCGTTTGCTTGGCAAGGAACGATGGATCAACTTCCGGCGAAATTTTAATCGGTTTCAAATGCACGTTGAATATCTCCAGACGTTCGTTTAAATCAGGCAATTCTACATGTATCTGGCGGTCAAAACGGCCGGCACGCATTAGCGCTTTATCAAGAATATCAGCACGGTTTGTTGCAGCCAGAATTATAACTCCTGAATTGGTATCAAATCCATCCATTTCAGTTAGCAACTGATTAAGCGTATTTTCACGCTCGTCATTTGAACCAAAGTTTGGATTTTTACCTCTGGCACGGCCAATGGCATCAATTTCGTCGATGAAAACAATGCAAGGTGATTTTTCTTTAGCTTGTTTAAATAAGTCGCGAACGCGCGAAGCACCAACTCCAACAAACATTTCGACGAAATCTGAACCAGACATCGAAAAGAACGGCACGTTTGCTTCGCCTGCAACAGCTTTTGCAAGCAATGTTTTTCCGGTTCCGGGAGGGCCAACCAAAAGTGCACCTTTCGGAATTTTACCTCCAAGTTTGGTGAATTTTGAAGGGTTTTTCAGAAAATCGACGATTTCTTCAACTTCCTGTTTTGCTTCAGCCAAACCGGCAACATCTTTAAAGGTGTTGGTCACTCTAGAGTCTTTATCAAAAACCTTGGCTTGCGATTTTCCAACATTGAAGATATTGGCGCCACCTCCGCCGCCCGATCCTTTGCTCATCCTTCTGAAAATCCACCAGTAAAGCAAAATAATTACGCCGAACGGAAGTACCCAACTTAAAATTTCACTCATGTAATTGTGTACAGTTTTGTACTCAACATTTATTTTGTTTTGCTCCGATACATTTGTCTGGGCTTCTTTTAAATTATTTGCAAACGCTTCCGGCGGACCAATCTCGAAATAGTAATGGGGCCCTGTTTTTGCCGGAGACGTGAACCCATTATTCAATTTTGAAGCATATTTGTCGTAACTGCTTTCTTTCAAATAAATTTGGGCTTCTTTCTCATTAATAATGATGATCTTTTTAACGTCGTTGTTGGCCAGCATCGTTGTCTTAACTTCATTCCAGTTGGTCTCAACAGGACCACTGCCCATTGAATACCATTGTATAGCCAGGAACACGATGAAAAGGACGATGTAAATCCAATAAGGGTTAAATCGAGGTGTCCGGGGAGTCAGGTTGTTATTCGTGGCTTTCTTTTTTTTATTGTTGTTTCCCATTTTACTTTAGTTTTCTTCTTTTAACAATTCGATATGAGCATCAGCCCACAAATTTTCGAGGTCGTAAAACTCTCGCGTTTCTTTCTGAAAAATATGTACCATTATATCGGCGTAATCGAGCAAAATCCAGAGCGAGTTTTTATACCCATCTTTGTGCCACGCAGTTTGATCTGAAATTTCTTCAACCGTATCTTCAACTGAGTGGGCTATTGCGTCAACTTGTGTTACCGAATTTCCGTGACAAATAATGAAATATTTACATTCTGTATGATTAATTTTTCTAAGGTCTATTATTGTAATTTTTTGTCCTTTTTTTCTTCGAATTCCTTCAACAATGGCATCGATCAATTGTTCAGTTTCACTTGCTTTTCCGCTTTTATTCATAAATTTAAATTAGAACTACAAAGATAAATTTTTTACCTTATTTTAAGTGATTAAACTTGCACGTCCAAATAATAGAATTGCCTGGAGAAATAAATTTAACACTGAGTAGCATGGATCAAATTATCGGGAGTTTAATTGTACGTCTTGATGCTGTCGATTCTACCAACAATTATGCCAACGGGATGACCAGCAGGGGAGGAGTGAAAGAAGGTACTGTCTTTTTGGCATATGAGCAGACCGGAGGCAGAGGGCAGCGAACAAACAAATGGGAAAGTTTAGCTGGTGAAAATCTGACTTTTTCGATCGTGCTTGAGCCTTTCTTTTTACCGGTAGTGGATCAGTTTATGTTGTCGAAAGTGGTGACTCTTGGTATTTATAGCGCTGTAAAAAAGCATGTTGTGGATTTGAAGGTGAAATGGCCAAATGATATTTATGTTGGTAGAAAGAAGTTGGCTGGAATACTGATTGAGAATTCGATAATGAACGGGTTGTTGAAATATTCAGTGGTGGGGATTGGATTAAATGTGAATCAAATCGAATTTTTGAGCGATGCTCCTAATCCTGTGTCTTTAAAAATGCTGACAAAAAATCACTTTGACTGCGATATTGTTCTGGAAAACATCTTGAAGGGAATTGATTCCTATTACAAATTACTAAAAAGCAGCTACTTTGATTTGATTAATAAAGAATTTGAATCAGTTTTATTTCAAAGGAATGAACTCTGCAAATATAAATCGGGAGACGAAGTGTTTGACGGTACTATACGCGGTGTGAATCAGATCGGGCAACTACTGATTGAGAAAGCCAATGGACAACTGCTGTCATTTCACTTTAAAGAGGTTGAGTTCATCCTCGATTAGCGTTTTGTTTTTCAAATAGATTCGCGGAATTTGAAATCCACAACTTATTAGCGATATGGCAACATCGCCAGCATATCAGCCAAACGGTTAATACCTTCTTCGAGCTTCTTGTTTACCAGCATTTTGATCATCATACTCATTTCGGCGTCGAGGGTAAGTCTCAACTTGGTTTCGTAAGCAGAAACCGGCAGAAGTTGAATCCAAAAATTGATTCCAACGGGCATACTTCCGCTGCTTGCAACTTTTATGGTTTTGATTGGCTCCCGTTCAACTATTCTGATTTCGGCCTGTCCCATACCACTGATATTGAAGCGACAAGAATCAGCGTCCGACTCAAAATCGGTAATTTGAATCTGAGGAACTTGCTCTGTCATCTTTGCCAGTAATCCTTCGTTCACGTACTTCGACAAATTCTCAAAATTCGACAGGTAATTGTATATGATTTCCTGATTATTGTTTACGATTTTTATATCGCTGATGTATCTTGATGACCCCATAGTAAAAAAAGAAAACCCCTTTCCTTGTCTGGAAAGGGGAAGTTATGATGTTAAAAATAAATTATTTTCCCCAGCTTTCGGGTTGTTCGCGCCACTTATTCAGTTTTTCAATCTCTTCAGGTTTCACATCACCGGTCTGCAAGGCTAAGTCAATTAAAACCTGATATCGGCTAAGCGCTGTTAATTCGAGACCTGCGTCTTCGAAATTTTTACGGGCTTGCGGAAAGTTGTAGGTAAAAATAGCAAGCATTCCCAAAACATTGCCACCAAAATTTGTGATTGCATTGGCTGCTTTTAAGCTACTGAGGCCGGTTGAAACCAAATCTTCAATAATTACTACCTTTTGTCCGGCTTTCATGTCTCCTTCAATCAGGTTTTCCAACCCGTGATCCTTTGGTGTCGAACGCACGTAGATAAATGGCAAGCCCAATTCGTTGGCTACCAACATCCCATGAGCAATTGCTCCGGTTGCAACGCCGGCAATAACTTCCACTTGCGGATATTTTTCGCGGATGATTTCGCAAAATTTCTGGCAAATAAATGTTCTTTCTTCCGGATAAGACAATATTTTGCGGTTATCGCAGTATATTGGAGCTTTCCATCCAGACGCCCATGTAAATGGATTGTTTGGCTGTACTTTTATAGTGTTGATGTGTAACAGTCTTTTTGTAACTTCGAGTTGAATTTTTTCAATCATGGTTATTTCTTTTTTCTAGATAGCGCAGCAAATGTACAAAGTTTTTTTCAATGACTCCAAGATTCTGATCGGTTCAGAAATGAAAAAATCATTAAATGATAATATTAATGAGGTCTTCGATGTTTATGATGAAGGTGTTGTCAGTCAAGTTATTAATAGAATTGAGTGCTCGGCGGATTCATTAAGTTTTAGCTTCAATTGCATCAATTGTTATGAAACATGGAAAAGGTTTAGAGCCTGTTTTACGGAGATAGCAGCGGCAGGTGGAGTAATTGTTAATAATTACAACGAGATATTATTTATAAAGCGGTTTGGCTATTGGGACCTGCCGAAGGGAAAAATCGAAGAAGGCGAAACTGCAGAGGAAGCTTCAGCCAGAGAAGTACAAGAGGAATGTGGAATAAGTAATTTGCACATAATTCGTCCACTCGATTCAACATTTCATATTTACAGATCGCCGTTTTTGCCTTTGGATAACAATTTGGTTTTGAAAGAAACAAAATGGTTTTTGATGAAATATGCAGGAAATGAAGTTCCGGTACCGCAAATTGAAGAAGACATCGTTGAAATTCGCTGGTTCAATATGGCTGATCTGGACGATGTTTATGGAAATATTTATTCCAATTTAAGGGAGTTTCTGCAAAATTCGCTTTCTGCTATTTAGTCGGCTGATTATTCGCTTTTTGCAAATCTTTAAAATAGTCGCTTTTAAGTATCTGTCCCATTTGCCGGTCAAATCCATCAATCGGATTTGGTGCAGGTGATAAAAGCAAGCGCCCGTCTTTCCCGATCAGAAATGAATTTGGAAAGGTTTTTACCTTGTAGCTCGCTTCGATATTCGTTTCTGAGGTTGTGAAGATTCCGCCCCATCCATTTACATTTTTAAAATTTTTGCCGTCGGGTATAACGTTAATAATTACCAGTTTTTCTTTGTACAGGTTGGCCGTGGTTTTTAACGCATCCAGGTGTTGGCGGCAAATCAGGTTTTTCGGGTCGGTAAAATGCAGGTAGATGTATTTGTTTTTATAGTCTGAGAAATCGACTTTCTGTCCATTCAGGTCTTTTAAAACTATTGCTGGCGGATTTGTTCCACTTGATAAATAGGTCAGTTTGGCTTCCGTTAGTTTTGCAATTTGTTGCTCGTATTCGGTCCAATCTGGTGATTTAACCTGATTCAGCAAATTAAGTACAGATGTTTTCGAAAACTGTTTGCTGTAATAGGCGTCGTAAAGTGATTTTAGCAATACTAAGTGCGAAAGTTCTTTGTTGAAATTTAGTTCTTTCTGAAAAAAATCGTCCAGCTTTTGGAGGTTAACGCTGCCAATAATTTCCTTGAATTTCTTGCTGCCTGTTGCTGTGTAAAGCTTCTCAAAGTAGTTGTTAAAAGTTTGGTTGAAAGCGATGGCATAAGCACCTAGCACATATACTGGCTTCGTTTTCTCAAAATATGTTTGCATGAACTCTTTCGATTTTCCCTGATTTAAAGCGAAATCGAGATTTGCTTTTCTGAATAGCTTGTGCGATTCGAATAAAACTAGGTCTGTCTTCGGAAAAAGATGATCAAGACTTTGCTTTACGGTGTCGACAAGATTTTTAGATTGAGTAGTATAGATCTGATCAAAGTATTTGTTTTCCAGCAGAGTATATTCTTGCTCGAAGCGCTGGATTTGATAATTCAATTCCGCCTTCGTGGAATTTTTCAAACCAAACCAAACCGGATCAGGCTTAACAAATGGGTTTCTTTTTTGCGCATCAGTCAAATTCCGTTTGGGCGGAAAAACAATTTCGTACGATTTCCCGGGTTCGATGTAAAACATTCCGTGGTACCCATCAAAATCAGCCATTGCCAGATTTGTTGCTGCAAGCTCAACATTGAGGTCAAATTTTCCTTCTGAACTGAATTTAATAGCACCCAGTTTTACCTTTTCTTCAGTAACAATGTCGTGTAGAACGTAAAGCTCGATGATGTTGTTTTTGTATTCGGGAGCAAATCCCCAGATATGCACCTGAGTGGCCCATGATTTCCCCAGGCTAATAAAGCACAGGATTGCAAAAACAGCAGATATTTTTATTGAAGTCAAAATTTTTTGAAGTTGAAATTCAGTGTAAAAACGGATGAGTTCTGGAATAATTATTCACTGATTTTAAAATCTGACATATTCAATGCAGCTGGCAAAAACATACTGGCATCTCCTCCATGCAAAATGATATCCCGAACTATGGTCGAATTAATTGGTGTATGTTCCGGCATCGTTAAAAGAAATACAGATTCGATCTGAGGGTGCATTTTCTTATTTATTTGAGCTATCGCACGTTCATATTCAAAATCAGCTGATGTTCTCAATCCTCTCAGTATGTATCGGGCATTAACTTTTTTACAAAAATCAACGGTCAATCCCTCATGACTCTCAACTTCAATTTTCGGTTCATTTTTGAAAACCTCACTAATCCATTGTTTTCGTTTCTCAACCGGAAAAAATGATCGCTTATTTGTATTGTACCCAATCATGATGATGATTTTATCGAACAAAGGGAGCGCACGCTTAACAATGCTCTCATGTCCAACGGTAAATGGATCGAATGATCCGGGAAAGATTGCAACCCGTTCCATGATGTTAGCTTTTCAATTTTCGAGGTGTAAATATACATCTAAATCAAACCAAGCAAGCAAAAGACGTGGTTTTATTACTTTGTCCGGTAAGTTTTTCGAATTGTCGTTCAATCTTCAGAAATTGAAGTTGCAGGTTTAGTTACAATATACATAACAACAAACGAAACTAAGACCAACAGAAAGCTAATAAGTAGCAGACTTGTTCGGCTGTGAAGAAAAGGTATTTCTTCGCCGGCAAGTGATCCAAACAGGGCGATCCCGTTATTGATGGCATGGCCCAAAATACAGAGTAAAATATTCCGCTTTCTCACCATTAAGAAACCCAGTAAGAGCCCCAATGTAAATGTCGCCGGAAATTGCCACGGATTGAGGTGAAATAACGCAAACATCAATGCAGACGTGAAGATTGCGGTAGCCGACGAATAATTACGCATTAAACCGTGCATAATCACTCCCCTGAAAATTAGCTCCTCTATAATAGGCGCAATGATAACCACTTTTAATATCGCCCCATAAATGCCGTAGTCGCTTTCAAATATTTTATTGAACAATTCCCAAAACCATGCTGGTGGAGGCAATACCATGTCAATGGCATTATTTACCACGCCGATCAGATTTTGCGCTCCCCAGATAAAAAGAAATATGGGGACCATCAGAAATACATTGAACGACTTCATCGGAAATAATTCTTTTAGTGGCACCTGTGCTTTTTTGTAAGCGTAATAGAAAATAAAAGCAGGCGAGCCAACTCCAATTATGATTTTTTTAAGTGGGTTGTACAGATAGTCGGTTCCGTTATAATAGTCGTACAATGCCAGCGGAAAATCTACTATGGTCTGGATAAACATGTACACCACAACAAGGTGTATTGCTTTCAGGATGGTTGGATAATATTTTTGATTGGTGGCATTCATTTCACTGCTCAATTTTACCTCTAAGTCTCCTCGTTTAACAGCTATGCAAATATAGAAGTTGAATGAATTTGTTAATCAGTTTTTGTTTAGTTAAGGCAATTTTCCTGAAAAGGCAATAATTCCCTTAATTTCCGGGCCATCCAGTCCGACGTTTGTTCTGCGCCTTTGTTGTTAAAGTGCATTTCGTCCATCCAATTTGCCGGGTTACTGATGATCGAATCTGGTAAAATTAAAATTTGTCCGTATTTCTGATAGAATGCTGACCTTAAAGGCATGGCCAGCTTTGAGCCACTTTCAGGCAGATACACAAAAATGAATGGTATTTTTCTTGAATTAAGCAACCCGATGGTTTTGGACAGGTAAGCTAACGGGTATTTTAGTTGAAACTCTTCGATGACAGGAGCATTTCTTCTCTTGAACCATTTACTCCAGCCCAGCCTGTTTTTATCGAGTTCTTCGCTCGTTGCAATCCTGTCCGATTCTCCATAACCATACGGATTTAAATCAGGCTCAGGATATTGTTGTTTGAAAATGTAGCTTGCTTTCAATTGTTCTAACCTTGCCGAGGCGCCTTTGAAGACATCAGAAATGTAATCCCTGTTCACAAAGGTTGGGCTAACAAACAAGTCTTTAGTTTGGGCTAAATAGGGAAATATATCGTGACTGTTTTTAGGCTCGTCTTCGTGTACTTCGATTATAATCAGTTTTGGTTTTTTGTATTCTAATAACTCCTTTACGAACAGATACTCGAGATTTCTACCAAAACGGCAGTATCCAAGATTTGCCAGATGGTATTTATTTTCCAAAGTTTCTTCCATTTTTTTCTCCTGAAATGAATGGATGGTATGCGACGACCCAATGAACGCAACGTCTATTGGAGTTTGATTTTTTGTTATCCGGTCGAAAATCCAGGCTCCGTGATTGTAACAGTCGTCCTTGATGAAATGGCGGCTAAAGTTTGATGAGTATGGGATTGCAAACAGCAAAACTGCCAAAAAGGCGAATACAACAAAGAATAACAATATTTTTAATAAAATCTCTTTCATCTCAAAATTGGAAATAAATGAACTGAGGAGCCAGGTTTAAAACCCCGAACAGCAGAATTAATGCAGAAAAGAAGAGATAGACACCCCATCTGGCGGATATTGTCAATGCAGATATCCGGGCGTTGAAGTCTGATTTTCTGCAAATTATTTCTGTTACCAGAAATAAAGGAAAGCAAACAGCGAGTGAAATAGCATATTCTCTGAACTGATTGCTCGTGTTCCAATGTTTAAAGAAGAGGTCTGCAAACGAAAAGTCAAATCGTGGTATTCGCTTGAATATGTCTATACTTTGGCTCAACGATTTAGATCGGAAAAATATCAGCGCAAAGTTCACCAAAAGGAATGTGTTGAACCATCCCCAAGCATTTCTTATTTTGCTCGAGTTGTTCGGTTTAATCAGTGATTCAATGACCAAGAATAAACCATGAACAAAACCCCAGATGACGAATGTGCCAGCGGCTCCATGCCATAATCCGGATAAAGTAAAGGTGAGAATGATATTGAAAGCCCAACGCTTTTTAGAAACCTGATTACCTCCGAGTGGAATGTAAACATAGTCTCTAAACCATGTTGATAAAGAAATATGCCAGCGTCGCCAGAAGTCCTGAAGGCTTTTTGCAAAGTATGGGAATCTGAAATTTTGCATCAAATCAAAACCCAACAAGCGTGCCGAGCCGATGGCAATATCAGAATATCCTGAAAAATCGCAATAAATCTGGAATCCAAACATGAATGCAACGGCGATTAAAGTTATTCCGGAATAATCTGCTGACGAATTATAAATATGATCGACGAAGTAGGCCAGTCGGTCGGCAATTATCATCTTTTTGAACAAGCCATATAGAATAAACCGAAACCCAGATTTGACCCGTTCGGTGTCAAACTTTCTTTCGGCGAGGAACTGTGGAAGTAAATGAGAAGCACGTTCTATCGGACCGGCAACCAATTGAGGAAAAAACGAAACGAAAGTCAAAAATGAAATGTATTCGTTTGTAGGTTGAACTTTACGTCGGTAAACATCAATCGTATAACTCAATGACTGAAACGTATAAAAACTCACTCCAACCGGGAGTATGATTTTCAATGTAGAGACATGAACATTGAATCCCAGGATTTGAGCCAGGTCAAGAAAGGAAGCAATGAAAAAATTGTAGTATTTGAAGAATCCCAGGATGCCAAGATTAAGAAAAAGGCAAAGCAAAAGAAGGTTCTTTTTTGTTGACTGGTTATTTGCATTCCATATCGCTCGTCCGATTAAAAAGTCGGCAGACGAACTGACGAAGATTAAAATCAGAAACCTGACATCCCACCAGCCATAAAAACAATAACTCGCAAATAGCAGGAAAACATTCTGAAGTTTTCTTTTTTTGTTAAGAATAAACCAGTATGCCGCGAAAACAATGCAGATAAACCAAAAGTAAGTCAGCGTGTTAAACAGCATTAGGTTTAAGTTTGATTATATCAGGCAATTTAACAAAATTCAATAAGCAAAAAGATGTCAAAGCGTTGTAGTTTTGCACAATAAGTTGTTGAAAATTATCGAAAAATCTTTTTAAAGAATTTGATAGTTTGAAGAAATTATACTTTCTTTGCGCTCTGTTTGAAAAAAGTGAGATTCTGATTAAAAAATAAGACAATGTCAAGAGTTTGTCAAATAACCGGAAAGAAAGTAATGGTGGGAAACAATGTTTCGCACTCAAAGCGCAGAACAAAACGGAAATTCCTTCCGAACCTGTTCAAGAAAAAGTTCTATTATCCTGAAGAAGATCGTTGGATTTCGTTGAACGTTTCAGCAAACGGCATCCGTACCATCAACAAAATCGGGTTGAAAGCTGCATTGAAAAATGCAAAAGAAAATGGTATCATAACAACTATTTAATGATTTGAGCGATGGCAAAGAAAGGTAATAGAATCCAGGTAATTATGGAATGTACCGAGCAAAAAGAAAGTGGAGTTCCAGGAACTTCAAGGTACATCACTACCAAAAACAGGAAAAACACTCCTGAACGTTTGGAGAAAAAGAAATACAATCCTAACTTAAAGCGAGTTACTGTACACCGCGAAATTAAATAACATATACTATGGCAAAGAAAGTAGTTGCATCATTGCAGAAAGGTGCCGGTAAAGGTTACTCCAAAGTAGTTAAAATGGTAAAATCCGAAAAAACCGGTGCATACACTTTTCAGGAGGAAATTGTTCCCAATGAAAATGTGAAGGATTATTTCAAGAAGTAAAACATGTTCTCTCTATACAAAAAAGCTTTCATCACCGATGAAAGCTTTTTTTGTTAAATATTGATTTATTATATTGCCGCCATAAAATTGTAGCTATGGGTATTTTCGGATTATTTAGCAGCAAAAAGAAAGAAAGCCTCGATCAGGGTCTGGCTAAAACCAAAGAAAGTGTTTTTGCCAAGATTAGTAGGGCCGTAGTTGGAAAATCGAAAGTTGACGATGAGGTTTTGGATAACCTTGAAGAAATTCTAATCTCGTCGGATGTTGGTGTTGACACCACTTTAAAAATTATTGAACGGATTGAAAAACGTGTTGCTGCCGATAAATACCTCGGGACTTCGGAATTGAACCAGATTTTAAAAGAAGAGATTGCAGATTTGCTTGAGGAAAATAACAGCAACGATCTGGAAAACTTTGATTTGCCTGAAAGTGCTGATCCGTATGTGATTATGGTTGTTGGAGTGAATGGAGTAGGAAAGACGACTACAATCGGGAAACTGGCCTACAATTTTAAAGCTGCGGGTAAAAAAGTTGTTTTGGGAGCGGGCGATACTTTCAGAGCGGCTGCTATTGATCAGTTACAGATTTGGGCCGATCGCGTGCAGGTTCCAATCGTAAAGCAAACAATGGGAGCAGATCCGGCTTCTGTGGCTTTCGACACTCTTTCTTCAGCAAAGGCACAGGGAGCTGACGTGGTAATTATTGATACGGCGGGTCGTTTGCACAATAAAGTGAATCTGATGAATGAGCTGAGCAAAATAAAATCGGTGATGAAAAAAGTAGTTCCATCAGCGCCGAATGAAGTTTTGTTGGTGTTAGATGGCTCGACGGGGCAGAATGCGTTTGAGCAAGCCAAGCAATTTACCAAAGCTACCGAAGTTACGGCACTTGCTTTAACGAAGCTTGATGGTACAGCCAAAGGTGGCGTTGTTATTGGAATTTCTGATCAGTTTAAGATTCCGGTAAAATACATTGGTATTGGCGAAAAAATGGATGATTTGCAGATTTTCCGTAGAAGGGAATTTGTAGAATCGTTATTTAGCTAAAAAAAAACTTGAACCACATAGGCATATAGGCCACATAGATTGTTTTCTATGTGAACTGTGTGCCTATGTGGTTTTAATGTAAAAGAAGATGAAGAAGCAAAAAATAAACGTTGTTACACTGGGTTGCTCCAAGAACCTGGTTGATTCAGAAGTATTGTTGAACCAGCTTTCGATGGACAATTTTGAAGTGGTTCACGATTCAGATGATGTTTCTGACGTCGTTGTTGTGAATACTTGTGGTTTTATTGGCGATGCAAAGGAGGAGTCGGTAAATACAATACTTCAGTTTGTTAATGCCAAGAATCGGGGAGATATTGATAAGCTATATGTGATGGGCTGTCTCTCTGAAAGGTACAAAGCCGACTTGAAACAAGAGATTCCTGAAGTTGATCGCTATTTCGGGAAATTCGATATAAAGGCTATCGTAACAGAGTTGAAAGCAACTTATCGTCCGGAATTTATTTACGAGCGGAAAATTACTACGCCAACGCATTTCGCTTACTTAAAAATATCGGAAGGCTGTAATCGCGTTTGCGCCTTTTGCGCTATTCCGGGAATGACAGGAAAATATCAATCTAAATCGATTGAAGATTTAGTTCGTGAAGCCAAATATCTTGCGAGAAACGGGGTAAAGGAAATACTTCTAATTGCCCAGGATTTGTCGTATTATGGTATTGATTTGTACGGGAAGGGAATGTTGGCTGAACTGATTCAGAAAATAGCTGAAATTGACGGGATAGAATGGATTCGCCTGCATTACTTGTATCCAACCAAATTTCCGATGGATATTTTGCCGCTATTCAAATCGGTGCCGAAGCTTTGCAAATACATCGATATCCCGCTTCAACACAGCTCGAACAATGTGCTGAAGCACATGCTACGCCATGTAACTACTCAAGAGACAGAAGCCTTGTTGCTAAAAATTAAGGAGGAAGTTCCTGGTATTGCTATCCGGACAACAATGCTTGTTGGTCATCCGGGTGAGACGGAGGAAGATTTTGAGCAACTGAAAGACTTTGTAAAGCGACATCGATTCGATCGTTTGGGCGCTTTTGCCTATTCGCACGAAGAAGGAACTTACGGATATAAAAAATACGAGGACGATGTACCTGAAGACCTAAAAAATGCCAGGGTAGAAGAATTAATGGCTGTTCAGCAAATTATTTCCTCGCAATTAAATGCGGCAAAAGTTGGTAAAATCCTGAAAGTTTTAATCGATCGTGAAGATGACGAATTTTATGTAGGTCGTACTGAGTTCGACTCTCCTGAAGTGGATGGCGAAGTATTTATTTCAAAAGAAAATGAACTGAAAAAAGGCCATTTTTATACGGTTGAGATAACTGGAGCCGAGGAGTTTGATTTGTATGGGAGGGTTAATCCGTAGGAAATGGTTCTGGCGTTTTGTTAAATCTGCTATGTGTTAATGTAGTCTGAAAAAATGATCGGGTTTAAGACTATTCTTACTCTCCGTAATATGTTTGGTTGAAATAAACTATATCTTGCCAAAAATATAAGTAAGCCACCCATGAAACTGTCAATTGTTTCAGCAGTAATTGCTTTTTTCCTGCTTGCCAGTTCTTGCCAGCAAAAAAAGCCTGGCCGCTCAAAAAATAGCATTGTCCAGGATCTACTTGGACATGTCAATGAATCTGGTAGCCAATCGTTTGATAGTACGTCGATTAACAAATTCTATCTGAAATTTCCAAAGCTTGAGCAATATAAATCAGAAGTTTCGAAGATTTACCGTCATTATCATTTTCGACAAATCTGGTTCGATCAGAAGGGGATAATTGAATTCGGCAATTCTCTTTTTTCGAAGGTTGTCAATATTGGAGACGAAGGTGTTTATCGGGCCTTTCCATATCAGGACGAGATTTCTACAATTTTTCAGGCAGCAGAAGACCGTCGGTTGAGCAATGATGAAACCGATTTCATGATTACAAATATGTTCCTGTTTTATGCTAAAACAGTTTACAAGGGTATTGATGAGGAGGAAAGTGAAGGATCAGGATGGCTGCTACCTCGAAAGCAGGTGTCTTATGAGAGCCTGCTCGATTCAGTTATGCAAAAGCCTGAGTTGCTTGAACGGAACGATTCTGTACTCTTCAATCAATATTATCGGTTGATGGATGTTTTAAAAAAATATCGCGCGCTGGAGAAAAAAGGCGGTTGGGATTCAATTAAATGGAACCGACCTGTGAAAAGTTATAAACCGGGCGATTCATCGGCAATTATTCTTCAAATTAGAAACCGGCTCGAGATGACCGGGGACTTGGATACAAACAGTGTGAGTAATGTTTATGATAAAAAACTGGCCGAAGCAATTCGAAATTATCAAGTTAGAAATGGAAAGATCCGGCAGAATCTGATTACGCAAAAGCTGGTTGACGAACTAAATGTTCCGGTGTCGGAAAGAATAAAAACAATTGTTGTGAATATGGAACGATGGAGATGGACGTCGCCGGGAATGGCCAGCGCCAAAGAGTTTATTTTTGTCAATATTCCTTCGTTTATGCTTAATTATAGCCAGAATGGGCAAGTCATTCTTGAATCACCGGTTGTTGTTGGTAAAAGGATGAATAAGACGGTTGTGTTTAGTGGAAATTTAAGTTACATTGTTTTTTGTCCTTACTGGAATGTTCCGGCCAGCATTATTGAAAAAGAGATAAAACCTGCAATAAAGAAAAACCCAAATTACCTGGAAGAGAACGGAATGAAGTGGTTTGGAAACCAGTTAAGACAATTGCCCGGAAAGAAAAACTCTTTGGGATTGGTTAAGTTTCTTTTTCCCAATACAAATGATATTTATTTGCACGATTCCCCGGCGAAGGGACTATTTAATGTAGAAAGGAGAACATTTAGTCACGGTTGCATCAGAGTAGGAAAATCCAGGGAACTGGCAATAAAAATTCTGGAAAGCGATCCCGATTGGTCTGTCGCTAAGATCGATGAAGCGTTGAATAATGGTGTTGAAAAGTGGTGTAATCTGAAGAAAAAAATTCCGGTGCACATTGGTTATTTTACAGCTTGGGCAAACGATCGGGGGCAAATCAGCTTCTATGACGACGTCTATAAAAAAGACGAAAGCTTGTTCAATTTGCTCGTTAATCGTTCTGATTCTGTAAAATAGACAAAGAGAAAGATGTACTCAAGGAAATGTTAAAAAATACAAACAGTCTTTTTTTCGCAGGAATAAATTTATTTTTGTGATATGAAGGTTCGGGTTATATTAATCTTTTTGCTTTTGTTCCCAATTTCTCAGGTAGTTGACGCCGGGAAAAAACAATCGGATGAGAGGGAGGACGTTTACAATGCACTAAGGCTTGGCGATTTGGGCCTGCCTTTAGAGGCATACAAGATGGCTATTCATGGCTTAGATAAATTAATAGAAAAAGGGACGCTGACGAATTCGTCGATCCTTACCATTATTGATTTTTCGCAATCCAGCAACAATAAACGCATGTACGTGATCGACCTCTGCAAAAAGATGTTGCTCTTCAATACTTATGTGGCTCATGGCCGTAATACCGGAAGTGAGTATGCCACAAAGTTTTCCAATAAAGAGGGTAGTTTTATGAGCAGTTTGGGGTTTTATCTGGCGCAAAATATTGCTATCGGATCAAAGGTTGGCTTATCTGTCATTTTACAAGGTTTGGAAAAAGGGGTTAACGATAAAGCTGAAAAACGGGAAATCATTATGCACGGGGCCGACTATGTCACCGAGGACTTTATCCAGAAATTTGGCAGGCTAGGAAGAAGTTTTGGTTGCCCTTCGCTGCCGCCTGATCAGATTAAACCCGTTGCAGAAACAATACAAGGCGGGACCTGTCTTTTTATCTACCGGCACGACAATAAGTATTTAAGTCGATCAGCGCTTCTGAAATAACGTATTATTGGTTGATTTATTCAAACGGTTTTAATGAGGAACTATTGAACCATTAAGCAGGTTTTTAATTCCGATAACTTCGCCAACATCTTCCCAAAATAAAAATTACCAACGGATTATATAGTTTTCTAGGATTGCTTCGGAAGCTTTTCCCAGTTTTGGTATCCAAGCTATGGGGATGGTGATCATGTGTAGAGAATGAACTAAAGTAAGGCTCCATAAGAATATGGAGCCTTACTTTTAAGAGTTGGAATCAAAAACAGTAATGAATAAATTACCAGACAGATTTTAATTTGCACTCTCCATTGAATATCAACTAGTTTATTTCATTTGTCTTTGATGCAACGTACAGAAAATCCTACATTTTTATAAAAATAATCGGAAACAACTTCGGATTGTCGTAATAAACTCCCCAATATGATGCACCAGAATTACTGTGATTTGGGTCTTCGTTTGTGCTCCACCAGTAACACAAATATCCATCTTTGCTATAATCACCGTAAGTTCCACGATAATTTCCAGGAATTGCGGTAAATCCAGTTTCATTTGTTGCTCCAGTGTTTGGACTCAACCATTGTGAAATTCCAATTTCTTTAAGTTTTCCGCCCGCATTATCCATGCCTCCTATGTTACCAATTAAAGTGGCCCATTCTGCATTGCTGGGGATATGCCAACCTTTTAAAAACAATAATATTTTATTTCTTAATGATCTTTTTAAATTCAAAAGATTTTCCGGATTCGAGCTTTAGTAAATAAACCCCTGATGCAAGATTTGATGTTTGTATTGTTACCTTATTGCCAATGATCCCATTATAAACGGATTGCCCGGATGAACTAACAATTTCAAAATTTATTGGGTTAGTATTCCCCGGTAATTCTATAATTAATTCATTGGTAACCGGATTTGGATACACTTTCAATGCACTTGCTAATTTGCTTGGAATAATACCGGTTGGAATGAAATGCATGGTATTAGAAATATCTGAATTGCAGTTGTTCGAAGTGACTATCACGTAGTAATCGCCACCGCTTTTTGGGGTGTATTCCTGTGCTGTTGCGCCATTTATCGCTCCAGTCTGATTATACCATTGGTTTCCTGTCGAAGCGCTGGAATTTAAAGCGTTCCCGTTTATAGTTATCGTTGGAATAATTGGCTTTTGGTTTACATTTACGGCAAAAGAAGAGGCGGTCCCATCTCCACAGTCATTGTGCCCCTTAACCGTTATATTTCCTGATCCGGCATTTACTCCAAAATTTACAATAATTGACTTTGTAGTACTCGTGCCAGTTGCTCCAGAAGGCAATGTCCAAACGTACGAAGTTGTATTGGCTATAGTAGGTACAACATATAAAACCGACTGTTCCCCTTGGCAGATGGTCGAATTTCCTGATATTGTTCCTGCCGCAGATGGTATTGGATTAACTGTTATTGGTAATTTTGATTGAGTCCCCTCCCCACAAGAATTAGTACCTTTAACTGTAATTTCTCCTGATACTGCCATATTTCCGAATAGGACTGTTATTTTATTTGTGGTGCTTGTTCCGGTAGCTCCTAAAGGCAATGTCCATAAATATGAAGTGGAACCTGTAATAACCGGAACTGAGTATTCAATTGGCGACTGCCCCTGACAAACCATTGTGTTTCCCGAAATTGCACCGGCATTGTCAGGAAGAGTACCTACATTTACAGCCAGAACTGAAGCGAGTCCATTTCCACATGAATTTTTACCATATACTTCTACTCCACCTGAAACAGCCGATGCTCCAAAGTTAACAGTTATACTGTTTGACGTGCTGGTTCCTGTGGCGCCTGTAGGAAGAGTCCAAACATAAGAAGTCGCATTTGCAATAGTCGGAACTGAGTATATAACATTATTTTGGGTGCCGCACACTGTTTTTGGGCCTGTAATTGCTTCTGCTTGGGCAACTACTCCATTTACAGTTATTGCAAGGCTCGATTCAGTTCCATCTCCACAATCGTTGTGACCCTTAACTGTTATGTTCCCCGATACTGCATTGATCCCAAAACTTACCGAGATCGAATTTGAGGTACTTGTACCAGTAGCTCCTGATGGTAATGTCCATATATATGAACTTGCATTGGAAATGACCGGTATAGAATAAGTAATAGATTGTGTCCCCTGACAAACAGTTGAGTTACCTGTAATAACACTTGCGCCAGAGGGTAATGGGTTAACAACAATAGCCAAAGTTGAACTGGCTCCATCGCTACAGCTATTCCGTCCTTTAACCGTGATACTTCCCGATGTTGCATTAGTCCCAAAGCTTACCGAAATTGAGTTGGTGGTACTTGTCCCGGTTACCCCTGTTGGTAATGTCCAAACGTAGGACGTTGCATTCTCAATTTCGGGAACTGAATAGTTTACTAAATTTTGTCCCTGACAAATATTGGTTATCCCGGTAATAGTTCCTGCCGTTGCCGGAGGATTGCAGTATTTGAGGGAGATCATTTTCGAGGTTTGGCTTCCAGAATTGGAAATCCCATTGACAAAAATATTCTGACTCCCGTCAACTACAACATTATAGGCACTTTCGTCTTTGTTATTCGAATCGTAATTTAATGTGAATACTTCAGCTCCGTTTGATTTGTTATATTTTACTACGGTTATGTCTTTGTTCGTACCTGTATTTGTGGTTACTCCTGAAATATATGGATTTTGATAACTATCGAAAGCAATATCGAATGGAATATCATTGCCATTGGCTGTCCCTTTTTTTGTAGCTTTCCATTGGAAAGTACCGGAACTATTGTATTTAATAACAATCCAATCTAAATTTCCGCTCGTGTTTTTTTCGAATCCGGCAACATAAACATTTCCACTTAAATCAACTTTTACTGATTTGATGCCCAAATCTCGGGCATTCGCTGATTTGCCATATTTCTTTTCCCAAACCTGACATCCTGTGCTATTTACTTTTGCTATTCGGGCGGTATAGCCTTGACCTGACTTTGCAATTGTATCATTCAAATAAGCTAAATAAACATTATTGGAGTTGTCCATATCCATAGCATTAAAGTAATTAAAATCGTCTGGACTATATATGGTTGTACTTTTAGGAAATCCCGAATATGGTTTTGAATATGAACCAATACATTGATAGCTGTAGTTCCACAGATTTCCACAATAGAAGCCAATACCACAGTTCTGAAAAGTTTGAGAAAATGAGTAGACAACAGAATATCCATTTGTTTTTTCACCTACTATAAATTCTCCGGCAGTATACAAATCTCCCGAGTTATTTACTTTCATTGCTCCAACTTGATCATGAGAATTGTTATTATAATTAGAGTCGTCTAGGTTTGTTGTACTCGCAAAAACGTTACCATTTGAGTCATATTTTAAGGCTAAAACGTCTTCAAATTTATATTGTCCATTATATGTTGTTCCTCCTAAATATAATATAGATTTGGAGTCAATTCCTATTGATATTGGAACATCATCTCCGTGGTTATCTGGATTATCCCATCGTTTTGCCCAGCTTAAATCTCCATTTGCTAAATATTTAAGGGTAACGACATCATAAGCAGTGCCGTTTCCCATGCTTTTTCCTGTAACATAAACATCGCCGGTCGCCTGGTTGATAACGAAATCAGCGACCTGGTCGTCGCCATTAGCAGGGCCATTGTAGTGCCGGGTCCATATCGTATCACCAGTGGCAATGTTTCGTTTTATCAATACAATATCATTACCTTTTCCCCAGGCATCTGAAGTTCCGGCAATATAAACGGTATTTTCGACTGCATTAATTTTTATCAACGATGTAGAGTCGGTTGCCGCGCTTTTGCTGCTAAATATTTTTTGCCATGCCAATTGCGGCGTCTGTGCTTTTGCTGCCAGGCAAGTAGTTAGAATTAGAATAAACAGGTAAAATCTTTTCATGTTTTTTTATTTAGTAGTTTGAATACTTTGAGATTAAAATGAGAACTGGTTAAGGTTAAATGCTTTTCTCATGCTTCTTTTTCAACTCAATTAATTCTTTGAGAAGCTCGTTTTGTTCTTCCATCAATGCTTTTCTTTCATTTATTTTCCAGTACCAGCAGGCAACTTCGCGGAGTATAAGGAATAAGGCTATGGCTAAGACGATGTAGATGATGATGGTAATCTCCATCCCGCCTATTACTCCGGCTAAAACTGATAATATGTTTGAATTCATGTCTTATAGTTTTAAAGGTTTTCCTACTCATAAGGCTTTTCGGTTACGCCCTGCCTGGTGCCTCGGCAGACTGGCCTGTTTTTAGTGTCTCTGGTTTTCACTTTTGTTCATCCGATGACTTTAATTCATCGGATGAATAGCTAAGAATTATTCGGTTATGTCTTTTTCCCATTCCATTAGGCTATTCAGTCATAATGGAGCGGTGCTTTATTCTAATTGTATGGCTTTTACCCATTTCCGAATGGCCTCAGGTCATAATTTTATGGTTTGGAGCCATACTCTTTCGGCAATTAGTCATTCCTGAATGGCTTGGTGTCACTATTTTATGGTTCCAGGCCATTCATTTATGGCTTGGCGCCATTACAGAGTGTCTTCAGGTCGTAATGGGATGGTAGCAAGTCATCAAGGAGTATCTTTCAGTCTTAATTTCATGACTATTTGCCATTTGTTTATGGCCAGAGGCCATTTCAGAGGGAAGTAGGGTCGGAAATGTTTGGTTAGGAGTCATTCTTTTATAATGCTGGGGCATTTAGTAATGACTTTTTGTTCCTTGCGAGAGGGTAGTGAGGGCTTCACTTTGCGTGAAACCCTCACTCATAATTCTATTTTTCCGGAGTTTTAGCTCGCGAGCGTTTAAAGAACACGCCCATTTCATCGGCTGTTGCAGCCAGTCCGGGAACTTTGTCCTTGTTTTGTTTCACGGCTCCATAAACTTCGAGTGCAGCTACCAGCGAATCGCTACCAACGGCCTGAAAAGTTTTCTGTATTCCTTCTGCCAATTCATTGATTTGGTTGAAGATGGGGCGAAGGGCAACCAGTAGGTTATAATCCTGAATAAATTCCTCTTTGTTAAAGACCGGAGGAATAATCTCAGGGTGGGCTACCATAGCTTGGTAGGCTTTATCGATAAATGGCAGGTAAGTATTACCTGCTTTAAAGAGGGTTATAATGTCGCTCGTTTGTAGGCTTAGTAAGAAATTGAGCCTTGATTTGGCGTCAGCCAGGTTTTGTTGTACTGCGGCGGCATCTTCAGCCGACAAGTTTGCAGAAATAAGGTTTTGTGTCATAATGATGTGGTTTTATTTGATTTTACTTGGACGATTGCTTATTTATTCTACCCCAAAATCATATACTTTATTGATGGCAGAAAAACCCTGGGGAACATTCCCGGCATACATGAATGAGTATTCGCCTACTTCAATAGGTTGGTCGAAGAATACTTTATATATACCGGGGGCAAGTTTAGTAAAGTTAAATTTGGTTTTGTTTTTATCAGCAACACCAACTGAGGCTCCAAATACACTTGCCGATCCGGTTTCAATTTCTCGGTTGTTTTTTTTGATTTTCATATTGGTTAAAAGAAATTCGTTGGGGCTTGTAGCTACAGAAAACCACCAAAGCGATTCCTGGTTGAAGGATTTTTTTGATGGGTCAAAATAAAAATAGAATTCCGGTTGTTTCTGTTTGATTTGAACCCTCGAATTACTACCATCGATAGTAACTAATTGTTTCACTTTTGTGAGCCCTGAAGTTAAAGCAGCAGCCATAACTCCGCCACTTTTACTTTGGCTGTAAACAGTTGCTTCTAAGGAAACCAGTTCTTTTTTATCCCCATTTTGGGTAAAAAAGTAAATTCCTGGTTCGTGCATGTCTAGTGGATTGTTTGGATCAATCTTTACCAAGTGCTTCGAACTATCTCCGGTAGCATCCACAATAGCATTAATAATTTCTTCCGGAATCTTATTTTCGGCGAGCTTGATTAAAGCATCGGTACTGATATCAAAATTGTTTTGGGAAGTTTTAACCTTAGATAGGATTATTGAATTTGGCAAACCTTTAGCCTTTAGTTCAATAACAGTTTCGTTAGTCAATATATCTGGCTGTTGTGCCAGACATTTTGTCCCAATAATGAAAAATGAGAAAATGAGTAAAAAATTTAGTGTTTTCATCTTATTTATAATTTTGGTTTTCCTACTCTTCTGGCTTTTCGGTTACGCCTCCGCCGTAATGCCCCGGCGGGCAGGCTGTTTTTAATGGTCGCTGGTCTACATTTTTTTACACTCGTTCAGTATGAGTTATCATTTAGAAAGTAAATCCAGCTCGTATCCCCAAAAAGGAAATGTTTGTTTCGTCGACAGATGCCGATTGATATTTGAGCATTAAATCAAGAGTTTTATTAATTTTATATCCAATTCCCGGTACAATTGCAAAGGCAGTTCCTGCGCCTTCTTCTGTTAGAATAGATACTCCCGTTTGAAGACTACCATAGACTTTATTAGAGAAACAGTACTTTCCGCCTACGAGTAATGGAATTTGTCCGATGCCCAAATCTCCGTATCCACTTTTCGAAATAAAATTCAGATAGCCGGTACTTAAAGTAATTCTTAAATTGGGTATAAGAGCATACTCCCCCTGGACATCAAAAGCTAATGCTAAACTTGTAAGCTCAGAGTAATCGCCTTCAGGAAGGCCGGCTGTCAATCCACAACCTATTGTAAAGGGCTTTTCCTGCTGGGCATTCCCTTTTTGGGGAGTCCCGGCATTTACAAAATCCACTTGGAGGATTGTCATAAATAGGGCCAGAAGTAAACATTTTTTTTCATAGTAAATAGTTTTTGAGATTTTCTTACTCATAAGGCTTTTCGGTTACGCCCTGCCCGGATGCCTCGGCAGACAGGCTTTTTTTATAGTGATTTTATGTTTATACACTTTTTATGCTAATTCACAAATGCATTTATTTATTTTGTCTTACTGTATAATAATTCCCTTTTTCTTCAAGTAATTTAAAAATTCTTCTTTTCTGGCCCTAGCAATTGGGATTTGCTCGTTGGTGTTGTCGTCCATCACAACAAAACCTCCGTTGTTTTTAATAATTTTCTTTAAATGATTGACGTTGATGATGTGTTGATTATGTATCCGATAGAAATATCCGGTTGACATCAGGTATTCTTCGAAATGATAAAACCCTTTGGATACTATTCGGGTGAAATAGTCTTTGTTTTTACCCGTGTCATTTAAAATCAGGAATTCAGTATAGGAGTTATCCGATTTGCATCGGATGATTTTCCCAATTTCAAAAAAGGTTACTTCGTTTTTATATGGGAGGGCAATTTTTGGGGTGATATCATTCACGCTATTTACCATTTAAACAGGTATTTTTGTTTTTTATTGGTAAATAAATTTACGCTGTGTTAAGGAATATATACTATGTAAATTTGAATTTGGAAGGTTTCGATTTGATTTTGGTAAAATAAAATGGGATTCGAGAATTTGAGGGAGTCCTTGGTGCTAAAGCAAATAAAACTGCAATTATAAAACTATTCCTTTGGCTCTCAGAAACTGAATAAACTCGTCCTTACGATTTCTGGCTACCGGGATATGTTCCTGAAAGTGTTCCAGCAATAAATAAGCGTTTTCATTTTTTACAAATTTCTTGACGTAATTGATGTTAACCATGTATTTATTGTGAACCCTGAAGAAAAAGCCTTTAGCGAACAGAAAATCTTCCCATTGCGACAGACCTTTCGATACTGCAACGCGCTTAACTGGCGTTTTTGGGTCTTCGGTTTTCAGTTGAAAATAAGTGGTCGAGTTATCTGAAATACAACATATAATTCGGTTCGTTTCATAAAAATTCATTCCATTACTATCGGCCAAGGCTATGCGTTGATTCTGTGGTGGAAGCCTAAAGTTTTCGAGCAGGTTATTGATGTGGTTTTTTACGGTTTTATCGCGATATCGTTGAATTGCCTCAGATAGTTTTTCTTTATCTACGGGCTTTTCTATATAATCCAAGGCAGAGGCTTTAATGGCCTGAATAGCGTATCTTTGATAACTCGTTGTAAAAATAACGTCGAAATCACGTTCGTCAACCATTTCAAGAAGATCGAAGCCAGAGTATTGTCCCATCTCAACATCCAGAAAAACCATCTGGGGTTTTAGCTCATTTATTTTTCTGGCTCCATCGGGGACATTATCTGCTGTAGCAACTATTTCTATTTGCTTGAAATGGACGTTTAATATTTTCTGAAGCGATTCCAGATGCTTGGGATCGTCGTCAACCAGTATCGTGCGTATCATGTTGCTTGTTCAAAAGGCATGACTATTTTAACCCGGGTTCCTGCCGGATTTCGTTTTTCGCTAAACAGATCTTCTATTTCAAAAAATGCTTCTGACTTTCTCGTTTCTCTCAATAATTTCAATCGCTCTTTCGATAGTCGCAGTCCAAACGATTCTTTTTTGTATCCCGATATATTTACAGATGTCTTTTCTGTGTTCCTTCCTTTACCGTTGTCTTCTATGGTACATATCAGTTTGTCATCTTTGCTGATTATTTCTATTTTGAGAGACTGTTTAAATTTTATTTTTTGATTCTATTAAGCATTAATCTTATCATT
>DAOPZV010000029.1:0-28342 GCA_035353575.1 Prolixibacteraceae bacterium | reverse complement strand
ATTTTCGAAGTTTGAATAACATAAAAGAAGAACGGCTTTCACTATTTTTTCAAAAGTATAATTTTTATTTGTTGGTTACTATTCCCAGATCAAGAAACCCAATTTTTTATAAAAATCAATTTGGCTACTCCTAATATTTCAGGAAACGAAGGTCAAATTTTAAAGAAAATTATCTGGAATAAATATGGCGGCAATCGTTTGATAAATAACCGCTAAACAAGTCCAGGTTCACGACTGACAAAGCAGGCGTGATAATCCTGACGCAACCATCGCAGTTTGCTTCTCATCATTTGTAATGTAAAAAAGGACCGCCTCCTACAGCTGGTCCTTTTCAAAAAATAGCCGGAATGGTCCGGCAATGATTAAATAACATTCAAAATTAATTAAAAAATGAAAAAGTTTAGAAGTTTATTTGCAGGACTTTTCGTTCTGAGTTTCGGAATTTTTGGTTTGGTGTCGTGTGATAACGACGACACTCCTGATCCACTAAAAGCAATAGTTGATGTATCGGTTCACGACTTAAAAGTTGAGGGTGGAGTTAAATATGGAATTTACGTTAGCGCTATTGCAAATTACGACATCAAATCGGTAAAAGTAACTGCCCCCGGAACCGGTGGAAAAGTTTACCAGCTTACAGCTACAGCCGATAAAAAGCAATTTGTATTTATTCCGCAAACGGCAGACTTTACTACCGACTTGCCTGTGAAAGGCGACTATTCGTTTGAAGTAACATCGACCAGTGACGAGAAATTTACTGGTAAAGACGCCGTTGGCGACGAAAAACTTACTCCGATTGTAATTAAAACAGCTGCTATGGCAAACCATTTGCTAAAGGCTACCTGGGATAAAGTTCAGAATGGCGACGCTTACCTTGTAAGGCTTTATTCGGCAAACAAATCGGAGTTGCTCTTTCAGGGAACTCTTTTAGCTTCGGACAAAGCTGAATATGAATTTGGCGCAACTACTTCGGGATGGGCAAGCGGAAAGTCGCCTGTGGCTAACACTGATTATGTAGTTGAACTGGTAGGAATCAGATATGAAACCGGAGCGACGGCAGATAAAGGGAATAATGTGCAATTTGTAACTACCGATTCAAAAACCATCAAATGGGAATAACCGGGGACAGCTTTGATATTTATTAATAAAAAAGAGCGATTTCAGTCGCTCTTTTTTATTAAACTCCTTTATTTTCTGACTGCCTCCTGCCTTTCATTCTTGAAATAACTAGGCCGAAACTATTCAACCCGCCATCAAAGCTGTCAACATCCCAAATACTTAAATTTTAACGAAAATAGAAAGGAGCGACAATTGCCGCTCTCTCAGAAGTATTGTTTTTATCTATTTATTGTTCTGCTGTATAAATCGTTAAAATAACTATTTAGCAACTCGTTCGAGCCATTTCAACATAAACAACATGATAAACATCGAAATTGTACAGGCAACAACAAACAAAGTCCAAGTCATCCAAATTGGAATATTGTCGTAAAGAATGGCACCTAAAAATAAAAAAGCATTGCCAATGGCCGTAGCCCCAAGCCATCCACCTTGCATTATACCCTGATATTGTGGCGGAGCAACTTTAGAAACAAACGAAATTCCAAGAGGGCTAATAAATAATTCAGCTATGGTCAGAATAAAGTAAGTAAAAATGAGCAGTAACGGAGTCACTTTTAAGTTTTCAGCTAATGGAACTCCACCTTCTTCAGGATTGATAGCGGAATGCAGTGGCAAGTTACTAACATAAGAACCTATTGTCATTACCAAGTAAGCTAATGCTGCGATAAACATACCAATGGCAATTTTCTTAGGAGTTGAAGGCTCTTTACCACGAGCCCGTAGCCAACCAAATAATGCTAAAACAATCGGGGTGAGAAAAACAACAAAGAAAGGATTGATCGACTGAAAAATTTCAGCACCCTGCAGAGTCACGCCACCTAAAGAAACCTTCACGCTGCTTAAATTAGTATATTCTTTTGCGAAATAGGTAAGTGTCAAGCCGTTTTGATGAAAGGAAAGCCAGAAGAAAATAGCAACGCCAAACACTGCAAATAAAGCATACAAACGTTGTTTAACTTCTTTAATATCCATTACAATGGCATCTGGATCAACAGCGGCACCAGAAGTAACCACTTTCTTGGCATTCGGGAAATTCTTTTTGTTCACCAGATAGACTACCAAAGAAATAGCCATTGCAAAAATGGCAACTGCAAAAGCATAATGGAATCCAGTAGTAAATACATTCAGGTAATCTTTTGCAAAGACGGTCATATCGGTAACCGGACTGCTGCTAACTTTTGTTGCCATTTGCGTCAGGGATTCAGAAGCTGCGGTGTTAATTGTTCCATCCAGATGCGCATGACATAAAGAAGGAAGATCGGCATTATATTGAAATCCATGTTTCCCTAGCCACCAGTTTCGGACGCCAATTGCAGCTAACGGAGCAAAAATAGCCCCAACATTAATAAACATATAGAACAAAGAGAAACCTGAGTCTCTCATTTTCCCGTACTCGGGGTTATCGTACATCTGTCCGACCAGTGCCTGCAAATTTCCTTTAAACAGCCCATTCCCGAATGCGATTACAAATAACCCAATGCAGGTTAATGTCAGGAAAAGAACTTTATTCGGAGTAGGGGTTGGAGACGGAATCGCAATAAGAAAATAACCAACCGCCATCATGACTAATCCAGTCAGGATAGTTCCTTTGTAGTTTCTGGTTTTGTCGGCAATCAGCCCTCCAACAAAGGCTAAAATGTAAATTGAGAAATAAAAAATGGAATAAATAATTCCAGCGTTTACACCAGACAAACCAAATTTGGCTTGTAAAAATAGCACGAGTATGGCCATCATGGTATAAAAACCAAAGCGCTCTCCCATATTCGCCAGAGCCGCTGCTAATAATCCCTTTGGGTGTTGTTTAAACATATCCTGAGTTTTTCAAATTAATAAAAGGTCAGTGTTATTAAACTTTTGCAATACTGACAAATATAGTCAAGTTTTCAAAGATAAAAGTTTGACAATCGTCAATAAACCGGCGAATTGCTGAAATTACAGGAATCGAAAACGCTGCTGAAATAACGAAACTTCGTATTTTTGATACAAAAGAAAGTAAAATGAAACTGTTTACCTGCAAGCAAATAGCTGAAATTGACCGTAAAACTATGGCGATGGAACCGATCTCATCAATTGATCTGATGGAAAGGGCATCGGCTCGAATAACAAACTGGCTGCTTGAAAATACAGAGCGATTTCGGCATATTCTGTTGTTTGCCGGCCCTGGAAATAATGGGGGCGATGCACTGGCAGTGGCGCGAATGCTGGCTTATCACGATTATAGATGTACAGTTTTTCTTTCGGTTTTTGGTAAGGAACTGAAAGGCGATCCTTTGATTAACTGGCAAAGGCTTGAAGAACAGCGAAAAGTCACTTTGAGAAAGGTCGAGTCGGAAAATGATTTTCCGCTGATCACTTCCGAAGATATTGTGATCGACGGGTTGTTTGGTTCGGGGCTGAATAAGCCGCTGGAAGGGCTGGCTGCAAGCTTGGTGGAATTCATCAACAATTCGTTAGCCCGGGTTATTTCAATTGATGTTCCGAGCGGATTGTTTGGCGAAGATAACTCAGCAAATGTTGGCAGAACGATTGTCGAAGCTGCACAAACGCTCACGTTCCAGTTCCCAAAGCTTAGTTTTCTGTTTGCAGAGAATTTCCGGTTTACAGGCGATTGGGCAGTTTTACCGATAGATATACACCCGCTTGCAATTGACCAAACTGAAAGCCTGTTTTATTACCTGACCTCCGATTTCATTTCAGGAAAAATTAAAAAGCGCGATAAATTTTCGCACAAGGGCAACTTTGGGTATGCCCTGTTAATTGCCGGAAGTTACGGAAAAATGGGCGCAGCAGTACTTGCCTCAAGAGCTTGTTTGCGTTCTGGAACCGGCTTGCTGACCTCGCATATTCCGGAGAAAGGATATGAAATTATGCAGATTTCGGCGCCTGAAACAATGATTTCGATTGATTCGTCGGAGACTGTTTTTTCGTTGGTCCCCGAGTTGGGCCCTTATTCGGCGGTCGGAATTGGTCCCGGATTGGATAAAAAAGAGGAGACTAAGGTGGCGCTTAAAACTTTGCTTCAGAAGAAACCGGAAAAAATGGTGATCGATGCCGACGCCCTGAATATTCTTTCAGAAAATAAAGAATGGTACCGTTTGTTGCCTGAAAATGCAATCCTCACTCCGCATCCGAAGGAATTTGAGCGTTTGGCGGGAACCTCGGCAAACTCATTCGACCGGCTAAAAAAACAGATGGATTTTTCTGTAGCAAATCGTGCTATCGTTGTTTTGAAAGGAGCACATACGAGTGTTAGTTTCCCTGACGGGCGAGTCTTTTTTAACAGCACCGGCAATCCGGGAATGGCAACTGCCGGAAGCGGTGATGTATTGACTGGAATAATTTTAGGTTTACTGGCTCAAAGTTATTCTCCGGAAGATGCTGCTTTAATTGGCGTTTATTTGCATGGATTGGCTGGTGATTTAGCTAAAGAAAAGGTTGGCGAATGTGCCCTTATTGCCTCGGATATAATCGAAAACCTTGGTTGTGCTTTTCTGCAACTCGTATAATATTTTGGTTATTTTTGGGTTTTAATTTAGGCAGGAGTAGTACTCTTGTTGCCAGAAAACAGAAACCAATTAAATTTTCAAAAATGAAGACTTCAATATTCACATTTATTTTATTGCTTTTTACGGCTTCGGTTTTTGCCAGTCCGAAAGATGACAAAAAGAAAGAGGTTCCGGGAGCCGCGTCGGCGTTGAGCGAAGGCGTAGTTTATTCATTACCGCAAACCGGAATAAGAGTGAAGGTGAAAGCTACCCGAGAACGATTTGTACACGGACCATTTCAAAGTTATGCACAGAAGTTACTTGGAATTGATAATGCACCTGTTGCCGATGCTGATCGCTGGACGATAGACGGATTGTCGCTTGAGACGTTCAGTCAGCCAGATCCTGACCAGGTTCGTAAAGCGTTAGGGCCGGCAGCACAATTGGTTAGCCTTACTGATGCCGGAGTTATTGCCGGAATTAACAGTGGCGTAAAGGCGGCAGAGTCAGGCCTTCCAACACAGTCGTTCATTGTGAAGGAGCCGGAAACAAAGGTGAATTTCACCGATCTTTCGATCTGGAGTTTTTATTCGCCGGCCGATACAACCAAGCGCTTTAAGCTTGTTTCAAAAAATCCGGACCAAAAAGCTGCTGAAGCTGCCGAAACTATTTTCAATCTCAGAAACTCACGCTTTGCTTTGTTGACCAACGCAAACAATGAACCTCTTCCGGATGGAAAATCATTTGAGATAATGCGCGACGAGCTATCGAAAATGGAAGAGAATTACCTCGCTTTGTTTATCGGGAAGTCTTCGAAACAATCGTATGAATTTAGCTTCGATTATATTCCGGGAGAAAAGACAGCTAAGGGAGAAGTTTTTTTTAGGTTTAGCGACGACAGAGGAGTTCTTCCAAAGACTGATTTATCAGGACGCCCGGTTGTTATTGATGTGACAAGAAACGAAGAACTGGCTTCAAAACAGAATTCACTGGCCTCGACAAATCCGGAAGCTGGAAAAAGCGGTGTTTTTTACCGTGTTCCCGGAATGGCCGAAATTCGTATTCTCGACGGCAACAAACTGCTGGTCACCAGCAGAACACCGGTAGCTCAGTTTGGATCAGTGGCACCTGTTCCGGAGGAATTGCTCGACGGAAACTATAGACTTGAGTTTTACACAACAACAGGCGCAATAAAAAGCATTATTGAGAGCAAATCAGTAGAAACGAAATAAATGATATTTGATCCCGGCAAAACCTGCCGGGATTTTTTTTGCTGCATTTTGTCGTCGTTTAACTGAAGCATATTTTCTTATATTTAGGGCTTTCAAAAATTATCAAAATACTTTTTAACATGACAGAAATAAAAGCGAACCTACGCGATTCCAAGACTGCCCGCTGGCTGGTGCTTGTTTTGGTATCGTTTACCATGATGTGTGCATATTATTTAACCGATGCCATGGCCCCTTTACAGGAAAGACTTCAGGGCGCATTGTCATGGTCGGCATCCGATTATGGATTTTTTACCAGTGGTTACGGATGGTTCAATGTATTTTTGCTGATGCTCGTTTTTAGCGGGATGATCCTCGACAAGATGGGCGTTCGTTTTACCGGAATACTTTCTATAGGAATCATGTTGGTAGGTGCTGCTATTAAATACTGGGCCATTTCTGGCCATGTTCAGGGAATGTTCGAGTTAAATATCTTTGGGTGGCAGCTAATTGCGTCGTCCGCAAAATCGGCAGTTGTTGCCGGGTTTGGCTTCGCTATTTTCGGGGTAGGCTGCGAGATGTTTGGGATCGCTGCCAACAAGGCTGTAGTCCGCTGGTTCCGCGGAAAAGAAATGGCGCTGGCCATTGGGTTAAATACTTCGACAGGACGTATCGGAACGGCTTTGGCGATGTTTACGCCGATACCTCTGGTACGGATGACCGGCAATATCAGTGCACCAGTTCTTCTTGCATTGGTTTTCCTTTGCATTGGGATGTTGGTTTTTATCCTGTTTACCTTTATGGATCGCAAATTAGATAAAGAAGATGCCGATGCCGGAGTGGCTGCTGACGAAGAGTTCAAGTTTAGCGATATTATAGAAATTGGCAAAAACCGTGCATTCTGGTATATTACAGCTTTGTGCGTTTTGTTTTATTCCGCTGTATTCCCGTTCATAAAATATGCAACGAATATGATTGTGCAGAAATTTGATATTTCTGACACTTTTGCTGGGTACATTCCTGCTTTGCTGCCTTTTGGCGCTCTGCTTCTTACCCCGGTATTTGGTAGCATTTTCGATAAAAAAGGAAGAGGCGCATCAATCATGATTCTTGGATCGATCTTACTGGTTTGTGTTCACCTGTTGTTCTCCATTCCATCGCTCAACAGTTTCCCGATTGCTATTGGTTTAGTAATCCTTCTCGGAATCGCGTTCTCGATGGTTCCGGCAGCCATGTGGCCTTCCATTGCAAAAATTATTCCTCACAGCAAACTGGGAACTGCTTATGCGATGACATTCTGGGTGCAAAACTGGGGCCTAATGGGCGTTCCACTTCTTATCGGTGTTGTTCTCGATAAATATTGTATCACCGGAACCATCAATAAACTTGTTGACGGAAAGGAGCAAACTGTGACTCAATACAATTATATGATTCCGATGTTGATTTTCGCCTTTTTTGGTTTTCTTGCCATCTTCTTTGCAATGCTTCTGAGAGCTGAAGACAGCAAAAAAGGATACGGACTGGAAAAGCCGAATATTAAAGAGTAATTAGTCAAAATATTGGATGAGAAAACCTGCAGGCATCAGTTTGTCTGCAGGTTTTTTTATTCTGAGTTTTCGGCGATAAGTGTAGTTTAAGTTGTACCTTTAGAAACTTAATGTTCAACAGCAAATTATTTTTAAAATCAAATATATGAGCAACGAAATCATCAAATTGCAGCCCGGCGAAGTCTGGGCGAATTTCTACGAATTGACGCGTATCCCGCGTCCGTCGTATCATGAAGAGCAAATCAGGGAGTTCATGGTGAACTTCGGTAAAAGTCTGGGGCTCGATACCCACAAAGACGAAGCCGGGAATGTGATTATCCGTAAACCGGCTACTTCTGGAATGGAAAACCGCAAGGGCGTTATTTTGCAGGGACACCTCGATATGGTTCCGCAGAAGAACAGCGATAAAGCGCACGACTTCACTAAAGATCCGATTGAGACCATAATTGATGGCGAATGGGTGAAAGCGAATGGAACTACCCTCGGTGCCGACAATGGTATTGGTGTGGCTTCGGCGATGGCAGTTTTGGCTTCGAAAGATATCGCCCACGGGCCAATTGAAGCTTTGTTTACCGCTACCGAGGAAACGGGTATGGACGGTGCAAACGGACTAAAACCAGGTGTTTTGGATGGGCAGATTCTGATCAACATGGACTCGGAAGATGAAGGCGAATTGTATGTGGGTTGTGCTGGTGGAGAAGACGCTTGCGCTGAGTTTACATTTTCAGAAGTTCCGGTGCCTGCCGATTCAATTGCTTTTAAATTGAATGTAACCGGATTGAAAGGTGGCCATTCAGGAATGGATATTATTTTAGGCCGAGGGAATGCCAACAAAATATTCTTCCGCTTGCTTAAAGAAGCCAATAAAGTTTGTGGTGTGCGACTGGCGTCAATCAACGGAGGAAGCCTTAGAAATGCGATTCCGCGTGAGGCCTTTGGTGTAGTAACTGTTCCGTATGCAACTGCCGATAAATTGGTAGGGCTGGTTGCCGGATTAACCAACATCATCAAACGCGAGCTTTCGGCTACCGAACCCACTCTGAAAATTGAATTGGCAAAAACTGAAATGCCTGCAAGTTTGATTGACGAGAAAACGCAGATTAATCTCACACATGCCATTGTTGCTGCGCCAAACGGCGTGATTCGAATGAGCGACAGCATGATCGGACTGGTTGAAACATCGACTAATTTGGCTATCGTGAAATCCGACAATGCCACTAAAACAATTAGTATTGCATGTTTGATGCGTAGCTCAGTTGATTCAGCCCGCGCAGAATTAGGTTCGCGGATGGAATCGGTATTCACGCTGGCCGGAGCAAAAGTTACATTAACCGGGGGGTATCCGGGCTGGAAACCCAATATGGAATCTCCAATCCTGAAAACGATGCAGAAGGTTTACAATGAGAAGTACGGACGTATTCCTGAAATAAAAGCCATTCACGCCGGATTGGAATGTGGAATCTTGGGTGGAAAATATCCGAACTGGGATATGATTTCGTTTGGCCCTACTATTCGCTTTCCGCACTCTCCCGACGAAAAAGTGAATATTGAATCGGTTGGTAAATTCTGGGACTTTTTGGTAGAGACTCTGAAGAATATCCCCGTGAAATAATTCGTGCCTTTTTAGTGAGCGGGTGACTCAAAGTCACCCGCTCACTATTTGAATGTAATACAGTTTTTTTCAGGAGAACTTATTGGCATAAGTTATAAGTTTCTCTTTCATGGCTTTGAGCTCAGCTTCCGGCAACGTGTTAGCTGCTTGTTTTATCAGTTCATTGTATAGCGAGAGTTTATATTCTGCATCTTCCGGCACGGCAGTCTTTTGATCTTTCTGAAATGATGAATAATACACAAGCCATTCTTCAAGAGACTTACTTAATTCCCTGAATTTTACTTCGCCACCTTCTTTTTGCCCGTTTGGCGTATATAATGCGGCAAGCAAAAGGCTCTGGTAGTCAACCGGCCAGTTTCTCAGGCTCATCGCTGAGTCGGCTTTTTTCAGTACTTCTATGGCTTTGGCGGTTTGCTTCTCTTCCGTTAGTTTGTTTGCAAGCCTGAAAAAGGCATTTCTAATTTGCATACTGGCAAACATACGGCGATGGTGCCAGTCAAAGTTTATATTTCGTTTGGATAAATTATCCCAATTGCATTGTTTCATTAGTTTAGCGTACAAACTTGTTGAATCAATTTCCCCTGAGTCGAGCATGCCCGAGCAGGGCGACTTGTGGTTATTCAAGCGATAGATCAGGCCGTCGAAGATCAGATTGTTTTTAAGTCCGTGATCTTCCGCGTCAGCCCAGGCGGTGAAACACACCGGGCGTTTGCCTTTGTTCGACGAAATAATATCCCAAAAAGCTAAATCACCTTTGTTTATTGCTCTTTTGTTCAGATCAATGTGAATAGGCTCTTGTTCAGGAATTTCGATCTTCATTTTCCTGACGGGAATGAAGCTCAGTAATTCGCCGTTTTCGGTTGCTATTTTGGTTTTTGACGAGTCGCTTGAAACGAACTCCAGCACATCACTCAATCGCTGTTCTTCTTCGATTTTTGGTACAATATAAACGTAATCTAACTGCGAGGTCTGGTATTTTTCCAAAGGAATTGACATTGTCAACGGTTCGTTTTGGTAAAACTTACGTTGTAGTTGCGCAATGTACCAGTCTGCCGAAAGATAAGGCATAACTACCACCCGTACGTCGCGACGGATGCCTTCCACTTCCTGGCAATACCAAAGCGGATATGTATCGTTATCACCGTGCGTGAATAATATGGTGTTGGGTTCGCACGATTCAAGGTAATTTTTGGCCATGTCGCGGGCTGAGTAACGACCAGAGCGGTCGTGGTCATCGTAATTTTGAGCCAGGAGTAGAATGGGAGAGGCAAGCGTACAAATGGCGATTGAAGCAACTAACGCACTTTTTTCATTTAGTTTTTTTCTGATTAGCGAAAAAACTGACAATACACCCAATCCAACCCAAATACTGAAAACATAAAATGAACCAACATAAACGTAATCGCGCTCGCGTGGAGTGTTCGGAACTTCGTTAAGGTAGATTACCAACGCAAAACTCATCAGGAAAAATAACAAAGCCGTTACCAGAAAGTTATTCCGGTCGTTATGGTAGTGGTAAATGAGTCCGATAACTCCGAGTAGAAAAGGTAGAAAAAAATAAGAATTCCGGCCCCGGTTTGTTTTTAAATCCGTTGGGAGATTGGCTTGTGGCCCGGCAAAAGTACTGTCAATAAAAGGAATGCCTGATCTCCAGTTGCCATTAATCTGGTCACCATTCCCCTGGATGTCGTTTTGCCTGCCTACAAAGTTCCACAGGAAATACCTGACGTACATGTAGCCCAACTGATAATTCAGGAAGAAAGAAAAATTTTCGGCGAAAGTTGGTATTACTGTTTCGTTAGAAATTCCGTCTTCATTCGTAATATTTATCTTCTTCCCTTTCATGCCAAACTGTTTTTTGTATGCCTCTATATGTTCAGGGTCGTTACTGTGCATTCGTGGAAAAAAGCCGACAGTTTGGTTGTCGTATTCAATTTCAGGATTGAGCTTGCTTTTAATATATTTTCCTTTCTGAACAACCCACGTATCTCGTTCTTTATATCCGGTGGCAACCGAACCGAAATTTTCGCCATACAGTATTGGGCGGGAGCCATATTGCTCGCGGTTTAGATAATTTAGCAGGCTGAAGGTTGTGTCCGGGTCACCCTGATTGATGGGGACATTGGCCGAGGCACGCACGATTGTTGCGATATACGACGTATAGCCAATGAGCATGAATGTTGTGCATAACAGAAGCAGATTTAAGGTGTGCAATTTTCTTTGCTGGCTGTATATTAACCCGACAGAAAGAGCTCCTGTGAGCAAAATAATGTAGGTCAGGATGCCTGAGTGAATTGGAAAATTAAGGTTATTTACAAAAAGTAATTCCAGACTTTTTGAGAGTTCGAGAATGCCGGGGATGAAGATTTTAAGCAAAAAGATTATTCCTGATCCGCTAATTAAAAGTGTGACAAACAATCCTTTTAATGAATAGGTAAATTTTCTGAAATAGATGATTAATGCTACGGATGGAATAACCAGCAGGTTCAGCAAATGAACGCCGATAGAAAGCCCGATCAGGAAAAAAATCAGGATTATCCAGCGCGCAGAGGCTGGATCGTCGGCCTCTCTTTCCCACCGGGTTGCTGCCCACAACACTACCGCGCTAAAAAGCGACGATAAAGCGTAAACTTCGGCTTCTACCGCTGAAAACCAAAAAGAATCGGTAAATGCAAACGTTAACGCGCCTATAGCTGCAGCACCGATCTTAAGGTACATTGGAAATGGATTTTCTGACTTTTCTATTTTGCTGATTAGCCAACTGATTGTCCAGAACAGAAAGAGGACGGTTGCCGCGCTTGCAATTGCCGAAATCATGTTGATGCAGAAGGCAGCCTTTGAAGCGTCGCCAAAGCTTAATAATGAAAAAATACGGCCAAGCAGCATGAAGAGCGGAGCGCCTGGAGAGTGGTTTATTTCTAGTTTGTATGCCGATGTGAGAAATTCGCCGCAGTCCCACAAACTGAGCGTTGGCTCAAGTGTCAGGATATATACGGTAAGGGCGATTGAAAATACGATCCAACCGGCCATGTTATTTATGCGTTGTCCCATGCGAGTTTTTTTTTACACAGTACACGCAAAAAAAGAAAGGTTCAGGATGGATACAAAAAACGGTCAGGCCAAAAAGCCTAACCGCTGGTGAGATCAACTAATATCGTCAGATTATTTCAGTAAATCAGCAGGAATTTCGGTTATATCGCTGATTTCAATTTTACGGATAAAAAACTCGCCACCTTCCGACTGAATTTGGATTTTCCCTTTGGTCAACGGAGTTGTTTTTCCACCTTCGTATGTGCTGCAATTGGTATTTACCATTACAACTTTGCCGTTAACTACGTGCACTGATGTTTGGTCAAAACAATACAAGTCAACGGTGTTCCATTCCCCCAGTGGCTTTTCAGCATCTTCTTTCTTTTTGATTGAACGGCCGTTTGTGTCTTCACTAAATGTTGAAACTTGTCCGTCGGGCGCGTAAAAGTATGCTGTTCCAAAGTTTCCCATTTTAGTTTTAGTTTGGCACGAGGTATTTCCCATCAGGTAAGTATCACCCAAATTGTCGTGCATCAATTGGTGTTCGATGCAAGCCATCCATGTTCCGAATGCAGCCCCAAACGGGCCAAAACTATGGTATAGCAACCCGCTGTTTTGCTTCCCGTAAATTTTTTCGCCCCATTTAAATTCGAGGTGGAGATGGTAGTTTCCATATTCCTCTTTCGTTGCCAGCGATGCAAAGATATCTCCGGAAACGCGAATTACTTTTTTGCCTTCGAGGCGAACGATACTGTATGTGGTGGCCGGTGTAGCTTTCTTTGCAAGATCTTCAAAACCGGTGATTGGACTTCCAAGGTATATTTCCCAGTTTTTTAGGTTTTTCCCATTGAATAACTGTTTTTGGGCGTACGAAGATATTGTCAGAACGAGCAGGGTGAAGACAAGTGTGAGGTTTTTCATGGTAGATTGGCTTGGTTAAAATTTGACAAAAAAAAACTGCCCTATAAAGATAAGGCAGTCTATCTGGATTAAAAAATTAAAAGTTAATTCGCGTGCAATGAAATTAGTTGTTGAGCTCTATCTAAAATGGTAGAATCATCAAGCAGTACTACGCCGCCGTCTGGCCCTGGTTCAATGTGCAATCCAACCGATTTTCCTTTTATGTAATTTGCGCCTCCAAAATAATTTCTGACGGTTTCAACCTCTATCCCAAATTCCTGCGCAATCTGACTGATTGAACCGTCTGGTAAACTGTCTTTGATGTGACGTAGCTCGTTAAAAGTGATTTTCCTTTCCATGACATTTAGTTTTTATGGTTGTACACTCTTTTTACTATTAAACTCCCTCTAAAGTTAAAATTAATATATAAATAACAATGAGGTAACATCTATGTTTTATGAGCAGCTATGAGTCGCAGAACTCATAAAAGAAGGCAGCGGATAAAGATTTGACTATTGTTTCAGGCTGATTGCCAACAGATTTCACAATTCGATTAATTGCAATTTGATGAAAAAAAAGTAAAAAAATTAACAATTTTTAATAGTTAATTGGAGCCTTTCTTTAGCGCATTGTAAACGGCTTGCTGTATTCCAGGTCTGATACTTAAATCGGAAATGGCTGAATGATTGCGGCTTGGATATACCCTGTTTGAAAGAAAAATAACGAGCAGCTGGTTTGCAGGGTCCATCCACACGAAAGTTCCGGTGTAGCCAGTATGACCATAACTTTCGGGGCTTGCGTCTGCTGCAGGAAATTTATTTTTTTGCCCTGCGATTCCGGGAGTGGGTTTGTCAAACCCTAAAGCCCGGTGATTTTCTGTTCCTGGAAACTGAACTTTGGTAAACTCTTGTATCGTTTCAGGTGCAATGTATTGTTTGCCTCCGTAATACCCTAGTTGCAGGTACATTTGCATCAACTTACCCAAATCATTTGCATTGCTGAATAGACCAGCATTTCCGGATACGCCCCCCAATACAGCCGCCATTTCATCGTGGACAAAGCCCTGAAGTTGTTCTTTCCTGAAGTACTGGTCATTTTCCGTCGGAGCAATTTGGTCTGTCGGGAATTTTTCATAAGGTTTAAAGCCAGTAGTTGAGGCTCCCAATGGTTTGTAAAATTCGTGCATGAGGTATTCCGGAAAACTCTGTTTAGTTAGCCGTTCAACCACGAAGCGAAACATTCCCATTCCGAGATCAGAATAAACATATTCTTTTTTCTGAAGAAGCGGTGATTTTGCAATATCGGAGATTACTTGTTGTTCAAAATCATTTCTTTCGTATAGGTTTTTTGAAACCCGGAGAGCATATTGTTCTGATGGCTGATTTTCGAATACTCCAGTTCGCACAGTTGACTTTGAGCCGGGTTCGAGGTAAAATGGAATGAAAGGTTGCAGACGAGCCTGGTGGGTGAGCACATCGCGTACAGAAATATTGGATTTGTTTGAATTTTTGAATTCGACCAGATAGTTGGAATAGGGAGCATCCAGATTTATTTTTTTCTCGTCGTAGAGCCTCATCACAGCCGGAAGTGGCGCCGAAACCTTTGTTACCGATGCCAGATCAAAAATAGTTTCGTTTTTAACGGGTTGTGTTTGGTCGTAGGTCAGGAATCCATAATTTTTGTTCATTATAACTTTACCATTTTTTGCAACAAAAACCTGGCATCCTGGGAAAGCTTTTGCAGAAATTCCCCGGCTTACTATTGAGTCGATTGTTCGGTCGAGATAAATTGAACTGATGCCGACTTCTTCAGGAATTGAATATTTCAGCCGTTGAATATTTTGTAAATTGATACCAGAACCTACCGGATACATTTCGCTCACGGTTACTGGTAATTTCCCGGCACTGTTAATCGCTCCAAAAATGAGTTGAGCCGCAAGTTCCTCTACGTCTTTATCGTCCTGATAAGAAATAACTAAACCCTTGGCATTTTTGAGTTGAGGAAAGTTTGGGAGCGCGTATGGGTTGCCAAAGAATGAGTAGATTGTGTTTCGATTGGCGAGCTTTTCTGTGATTTGTATTTGTTGGTCAGTGATTCCATACCTTTTGGCGGGATAAAGTCCCATTCCATGTATTCCAATTACAATCAAATTGTAAGGTTTAAGCTGGTCTATCAAATTATTTATTTCCTGTTCGGTAGCTGATTTTGAAATATTGAACTGATCAATCTGCGTGTAGTTTTCCAGCATTTTCTGGAAGGGTGTTATTTCGGATGAACCAATAGATAAACTGGCAATTTTTAAAGTGTCTATCTGTCGAAGTGGAATCAAGTTGTTCTTATTTTCCAAAACGGTCAGAGCTTTTTCGAAAAGCTCGCGTTTAGTTAATAAATATTTGTTTTGGTTCAGTTCCGGAATAAGATTTTTTGTATCTGTAATCTTTTGTTTGTCAATGTTCAACCATTTTTTTACCGTCAGTATCTTCCTACACTTCTCGTCAATTTCGTTCATGGTTATTTGGCCCGAATTTACTGCGGCTTTTACTGCTGCAATTGCCTGCGGTAAATTGGGTACAATCTCAATCATGTCGTTCCCGGCTTTAATTGCTTTAACAGCCAGAACAGACGAAGGAACTTTGCCAGCACCGCTCATATTCATTGCATCAGTGATAATGAGTCCATCGAAACCCATGTCTTTTTGCAATTTATTCCTGATTATTTTTTTAGACATCGACGCGGGAATCTTGGCATTTGGCTCCAATGCCGGAACTTGAATATGCCCGGTCATAACAGCTCCGATTCCGCTATTGATCAGGAAATGAAAAGGGAACAATTCAAGAGAATCGAGTTCTGTTTTTGTTTGGTTAACAACAGGGAGTTTGTAATGTGAGTCAATTTCAGTGTCTCCGTGGCCGGGAAAATGTTTCGCAGTTGCCAGTACTCCTGCATCTTGCAGGCCTTTGGCATATAACCACGATTTGTGGGCAACCATCATTTTGCTTTCGCCAAAGGAGCGCGAATTAATGACCGGATTTGTTGGATTCACATTTATGTCGCAAACCGGAGCCATGTTCATATGTATTCCTAATCGGCGGCACTGTTGGCCAATTTCGTATCCCATGCGGTAAATTAGCGAGTCGTTGGTTATAGCTCCGAGAGCCATTTGCACCGGATAGTTGATCGTTGAATCCAATCTGAATCCCAATCCAGTTTCTCCGTCAATTGCGATGAGCAGCGGAATTTTGGATTTTCGCTGAAATTGATTGGTGATTTTTGCCTGAGCAACAGGGCCACCTTTCATAAAAATAACACCGCCGACCTGAAACTGCTCTATTTGTTTCAGCAATACGTCTGTTTTTTGATGTTTTAACGACGAATAAGCCTGAATCATGAAAAGTTGTCCGATTTTTTGATCGACCGTTAGCTTTTTCATTAATGAGTCAACCCATTGATCGTTAATGTGTTTAATGAATTCGGGATTTTGTTTATTTCCTGAAAATGTTGTAAGGCTTAATGCCAGCAGAAATATTAATATTATTTGCTTCATCAATTTTATCTTTCCGAGGTAAAGTTAATCACTATGTTTTTTTTAAGAGACAATTTTCAACTTTTATCAGATTTACGTGAAAAAAACATAAGTCTGTTACTTGCCGGAAGATTGTTTCTCATGTGGAGAATGACGAATTCGATTTTGAAGATGTTAAGAAATCCGGAAAAGGTTTGCTTTTTCGTCACTTTAATAGATAAGTGTTAAAAAATGTGAAAACCATTTATTATTTTTGGCATAATAAGTGTAGAAGTCAAAACGTTATTTTACTAAATCTGTTTCTTGAAAAACTTTCTAAAAATATTGTTTGGCTTTCTCTTTTTGGGATACATGATGTCGTGCGAGGACGATAAATACCTCTCGTCAGCTAACGCCAAATTGCGTTTTTCTGTTGATACAGTGATGTTTGATACTATTTTTACCACTGTAGGGTCTACTACTCAGCATTTAAAGATTTATAATCCGTACGATCAAAAGGTTTTAATTTCTTCGATAAAATTGGCTAAAGGAGCCACTTCAAATTTCAGGTTAAACATCAATGGGAAATCGGCGAATGAGGTTAAAAACATGGAAATTGCTCCTTTGGACAGCATGTATATTTTTGTTGAGGTGACGGTTGATCCCAGCGGTCAGGATTTGCCCCTGGTTGTAAAAGATTCGATTGAATTTGTTACCAACGACAATCATCAGGACGTTGACCTTGTTGCCTGGGGACAGGATTTTAAACTTATAAAAGGTAAAATACCCAAAAACTCTGTTTGGACTAGTGAGAAGCCCTATTTGGTATATACTGATTCTTATGTTGATAGTACTTCAACTTTGTCGATTCAGGCCGGGACAAAAGTCTATTTTCATAAGGAAGCTGGGCTTCATGTTGAAGGAAAGATATTGGCAAAAGGAACGGTTGAAAACCCAATCTTCTTTTACGGAGATCGGCTCGAAAGTTCTTATCAGAATTTACCTGATCAGTGGGATGGAATTTCTTTATACGCAGGGAGTAAAGGAAATGAATTTTCGAATGTTGAAATTAAAAATGCCAATATAGGTTTGATGATTGGCAATGTTGGAGATAAGCGGACAGCAGGTGTCAGCCTTTATAATGTGAAAATTCAGAATATGGCTTATGCCGGAATTTTTGCCGTTCAGTCAAGCGTTCAGGCCACGAATTGTTTGATAACTAATTGCGGTTATTATGCGGTGGCTATGTTGGTGGGTGGAAATTATGAATTCAATCAGTCAACCATTGCCAATTACTGGCACGATGCCTATAATTTTAAACCACGATCAACATCATCAATTTATATTTCGAATATTCTTACCATCACAAAAGATAAGAAAGACTACGTTGGTGACATCACTAAAGCTGACTTCTCAAATTGTATTATTACAGGAAATCTTGGCTCGAGAAATGAGGTAAGCCTGAAAAGTAATACTGAAAATGTATTTAACTATTCGTTTAATCGCTGTATTGTCCAGGTTGATAAAGTTGATGTTTTCAAGGATAAAGCGCACTATTCTAACTGCTTCAGAACCAGCTCTGATTCTTTGTTTGTCGATCCTTACAAAAAGTACAATTTCGAGCTCGATTCGTTGAGCAGGGCTAAGGACAATGCAGACAGGACTATCAGTAAGTTGTATCCCAATGATTTAAAAGGCAGGAACCGCTTTTTAGATGCCGGACCGGATTTAGGTGCGCTGGAATGGCAGGGGAAGAAATCAAAGAAGTAGATTTCCTTTTGTAGAATCTTAGATTTTAGGACTTATGAAGATTCTTCTCAATTTTTACATTTTAACTTTTCTATTTTGTGGTGCACTAACAGCTCAGGAATCAAAAACTGAGGTATCGTTCATGTTTTACAATACAGAAAACTTCTTTGATAGCGAGAACGACACAACTCTAAACGATGATGAATATTTAAAGACGGCTGAAAGGAGGTGGAGTCCGTTGCGGTTTCGGGAAAAGGCTGAACGGTTGGCAAAAGTAATAATTGGCGCCGGGAAGTGGAATGCACCGGCAATTGTGGGGCTGTGCGAGATCGAGAACAGAGAGGTTCTCGAATATCTTTGTAAAACCGAGCCTCTTTCAAAGTACCATTATAAGATAATCCACAAAGATTCGCCTGATCCGCGAGGAATAGACGTTGCTCTATTGTATAGGCCCGATGTTTTTCATCCACTTGATTACGAGGCTATCTCTGTGAAGAACCCTGAAAATAAGGCGTTCAGGACCAGAGATATACTGAAAGTAAACGGGATTTTGTTTGGCTGTGATACCCTGGCACTTTTTGTAAATCACTGGCCGAGTCGTTATGGCGGATTAATGGAAACGAAGAAGCTAAGGCAAATTGCGTCGAATACCTTGAAACAATCAATAGAAAATACTATTCAAACCGAAAAATCAGTTAAGATTGTCTGCATGGGTGATTTCAACGATACACCAACAGATGAAAGCATGCAAAATCTTGTTGGGGACGGAGAATACCACACAGGTAGTAACCCGCAGCTTGTTAATTTGTCTGAGGCTTTGATGGCCGAGGTTATTCAGACAATAAAATCAAAGTATCGATGGGAGGTGTTCGACCAATTTATTGTTTCTGATAACTTTTTGAAAACTGAATCGTGCAGCAGGGTAAAAGCTGCTGAGATATACAAAGCACAATTTCTGCTCGAAAAAGATTTGAAATATGGTGGCCTAAAACCCAAACGTACCTATGTTGGATTCAGGTATAATGACGGATTTTCAGACCATTTGCCAGTTGTACTGCGTCTTGAGATTCCTCATTGATTTATTATTGGTTTTAGTCCCATCTCACTCGCAATTTTCAACATATAGTTGTATGCCGGATCGTGTTCGTTTGGAATAATGCCATCGAGAATTGCTTCTTTAATTGCATTTTTAATTAAACCCACTTCACGGCAGGGGCCTAGTTCGTACACTTCCATAATCGTTTCTCCTGAAACCGGTGGCTGGAAATTTCTGATGTGGTCACGCTCCTCCAGGTCTTTCAACTTCTGCCTTACGAGTTGAAAGTTGCTGAAATAACGTTTGACTTTCTCCGGATTTTTGGAGGTAATGTCAGCCTCACAAAGAGTCATCAAGTCGTCGATATCGTCACCTGCTTCAAAAAGTAATCGTCTAACGGCAGAGTCGGTAACTTCTTCTTCCGACAGCACGATTGGCCTCATGTGCAGCTCCACCATTTTTTGCACATACTTCATTTTTTCATTAAGCGGAAATTTCATCTTTTTGAAAAGCGTTGGGACCATTTTTGCTCCAATAAAGTTGTGAGAATGAAAAGTCCAGCCTAATTGAGGAGAGAATTTTTTTGTAGCCGGTTTCGCTATATCGTGAAGCAGTGCCGACCATCGGAGCCATAGATTGCAGGTATTCGGGGCAATGCGGTCAAGTACTTCCAGTGTGTGGTAGAAATTATCTTTATGGCTTATTCCATTTACTTCTTCTCGGCCTTTCATGCGATAAAGTTCGGGAAATATGAGCTCGAGCAATCCCGTTTTTTCAAGCAACTTAAATCCGATTGACGGTTTAGACGAGAGAATTATTTTGTTCAGCTCTTCTCCGATTCTTTCTTTCGAAATAATTTCAATCCGATGCCGGTTTTGAGATATTGCTTCAAGTGTTTTTTCTTCTATTGTAAAATTTAACTGTGTGGCAAACCTTATTGCTCTCATCATTCTCAGCGGATCGTCAGAAAATGTTATCCCAGGTTCGAGTGGTGTTCGTATTATTTTGCCGCTGATGTCGTCCATGCCACCGAACGGATCGATCAGCTCACCATATCGGTTGTTGTTAAGACAAATGGCCAAGGCGTTAATCGTAAAATCCCGACGATTTTGGTCTTCTTCGAGTGTTCCATCTTCCACTATGGGTTTTCTCGAATTCTCGTTATATGATTCTTTCCTCGCCCCAACGAACTCAACTTCGAGCGACTGGTATTTAAGCATCGCTGTACCAAAGTTTTTGAAAACACTTACTTGAATTGAAGGTCCTAGTTTCCTGGCTACCAATTCAGCCAATCGAATACCACTGCCAATTGTTACTATATCAATGTCCTGAGAAGGACGGTTGAGGATTATATCACGAACAAAACCGCCAATCACGTATGTTTCCTGATTTAGTTGATCGGCTATTTCTGATACAGTTTTAAATATATGATGTTTAAGGTGTTGCTTCATTATTAACTTCACTGATTCGTTTTTTTCAACTTCTTTTTCTTCCTGAAGTGAACTTTTTATGTGTAGAATTGTCTTTTATGGTTACAATATGTAGATAATTATATATGACAATTTGTATTTAAACGTGACAAAATTACAATTAATTGGGCTGTTGGTTCAAATAACCTGATTTAATTTTTGTACGGCATAGAAATTGATCTTCAAATATTAAAAAATCTATATATTTGCATAATTAAAAAACAAGAACATGTTAGAACATTTAACAAAAGAGACATTCAAAGAAAAAGTTTTCAACTTTGAACTCAATACAGAATGGAAATTTGAAGGAGAAACTCCTTGCTTGATAGACTTTTATGCTGATTGGTGCGGTCCATGTAAAATGGTAGCTCCGGTTTTGGAAGAACTTCAGAAAGAGTATGGAGATAATCTCGTTATTTACAAAGTGAATACTGAAGACGAGCGGGAACTTGCGGCAATGTTTGGAATTCAAAGCATTCCGTCGTTATTGTTTGTCCCCGTTGGCGGACAGCCGCAAATGGCAATGGGAGCACTCCCAAAGTCAACTTTTGAGCGGGCCATCGATGAGGTACTAAATGTTAAAAAGCCAAATATCAATTAAGCTCTAGGGTATAAAGTCTAGAATATTTTCAAGATGAATACCTCTGGATCCTTTTATTAATACTAGTTTATTTTCAATAGGTTGTGTTTTTAGGTAGTTTGAAAGGAGTTCGACGCGATTGAACTTCTTTTTTTGTTTTATGCTTGCGGTGTTTTTAAATTGAGGTCCAACCAGGTACACTTCTTCAAATTCATTCTCATCGATGAAATCTACAATGCGCTGGTGTTCTTCGTTCGATGTTGCTCCAAGTTCAAGCATATCTCCTAAAATCAAGCATTTGTTATTGCCGGTTAATTCTGCAAAATTTTTCAGGGCGGCCATCATACTTGTTGGATTCGCGTTGTATGCATCCATAATTATGGTGTTCTTGTCTTTTTGAACAAGCTGCGACCTATTGTTTGAAGGTTTATATTCGGCAATAGCTTCCTGTATTTTAAGTGGATCGACATCAAAATACTTTCCGATACAGGCCGCAGCCAATAAGTTCTCCAGGTTGTAATTCCCAATCAGGTTTGATTTTAGATAGAGCCAGCCTTTAGGAAAGAGGGCTTTGGCAACAAGCAAATTTCCCGTGCCAGCAATTTCTCCCGGCATAAAATAGCTGGTTGCGAGTCCGTAGCTTATTCGATCCATTCCTTGCGATTGTTTCATAAGAATCGGATTGTCGGCATTGAAAAAGCATTTTCCCTTTTTATTCCTGATGAAGTCGTACATTTCTGATTTTGTTTTGATCACACCCTCAAAGGAACCAAACCCTTCCAAATGCGCCTTGCCAATGTTGGTTATGAGGCCAAAATCGGGATTAGCAATCTCGCACAGTATCTTTATTTCTCCCGGATGATTTGCTCCCATTTCAACTACTCCAAATTCCGTCTCCGATGTCATAGACAGGAGCGTTAGGGGAACACCAATATGATTATTCAGATTTCCCTTTGTTGATTCAACCTTGAATTTTCTGGAAAGAACAGCGGTAACAAGTTCTTTTGTCGTCGTCTTACCGTTTGTGCCGGTTATTGATAATATTGGAATTCCCAATTTATTCCGGTGATAATTTGCAAGTTTCTGGAGGCAAGTCAAAACATTTTCTACCTGTATTATTTTAGTGTTTCCTTCAGCAACCGGTTCATCAACTACGGCGTATGCAGCACCTTTATTTAGCGCATCAACGGCGAAATTATTTCCGTTGAAATTTTCTCCCTTAAGTGCAAAAAATATACTGTTGGTTGGGATGTTTCTTGAATCGGTAGTTACAACAGAATATTCTTTGAAAATTTTATATAATTCAGGTATATCCATAGCTTAAAACGAAAAAAGAAAACCCCACTTTTTCAAATGAGGTCTGTTATAAATAGAAAATGTATTAGTTAATTAAAATCCGTCAGGACTACCAACACGTGTCATTGCACAACGGAATCCTAAATCGTCAGCCGATTCAACTTCCGGACGATACCTGCGAGCGCCAGGACTCATCCAATAAGGTCTGTCTTTCCAGCTACCACCCTTATAAATTCTGGATTTGTCTGAAATAAGAGACGAGAATTGTCCATCTTTAGTTGATTGAACATACATCGAATTGGTTTTCGATTTGTCTTTAATATCATTCCAGTTATCGCCTTCAATTACTTGAGAGCGATAGTCGCCATCATTGAAATTTCGGTAATCTGCGATTGTATCTTTTACCAATTCTCCATATTCGTTGCGAACTAACTTACCGTCGGCATCAGTTCTGTATTTTGTGAAGATATTACCACGGAATGGTTGAAACTCAGCTACATCTGCAGAAGATAGCGGACGATAGACGTCGGCAACCCATTCATTTACGTTGCCAGCCATACAATATAATCCGTAGTCGTTTGGTTCGTACGATGTTACCGGAGCAGTAATGTCAGCATTATCATTCAACGATCCGGCCATACCCATCAAGTCACCTCGGCCACGAGTGAAGTTGGCCATCAAGCGGCCTTTTGTTTTCTTCGCATCGTCGCGCAAATGAGCTCCATTCCATGGATAAAGCTTGCGGTCGGTTAGCAGTTCGTCTTCGGTATTTCCAATAAGACCAAGAGCTGCATATTCCCATTCAGCTTCAGTAGGAAGACGATAGCTTGGCAACAATAATCCATCTTCCCAGCGAACTTTACGGGCCGATCCTGCTGCGTCTTTAAGCGGTTTCTTGCCATCTGTTCCTTGATATAAACCAGCCAAATATGATTCGGTTGTGAAAACGTTTTGTCCGCTTTGGGCATTATCCATTGTAATAATTCCCCTGTCAGCAAGAATTTTTTCGTTGACACGATCCGTTCTCCATTTGCAATAAGCGTCTGCTTGTTTCCACGAAACACCTACTACCGGGTAGTTGCCATAAGCGGGATGACGAAGATAATTTGTTATGTAAGGCTCATTGTAAGCTAATTCTTCTCTCCATACAAGTGTGTCTGGAAGGGCTGCCTTTAATTTTTCAGGATTTGAAGGATAAACTCTTTTTAGCCAGAACAAATATTCGCGGTAGTCAAGATTCGATACTTCCGTTTCGTCCATATAAAATGATGCCACCGTAACCCGTCGGGGAACGTTGTTCCAGTCGTACATGACATCCTGTTCAACGCGGCCCATTGTAAAGGTACCACCTTGAATAAATACCAACCCTGGTCCGGTTTCCTGTTCGTAGTTTTGGTCAGCCTGGAATCCTCCGTTTTTGGGGTCACCAAAATCCCAGCCAGTGGAATGTGAAGTGTCTGACCCACCTTTTCCTTTTCCAAACAATCCGCATCCTGCCATAAATGCAGCAAGGCCAAATAACAATATGGATCTAAATTTCATGTAATATTTATTTATAATTGCCACATGTAATTTGCATGAGATCAAGCGGAAGGGCTCGCCTTTGCCGGATAACCATGCCAATTTCACAGAAATTCAAAATGCCTCTTTTTATGAGACTCACAAATATAACTAAATTGTTGAATTGATATTGTTCGGTTAATCAATCTTTTTTTAAGCAAGTTGATTTGACTTTCTATCTTTGTTCGTGAAAATTGGGCTCCCCTGTATTCACTTAAAATTAGTAACATAATTGAATAATTTTTGGAGACTTTTTCCCGTTATGGTAATAAACTCTACTAACGCTGCTGTGATGTTGAAATTTTATACCTTTTGTTTTTTATTTATCTTTTACGTAACGACTTGGGCTACAGAGTATAATAGAAGCATACTCTGGAGTATGGATGAGTCGGGCTTGATGACAAGCGATTTTAGTTTTGAGGGATCTGTTATTCTGGATCAGTCGAAATTACCTCATTGGATTGAAAGTTTTGAGGTAAGTTCCTTAGCTCCAAAAGTATTTATTCACGATGTGATATCGGAGCAAGTTTCTGATTCAATGTTAAATTTAAGAAACGATATTGGCACAGATCTAGATTTTAAAACGGAAATCGGCTTTGTTGACGGGAAGTCTGTCCTTCGGGTCATTGTATTGCCATATATTAGAAAAGACAAGCATGTTGAAAAAGTTGTTGAATTTTCTATCTCCGTTACAGAAGATAATCAACGTCTTAAATCAGCTGTGGCAGGTTACTCATGGAAAGACAAATCGGTTTTGGCTTCCGGTAAATGGGTGAAGATTAAAACTACTGGTAAAGGGATATATAAAATCACGTTCGATCAGCTCAAACAATGGGGATTTAGTAGTCCAGACCTGGTGTCTGTTTATGGGAACGGGGGATATATGTTGCCTGAAATGAACAGTAATATTCAGTTCGATGATTTGGTTAATTATCCGATACTAAAAGGGAAAGACAGCGGTGGAAAGGATGCTTATTTCTTCTATTCAACCGGGAACGTGCAATTTAATATTGATTCTAAAACAGGAGTTATTTCGCATAAACAGAATTTCTATTCAACCGAAACATACTTTTATTTGACCGATCGAGGAACCGCAAATGTAATTGGGAAATCAGCTGAAATAAAAGAAACAGCAGGTCGGCAAGTTTCTTCATATAACAACTATGCGTTTTACGAAAAAGAACTAAACAACGTATTGTCTTCGGGCAGCAGATGGTTTGGAGAAAAATTTAATCCGGGACAGTCGATGAGCTTTTCTTTGAATTTAGATAATCCGGATCTAACTAAAAACGTTCAATATGTTGTTGCGGCAGTGGGTCGTTCCGCATATTTAAACTACATGGACGTAAATGTAAACGGAAGTTCAAAAAGTAATATTGAGTTTTATCCTGTTCCCGTAACAGATCCGGAAGCTTATTACGCTGCAGATAAGAAAATTACTTTTTCTGATCAGATTTCATCCAAAACAGTGCCTGTAAAATTAACATATACCGCAAGTACCAGTACGTCAAATGCGTGGCTCGATTATGTCTCGGTGAATTATCAGAGCTTGTTGGCGATGAACTCTGACGTTATTTTCTTCAGAGGAAAAGGAATGGACGGTACAACAGGCGTTTCTGAATTTACTTTGACTAACGCCACTGCCAATACAAGAATACTGGACGTTACTGATATGTTCGGTTCCAGTGAAGTTCAAACGAGCTATTCAGGAGGACAAATAAAATTTAAATCAAATTCGTCAGACTATCGGGAATATGTTGCTTTTAATACCGATGGGACGATCTCTACTCCTGAGAAAGTCGGAGATATTTCAAATCAAAATCTGCATGGAAACTCTACCCCCGACATGGTTATTGTGACTAGTCCGGATTTTGAAAGCGTTGCGAATTCTATTGCCGATTTTCACGCAACTAACGACAACCTTACCGTTGAGGTTGTTACGCCAGACAAAATTTATAATGAATTTTCGGGTGGAATGCCTGACCCGGCGGCAATAAGGAATTATTTCAGGATGTATTACGACAGAGGTACCCAGTCGGGTGGAAAAATACTGAAATATGCGTTGCTTTTGGGTGATGGTTCGTATGATAACCGGAATATTCTCGGGAAAAAGTTGAATCTTTTGCCAACCTACCAGGCTGATAATTCATTGTCGCCGACTGATTCATTTGTTACCGACGATTTTTATGCCTTTCTCGACCAGGGAGAAGGTGGCTCTCAAGGAATTGTGGACATCGGAATTGGTCGGATTCCAGCGAATACAACTGATCAGGCAAAAGCCGTTCTGGAGAAAATTTTGAACTACTATAAATCGGCCACATTTGGAAACTGGAGAAGCGTTGTGACTTTTATTGCCGATGATGGAGATAATAATACTCATATGTTACAGTCTGAAGATTTGGCAAATTTTGTAAATAAAAACTATTCTGAGTTTTATACAGATAAAATATATATAGATGCATATCGCAAAGTGACTAATTCATCTGGAGAGTCGTCTCCCGATGTTAACGTTGCAATTACTAATCGAGTTAAACAAGGAACCTTAATAATGAATTATACGGGTCACGCCAATGAAAGGCATCTTGCGGCAGAGGATGTCTTAGATATCAGCACAATTCGGTCGTGGAGTAATTTCAATAAACTACCGGTCTTCGTTACGGCTTCATGTGAGTATAGTCGATTTGATTCAGATGAGAGCACAGCTGGGGAAGAAATACTATTTAACAGTCAGGGGGGGGGGATAGGACTTTTCTCAACAACCAGATTAGTATGGTCAGGGGCTAATTTTGAACTCAATCGAAAGTTTTTTGATTATATTTTTGAAAAGGATAGCCAGGGAAATAGTCTTCGCTTAGGCGATATTATGCAAAAAGCAAAGGCAGCTGCTAATACTGGAATCAATCAACTTAATTTTACGCTACTGGCCGATCCGGCGCTTCGACTGGCCAATCCTCAGTTGCAAGTAAAAACCGCTACGATTAATGGATTTGATGTTGACGCCAAAATAGATACGATTCGACCACTTTCGGTTGTTACAATAAAAGGTTATATCGCTGATTTCAAAGGAGCAAAAGTGACTTCATTCAATGGAGAACTAGTCCCAGCTGTTTACGATAAAGCACAGACTGTTGAAACACTTGGAAATGCAGGCCAGACTCCAATGAGTTATAAAGTTCAGACAAACCTGATTTATAAGGGATTAGTAACTGTGAAGAATGGTGAATTTGAGTTCTCTTTTATTGTACCTAAAGATGTAGCATTCAAGCTTGATAAAGGAAAAATTTTGTATTACGCTTATAATGAAACAACCGATGCCAAAGGTGCATTTGATGGCTTTTTAGTTGGAGGTTCTTCCAGCAAAACAATAACAGATGCAAAGGGACCGGAAGTTGCATTGTTCATGAATTCGGAAAAATTTAGGGATGGAGATGAGGTAGGAGCAACTTCTGTGCTCATTGCAAATATTTCCGACGAGACTGGTATAAATACTTCAGGAATAGGAATTGGCCACGATATTACCGCAGTATTGGACGGAGATTACGCCAATATAATGGTTCTCAATGATTATTTCCAGGGAGATAAAGACGCGTACAGAAGTGGTAAAGTACTTTTCCCTTTGAGTGGATTATCGGAGGGCGAACATACAATTATTTTCAAAGTTTGGGATGTTTTGAATAATTCCACCGAGGTCGAAATCCATTTCGTCGTAAAGGATATTTTCAGAATCGAATCGGTCAACAGTTATCCAAACCCTATGCAGGGGCAAACTTCTTTAGTGTTCAGTCACAATTATCCTGATGAATCGTTCGACATTCGTGTTGATGTATTTCAGATAGATGGTGCAATGATCGATAGTTTTTCAACAAAAGTTGGATCTTCCGGAACATCAAGTCTTCCAATAAGTTGGATTCCTGCAGATAGGCACATAAGGATGCGTGCAGGAGTCTACCTTTATCGAATATCTGCAACATCAACCACCGGAAAAACTGCAACCGGGTCAGGTAAACTGGTTTATATTTATCCTTGAAAATAGTTTTTGGCCGAATACCATACTATTTTAATTTGTTGTCCGTTTAATATTTCAATGTTGGGCTCTCGTTCTGTCTGACAAACATCTATATTTGCAATTCGAAAAATTTGAATAATCTAAAATGAAGAAATCAACCTTACTTTTTGCTGCATTACTAGGGGTTGGAATGTTTTTGCAACGTGCTGAAGCACAAAATGTAAATACGAACGGATCGAATGTAAT
>DAOPZV010000028.1:0-28431 GCA_035353575.1 Prolixibacteraceae bacterium | reverse complement strand
GGAATTATCACAAACATCTAAGACGGGTTTTGAACCTGGCTGTTTCTTTGGACTATATTGATAAGAACCCATATTCAAAATTTAAAGTCCGGCTGGATGAAACCTCAAAATCTTCAAGCAAAAAGTTCCACACCTCTCCGCTTAGGTTCACTAATCAAAGTGTCAAAATGCATCAAAATCGTTTAAAATAAATAATTTAAACGCTTTCTCTTTTAGGGGATTTCCATCAAATACCCTTAATTATCGATCAATTCAATATTGGGGCAGAACCATGCCACTTAAGCAACATGCCAAAAGGTTCAGAATGACCAAAAGTTTTATCGTTTTCATTGTTAGCTTATTTTATTTCATCAATATTTTCCATACTCCTGAAGGGTATCCCACATAGCCCAAAAGTTCTCCGGCGAGACATCATCCTGGATGTTGTGAACCGGCGCGAACACAAAACCTCCGCCCGGAGCCAGAATGTCGATGATGCGCTTCACCTCATCGGCCACTTGCTGGGTGCTACCATTGTTCAGGGTCGATTGCGTATCGACTCCACCGCCCCAAAACGTGAGGACATCGCCAAAATCACGTTTCAGTTCTTTCAAACCCATTCCGGCAGCAGTAAACTGAACCGGGTTAAGGATGTCTAATCCGGCGTCAATCAAATCAGGCAAAATTTCGCGAATGGCACCACAACTGTGCATAAACGTTTTTACATGCGGTAAACGTTTTTTTACATGCGTAAAAATAGTCTTGAAACGCGGGATCACCATTTTTCTCAAGGTGTCTGGGTCAATAATGGTCGTGGCTTGCGAACCTAAATCGTCACACTCCGAAATCACCTGAATTTTTTCGGTGTTCCCAGTTTCGATGGTCCAGTCAATAATGGCATCCCAGTAGCGTAGTTTGTCGTCAACAATACGGTCAAACAAAGCCTCTACTCCATCGGAGTCCATCATCGTGTCCATAAACCAGTTTTCGTAACCCCGGATACGCAGGCTGTTTTCGGTCAACCCGGCGGTGTTGCGGTCGGCGATTCCGCAGAAATCGCCCACTTTCCCAATCTGTTCGTTTAAGTTTCCGCGTAGGATTTTGATATAGCTATCCCAATCGGTTTCGGGCAACAGGTGCAGGTCACCCGACAGCGACTCAACACTTTCCAGCGGCGAACTGGTCAGGTGAAAATAAATGTCGTGGCCTATCTCGTATTTCCAGTTGCAACCGTAAAAGTCGGTTACTTCTATCAGGTTTCCGTTCACCCGTTTGCGATTGCGGTAATCGACAATTCGCTGGGCACCAATCCGCCGGGTATCCGACTTCAGGAAAACCAGGTTTTCCTCGACAGGAGTAACAATTTGCTGAATGGGGTCAATCTCATCATCACCAATTTTGGTTGACAAGCCATGGAGCTGCATGGCCCCTAAATAAGCATTTCGGGTAATAGCAGTTACGGTTGTTCCGGCCAAATCATATGGAATACGGTCGGCTTCCTTGTGTGCCAGGGCCGTTTGAATTCTTTCTCTACTGTTCATTTTATTTTGATTCTTAAATTTCAATTGTTTTAATCCTTGGCACCAAAAGATGCACAATTAACAAAGCTATCAGGTAACCGCAGCCAGCAATTGCGAATGGAATAGAATAGCCGTCAACACCAATGTTCTGAAGGATTTTGCCCACCGAAAAAGCGACAATGGCTCCACCAACAGCCCCAGCAAATCCGCCAAATCCGGCCACTGTTCCAATTGCTTTCTTTGGAAATATGTCAGACATCAGGCTGAACACGTTGGCCGACCAGCCACAGTGCCCGCCAGCGGCAAGGGCAATCAACCCAACTGCCATCCAAACATTTTCGGTGTGGGGCACCAAAGCCACCGGAACGGCAAACAATGCGCAGGCCAGTAATCCAAGCTTCCGGCCTTTGTTCAGACTAAAACCTGTTTTCATCAACTTCGACGAGAACCATCCCAGAAAAATTCCCAATCCCCACGAAGCCAGATAAATGGTAAAAAATGGCAGCCCGATTTCTTTCAGGTTCAACCCGAATTCGGCATTCAGGAATTTAGCGCCCCAGAAGAGGTAAAACCACCAGATCGGGTCGGCCATGAACTTGGCTACCGCAATGGCCCAGGCGCCACGGTGGGGAAGTATATCTTTCCACCCTACTTTTTCGGTATTTTCGTTTTCGATACCGTCTGAATTGATATACTGAAGTTCTTCTGCCGAGACATTCGGGCTTTGTTCGGGTTTTTTGAAATACTTTAGCCAGAGCAACACCCAAAGAATACTGATAGGGAACGTCCACAGAAAACCCACCCGCCAGTTATCGAAATGCAGCACTAGCAACGGAATAATGAGTGGTGAAAGGATGGTGCCCATATTGGCCCCACCGTTGAAAATTCCGACTGCCAATGCCCGGTCCTTTTTGGGGAACCACTCGGCAACAGCTTTAATAGCCGACGGGAAACTGCCCGACTGACCCACCGCCAGCGAAAAACGGGCAACAGCGAAACCTACCCACGAACGCGACAGCACATGTCCCAGAGTGGCAATGCTCCAAATAGCGATGGAAACCAAATATCCGTTGCGGGTTCCAATGATGTCGATCAATCGCCCCATCAGGATGAAGCACAGGGCATAAGCAATCATAAACACGCTATTGATGATACCATATTGTTCTTCCGACCAGCCAATGCTTTGCTGAAGTTCGGGGGCAAGGATTCCCAGCGCCGAGCGGTCCACATAAAGAATGGTAGTTGCCACGAAGAGAAGGCTTAAGATGAGCCAGCGAAAGTTGGTTTTTGGTTTAGTCGCCATCTAGAATGAATTTCGGATAATCACTTCTGGAGTGAATATTTCGGAGGTTGACCGGGGATTTACAATGAACCGAGAAATGGACTGTCCCATACGGACAAAATCAACGCTGATAACCGTAATCCCGTTTCGTATGATTTCTTTCATGGGGGTTTCGTTGTATGATAGAATCCCCAACTCGCTTCCTTGTTTCAGGTGTTGCTCGTCTCCCATTTTTATTAACGAAATCAGATCGCTGTCTTCGATCACAAAAAATGCCGTTTCTGCTTTGATTAAGTCGCAGCTAAGCTTTTTTCTCACAGCATGCTTTATCCCATATTCGGTGCAAAATTCAGAAAAAGCTGCTTTTATTTGCTGCGGATGCCCTTTCTTTTCCGGAAAAATTAGGACAAAATCGTTGTATTTACTCAAACGTTCCTTCAGTTTTTCGAGTGAGTTCTTCACTCCAGTGAAAAAATCCTGTTGAATGGTTGAAACATCGTCGAGCACAGGTGGACGAATAATCTGAAGCAGTTTTTTGGGAGGTATGCGTTGTAAGGTTGATTTAATTTGTGGATCTTCCATCCCGGTAACCACATACAAGCCATACGAGCCCAGGTTTTCGTTGATTATTGCGCGGAAAATCCTAGGATTGCAGTGATGAAAATACAAATCGACCATAATATTCTTGCCTTCAATGTTTTCAATAATACTGTTATAAAGGATTTCGTGGTAGGAATAAAATCCAGTGAGAAACAACAGCACTTTTTGTTCGCGCTTCACATTAATGTCTCTCACATAATAGCCAACTTTATCTTCTGAAACAATGATGCCGCGTTCTTTCAGGATATTCAACGATTTCACCACTGTCATTCGGGCAACACCCAGCTTTTGGATAAACTTGTTGACAGAGGGCAATGGGTCTCCTTTCACCAATTCGTTGTTGTGAATTGCTTCTAAAATTCCATTCACAATTGCTTGTTTTTTGGACTTTTGATCTGCATCAATAACGATATGTTCAAAAACCTCATACATATTCTACCCTATTATACAATTCAAATATACAACTCGTTGAAATAGCCTGTTTAAAACATAGAATAGATTAACAAAGGTAGAATAGAAATTTAGAACTAATAAAAATAGAAACCATTATATCCCAGAGTTTCAGGATAAACAGATACTACTGTCATTTAAAACTCATCTTACGAAATCTGACTGTAGCGAACACCCAAATCGTGGAGCATATCCAACTCTGCTTTTATTATGGTCTAAGACCCGCGCAAAAAATATCCAATTTTGTGGAGATTTTCATGGTCCGAAGATATTCGTTCAATAAAACTTCGTGCATGAAACCTGTAAATCTTCACCTAAAAGTGAACTGATCGTGTTGTAAAATCTTCCTTTCCCCATTTCGAACTGTCATTCTTTACATCGAACAGTTTGGTAATTTATTAAAGTTCAATGCTATTGAAAAAAATCAGTGTTTCTTGGCTGTTTGTAAACCATAAACCTGCCGAACAATTTGCATCGTAAAATGCTCGATTGTCTGAATCTGATTAACACTTATCTCATCCCTCGAAAGAGGTTTCAATAAGCAAATTCCTTGTTCTGTCAGAAGAATTAATTTTAATCAAGTTGAAGCGTTGGTCTTATCTGCACCCCAGATATGGAAAACAGTTTCTAATTCTCGATAAATTTTTCAGTGTCCTCTTCATCGCTCTGTAGAGGTGTATAAGACAATATATAGCTCATTTTTCGTCCTTTAAAGACCCGTCTGGTGCCATTAAGTACAGAATCCTTCAGACAGTGTCCTCAGACAGTATTTTATTTCTGGTAAGCTCATTCTATAATTTCTTAAATGGTTATTGCTCCAATGTCATCTGTTTTAGCTGTCGCCAGCAACAAGCCGAAATAATCTTTGCGTCAATCTTCAAATGACGGATTTGCAACTGTTTGTTTACGCCTTCCGACAGAAAATTTTAAAAAATGGGAACAAATATTTCGACTTGTAAGCTTGTTAACTTTCTTATTTTAAGGATAATATACAGAAGCTCTCTATTGGTAAACCATTTGCCATCGTACCGAAATTCGTAATTAAAGGCTGAAAATTGGGAAAGTATCCAACCAGTTCTCCATTTCTATAAACATTCGCTTTTCACATCGCTTACAGCTTAGTTTGTTGTAATTCCAGCTTTAACTCCTTTCCCAGAATATCCGCAATTTTATTAAGTATCTCGCCTACTGAATTTGTCTGCCCGCGTTCAATTATATGCAAAGTATCTATGTTGATACTCGCCATTTCTGCAAGGTTTGGCTGAGCAATCCGAATTATTTTTCTTCTTTCCTATTTGTTCACCTATTTCAAAAGTTGCCATGACAATGTGATTTTTTAGTTTAAAAGGCGAGATAGAATAAAACACATCAATTGAAAAGCTCGTAAGAAAGCTACAACTATCGCCATCGAAGCCAAACACCGCCATTTCTCTGGCAACCAATGGTTTCATTAAAAAGGGATACATTAGCTTTTAAATTATTAAAACCAATGCATCATAAAACAAGAAATGTAAAAATTATGTATTTCGAAAGATTTTCTGAAGAACATGAAAAAACTGGAGGGCATCCTAAACTTTCATAAGTCATCGGACTTAATCCCCATTACCCTCAAAACTGCCAACAACATCATCAAATGTAACGCTAAGCCATTTTAACCAACATGAGCCTTGTATATTTTACCTTTATGAAAACTAATTTCATTTCCACTAAATTGCAGTTTTTGAGGACACTGCAATGGTGACCCATTATCGGACTTGAAAATAATGATCGTTATTTTTTCCTTGTCCAGTTGCTTAACCTTGGCCAGAATATCGCCCAGCAAATGATCCATACTTTCTATCACGGAGGCATAGGTTGCGTCGAAATCGCTTAACCCCCCATCTTTGTATTTCTAGTAAAAACGCTCGTCATTTCCCATAGCGCATGAATTGTTTATTGCGACATGTATAATATAGAAAGGTTCCGGTTTGCACTGCTTTTTTATCTGGCTGTTAGCCTTTTAGGTTAGCGCTTCGGTTAGGTTAATGCCTTGTCCATGATATTTTTCCAGACCGGGAACATCCCAAATCCGGTCTCCCTTCCACTATTTAGCACTAAAAAATGTATTTTCCGTAAAAAAAATAATAACCACTGGCTACATGACCGGAAATGTTAACATCAAATTTCAGTTTCGAAGGATCTTCACTGGGAGTTTCTGTGGCTCCTCAATGAGCTTTTTCCACATGTATCGTTGCATAGCCAATTCTCTTCAGAAACATGGGTAAGTTTTTACATAGCAGGTTCCTTCAACTCCGGGAACGGAACTCAAACCGTTGATGTTCCATTTGGGAAGATCGAGTTCTGCATGAGGAACATCGGGAGAACTGTTTTTGCAAAGCGTCCAATTGGTTATCTAGTGACGCACTGAATTAATTCCGGTCGTCAGGCTGAGACGGGTTGGCGAACTCAGTGGACAGACATACTTCTGGGTAAATTTTACTCCCCGTGCGGCTAAAATCTTCATATTGGGCGTATGATACCGTTCATTCAGCATGGTTTTTTCTTTCCAAAACGGAACCGATGTTTCCTGCCAACCCATGTCGTCGACCAAGAAGAAAACATTGTTGGGGTTTGCACTATTTTTTCCATTCGCACTAACCTGAATTGAAAAAAGACAAGTACTAAATGCTATTCCGAGACTCAAGTTCTTGTAAACCATTTGTAAACTTTTAATGCATTACTCCTTAATTCCTAGCCAACCCCAAATTCGTTGTGTCTCTGAATCTACTGGATCGTTCCTGATTTCGAATCTAGTCATGAAGAGTTAATTGCAGCTTTTCTATTGTCCAAACATTTGTGCTGTCACTTTTTTCGATTGGTCTTTTGCCAGATTAGCAATTTCAATGGCCATACCTTTGTACATTACCGTTGTCATAACTCCAAGTCGGGAATAAATTTTTGCTGAAATCAACTTGCCGTTTTTCCAGGAAATATCCACCACAAATCCGCCACGCGCAACCAGTCCTTTAACTTCTCCTGAAGGCCAAGATACAGGTAAAGCCGGCAGCAAATCGATAACAAATTGACCATTTTTGCTAGTCACATGGCTTTGCAAAAGCATTTCAGCAATACCGGCAGTAGCGCCAAAATTGTTGTCCATTTGGAAAGGCGGACAGTTCCCGAACAAGTTGGGATTTATGCTTTTTGCTAAAACAAGGTCAACACTTTCTTTGGCCTGTTCGGACTTGTGCAACCGGGCATACTGGCTGATGAGCCATACGGCACTCCAGCCAGTGTGTCCGCCGCCATGAGATAACCGGTATGCCAGCGATTTTTCGGCAGCGGTCGCCAATTCAGGAGTTTGAATTGGGTTAATTTGCGAACCGGGATGCACGGCAAACAAATGAGAAATGTGCCGGTGTCCGGGTTCTGCTTCCGGGAATTCCTGCGCCCATTCCATCAAACGGCCATCGGAGCCAATTTGCAGACCTGCTAACTGATTTTTTGCTTTCTCCACATTGGTTGTAAATTCATCGATTACTCCAAGCTTTTTCGAAGCCATTACAAAATCATCGAACAACTGCCAAATGACCTCCTGATCATGAGCGGGTCCCATACTGATCTGACATTTACTACCGTCAGGAGCAATAAACGTGTTTTCAGGAGAAACAGCAGGACCTGAGACCAACTTGCCTGTTTTCGGGTCGGGCACCAGCCAATCCATGTAAAATTCAACTGCACCTTTCAGCACCGGGTACATTTTTTTCAGGAATTCCTGATCACCCGTAAAACGGTAATGTTCGCCAATGTGCTGACAAATCCAGGCTGCCGCACCAGTATGCATTCCCCAGCTGGCACGTTCTCCGGGCGAGGTGTACCCCCAAACATTTGTAATAGGATGAACCGCCCAGCCTTTCGAATTGTACTGAACCTTCGCTGTTTTGCTTCCGGGCTCGACCAGCGATGCAATCAGGCTAAACATGGGCAGGTGCATTTCCGAAAGATTGGTTACTTCGGCCGGCCAGTAATTCATTTCAATATTTACATCGGTATGGTAATCGCCATTCCACGGGGTTTGAATTTTGTTGCCCCAAATTCCTTGCAGGTTGGCTGGCATGGTTCCGGGGCGCGAAGAGGAAATAAGCAGGTAGCGGCCATACTGAAAAACAAGCTGGGTTAAATGATTATCGCTTTTGGTTTCACGGAAATGCGAAACTCGTTCGTCGGTTGGAATGGTATCGGGCAAATTGCTAAGGTTCAAGTCAACCCTGTTAAAATAGGTCTGATAATCGGAAATATGTGCATTCAACAAAGCTTCGTATGCTTTTTCTGAAGCTTTTCTGATGTTGTTTTGGGTAATCGTTTTATAATCACGTCCTTTATAATGCGGGTATTCCAACTTATAATCGGTTGAAGCCGAAAGAAAAAGAACCACTTCGTCGGCATCTTTCACCGTCAATACTGAATCCGAAACGCTCACTGTGCCGTTTTTATTTACAGCTTTTAGGCGGGCCATGTATTCAAGTCCGTCACCTCCTTTTCCATTGTTCAACGCACCCGACATCACCAACTGATTGTCTTCTGAAAAGGTTTTGAATCGCTCCAGACGCGTCATTTTGCAGTTAAATGAAATTTGCCCCGGTTTATCGGCCGTAAACCTGGCTACCATCACCTGATCGGGATAACTGGTGAAAATCTCGCGGGTGTATTTCACTCCATCCTGCGTGTAATGAACACGAACAACGGCATCGTTTAAATCCAGCTCGCGGTAATAATCCTGATATTCGGCATTTCGACCCCGGTCAATCCATAAATCGCCTAAAGTCTGGAAACAGCCAAACGGCACAGTTGCCCCATTCCCAAAACCAGAGCCAGCACCTTTACAAATCTGGGTTTTGTTGGTCAGCTCCGTGGCTTCCCGGTACTTTCCTTCAAACAACAATCGCCTGATTTTATCCTGATGTTTGGCGGCTTCAGGATTATCGCTGGCGTCGGGGCTACCCGACCACATGGTTTCTTCGTTCAACTGAATACGCTCGTAATTCACATCGCCAAAAACCATTGCTCCAAGCGAGCCGTTTCCCAATGGTAGCGACTTTAGCCATTCAGGATCATCCTTCCAACCGTTTTTATCATCCGGAACAGAAGCATTGGCCGGTTGCTTGTACCACAAGCGAAATTTTGGTGATTCCGTTTTTGGAGAAGTACAAGAAAACAGAGCTGACAGCATAATAAATATCAGGTTTTTCATATATCAAAATTCAAAAATTGAAAACTTTCTATAGCCAAAACAAAACAACTATTTTCAAGGTAAACGAATTATCAGTCACTCAACCGATGAAATTCTCTAATGATAAAGGCATTCTCCGGCACCGACGAACTGGCTCTGATAAATTTATCAAGCTTTTCTTAATAGTATTTGCTAATCCAGGTGAAAAACCTCCTCCATGTTGGCCCACCACTCTCCTTCTGCCCTATTTTCAACGGGCCGCTGCATCGGCATCATGATATCCCACCATTCCAGCGTTTTGGGGTCGGCAGCCATCTTCGCCATGTCCGCAGCAAAATTGTCGCCGATATATTCCATATAAGCAAATAGCAATCCGTCTTTGTGAAAAATTGAATAGTTCGTGATATTGCAAGCGGTAATCATTTCCAATATTTCAGGCCAAACAGCAGCATGATATTCTTTATACTTTTCAAATTGTTCTGGGTCAACTCCGATAATTTGTCCGAATCGTTTCATTTTATATGTTTTAAGTAGAATTAGAAAATCTCATGTGTATGTTTTTTTGCCAGCTGCTGGCAATTAGTAGCTGGCAGCTGGCAAAAAAGAGATACACTAAATCAGAGCAGCACAATTTCGTATATACCAGGCACCTGTGAGAATTCTTTTAAAACCATACGAACCTTTTGTGTTGTTGTTTTGGGAAGTTTAACCTCCATCTTGCTTCCAATGGTAGTGCCCTTGTAGACGGTTTTCCACTTTTCACCTGAAAGCACCTGCATTTCAAATGCTTTCACTGCCTGCCCGCTTTCATAAATGATGGCCTTGCTTATTTTTTCAGGTTTGCCTAAATCGATTTCAGCCCAGGGTTCTTTATCTTCTTTTGCCGGCGACCATGCATGTCCGGCCCAATCGCCATTGTTAATTGAATTAATTCCAGTCCAATGTGGATTTGGATTGCTTGAGGCTGATACTTTTTTATTGTATGAAAGTGATTGAGCACCAATTTCCATTGGCTGAATATCCATCGCGTTGCCAGCCACTTCAATTTCGACAATCGTATTGATGGGTTGGAGCGCCTCTCCGGCAAATTCAATCACGTAATTCTTATCTTGTTTGGTCAATTTCAAGTTACCTCCGGAAGCCATGCGGCAACTTTTTATTTCCATGCCGAAATTAGGAATTGCAATTTTGGGTGAATTGCCATTCCATTTCAGTATATGCAAATAAATGGTATTTCCTTTTCGGGTGCTGACGCCCCAGTCCGTAGGTTTGAACGGGCCACCCCGTGTACCGTAAATGCTGTATCCATATTTCTGAAGCCATTGTCCCATTTCTTTCAACCGTACAATCTGTTCCGGTTCAATGCTTCCATCCGGTTTAGGACCAACATTAAACAGCAAATTGCCATCGCCACCGGCTGAACGGATTAAGGTCTGAAGACACTGTTCCAATGATTTCACTTCATCGTTTGGTTTCCAGGCCCATTGGCGGGCAATGGTCATACAGGTTTCCCACGGACGTGTATTCTGGAAACCACCGATTCGCTGCTCCGGACAATCGAAATCGCCTTTGGCTCCGGTTCGGTCGTTGATGATGATATCGGGCTGAATCTGGTGGGCGAAATCAATCACACTTTGTCCGCGAACGGCATCAAATTTCTGCGGAACATCGAACCACAACACGTACAACGGACCGTAATTGACCAGAAGTTCGCCCACCTGCTTTTTCAGATAAGTGGTGTAGGCGTCCAGATCGCTTTTTTCGCGCGTAATGCTACCTCCCGGACTGGTCAGCGGAAAATCGGGATGATGCCAGTCGCAGGTTGAATAATAGGTACCAAACTGGATTCCCTGTTTGCGGCAGGCTTCGGCCAATTCCTTCACCACATCGCGTTTAAATGGCGAATTCATGATGTTGTGGTCGGTTTGCCGGGTATCCCACAAACAAAAACCATCGTGGTGTTTGGTGGTCAGAACAATGTATTTCATGCCGGCGGCTTTAGCCACGCTTACCCAATCGTCGGCATTAAATTTTTCAGGATTGAATTGTTTGTATAAGTTATCGTACTCTTCAACAGGAATTTCCCTACCACGCGACCAACCAATTTCGGTTCCTTTCAACGTAACAGGTCCCCAATGAATAAACATCCCGAAACGGGCATCTTTCCATTCCTCGATTTTTTGCTCGTTCCCAATGAGCTTTTTCTCTGCAACTCCACTTTGCGCAAAAGAAAATGCAAAAACATGCAGAAAAAGAAGTACAAGTAAGAAACATTTTGAATTTATTGATTTCATTTTCAATGATATTTATTTTACAATTTAATTCCGGTTATTAAAATCCCTCACTGAATCAAACATAGCCACTACGTTTTCCGGCGGAACATCGGGCAGGATATTGTGAACGGTGTTGAAGACAAATCCGCCGCCTTTCGAGAAGATTTCGAGACGTTCAAAAACCTGGTCGCGGATCTGTTGCGGAGTTCCGATGTTCAGCGTTCCAACTGTTTCGATGCCTCCGCCCCAGAATGTGCAGTCCTTACCAAATTCCTTTTTCAGAAAATCGGGCGCCATGTTCCAGGCAACGGTTTGCACCGGGTTGAAAATTTCGATTCCGGCCTCAATCATGTCGGGCATGAGCAGCGAAATGGAGCCACACGAGTGAATAAACGTGTGCATCTGGCTGTGAGTCTTCACATAATCGCACAAAATTTTGTTACGCGGTTTGAAAAGTTCGCGGTAAATCTCAACATCCATAAATGGGCCCGAAGTCATGCCCAGATCGTCGCCAAACCGGATGATATCCACAATATCGCCAACGGCGTTACACACCTTTTCGAGGGTTGCCAAGTGACGGATCAACAACTGATCGAGCAGTTTTTCGACGTTGTACGGATCGCACATTAAATCCATCAGGAAATTATCCATCCGGCGCAGAAAAGTTCCCCATTCGAACAGGTTGCAACCACAAACCACCAGCAAGGCTTTATCGGTACTGGCGCGAAGTTTCAGCGTATTTTCGCGCAACTTCTGCCAAAAATCAGAGTCGCCTGCATGGTTCCATGGGCTGTGAACATCGCGCGCCCACATGATGCGCCCCATCTCGGCATCCAGATTATCGTAGGAATCCGGATAACCATCCACATACGGGAAATAAGTCTGATCGAAGAATGTTGCGCCAACCGGCATCCGCGAAAGCATCCGTTTTCCGTCGCTGTCGTAGGTTTGATACGATCCGTCGGGCATGCGTGTTGGCTTGAATCCTTTGGGATAAAAAGCTGCGCCACCATTGGCCATTGTAATCGGGCTCCAATCAGCTGGATCGTCATTAAATGTCCGGCCAATATCCAAAACATCAACACCAAACTGGTCGACAATAACCATATCAGGTTGAGCCAGCTGCTGAACCACATCGTAAATCCAGACCGGCAATTCGGGTCGGTTCAAATGTTTTAGCAAATTGCTGTAAGCAATGGCCGAAATTCCTGAACTCGGCGTGGCGCTTAAATCGATGGGCACCCGGTCGGGTTCTTTATGGCTGATAGCCGCTAAAATTCGTTCTCTTGAAGTAGTCATATCTTGTCAATTTATTTGTTTCGAGTTGCGGGTTGCGTGTTTCGGGTTAAGCTACAACGCGTTAACACGAAACCCGTAATCCGTATCATTGTTTTTCTATCCGCTGATACCAATCAAAAACGATGCGGTAATGAGCACTGCCAGTCCCAGCCAAACCAGTCGTTTGATATTAAATTCAATCCCTTTCCATTCGCCACGGAAGAATCCCCAAACGGTAGCGCAAACAATGGTAAGCGACATCAGGATTCCCCAGGCGACAAACGAAAATTCGCCCAGTTTACTGGTTCCCATACCGTAGAAAATATAATTGATAAACCACAAAAAACTGGCGAGGGCACACAGGGCATAATTGGTAATCAGGGTTTTTGAGTCGCCTTTATAATAATCGCCCAGGGAGTTGTTTTTGATGGCCAGGTAAATGCACCAAACCAACGTGGAAAGCAGCGATCCGGCAAAAAAGAGCACGAACACAGGGCATTTGGCAAACAGTTCGGGCGTGCCTGCCTTGATGGTTTCTTCCGCAATCATTTTCCCCTGCTCAAAGCCCAGCGACATCGAAGAACCGGTAATGCCTACAAACAAAGCTGCCAAAAGGCCTTTGCGTAAATCGAAATCGGCATTGGCTTTCACGCCTTTCAGACTTTCGAGCTTGCGGCTTTTTAAAATACCCGACCAGGCTGTGATTCCAATTCCGATACACGAAACTATAAGTCCTGAAATAAGGAGAATACCGCCGTTTCCTTCAAACATTTTGCTCATCCGTCCGTCGATCAGCGGTGGAAGAAGAGTTCCGATGACCATCATCAATCCGAGCGAGATACAAAATCCCAAAGCTACACCAAGGTATCGCAAAGACAATCCAAATGTCAGGTTTGCCAGTCCATAAACTGCACCCAGAATAAAAATAAGCCACAAGTTGCTTGCTGGAATTGTTTGATAGATGGCCGGAAAATTGGGAGCAACGATCAGGCAAATAATCAGGGGTACAATGAGATAGGCAAAAACACTGAAAGTTAACCACGAATTTTCCCATTTCCACCGGGTTACTTTGTCGAAAGGGATACTGAAACTGCCCGACGAAAATGCGCCGATGGCAATGATTAAAATGCCGAGCAAAATAGCTGAGCTCATCCGTTTTGGGTTTAAAAGGTTAGTCAGAAATCAGGATTTTCCTAATTCGAGAATTTACTCTACAAACTTAGTTTTAATGCAACAATCAGAATTGAACATTCCAGACAATAAATTGCACAATTCAGAGGTTTTGAACCTTTGCATTTTAAATTACCAATTATTCCTTCCAAACAATATCAACCTATCTATTAACCATATACGAAAAACATCTTTCAAACACTAATTCATTCGTTATTCGAGCTCCATTTGCATAATCGAGTTGAAAAATCCGGAAACGTTTCCGCCATTTTTTCCATCAAAAAGAACATTTTCAAAATATAATATTCGTCGGCTGATTGATTCGTGAAGAAAAACAACCTATTATTGCATAGATATCCACAAACAGTATCAACTATGTATTGTGAAATTATCGGCGAATCACTGAGCTTTCATCTCCGGAATGCTGCATTCCTGAAATTTACCAATGACAGTAAATACGAGGATATTATCAGTCCGTTTTCGCGCATGTACCTGGTTACCGAAGGCGAAGGTCATTTAGTCATCGGACATGATAGGATAATACTAGAACCCGGATACCTTTACCTGATTCCAAGTTTTACGTTCTGCACCTATCATTTTGGGGCAGGGTTGAGCCACTACTACATTCACTTCAGCATCGATCATCCGAATGGAATCAGCCCATTCAGCCTTTACTCGTTTGCAAACAAAACCAAGGCAACGGAGCTGGATTACAAACTGTTCGAGCGTATTATTCAGGTAAATCCCGACATACAGTTGCCGCACCATCATCCCAATGTTTATCAAATCAAGCTGTGGCTAAATAAGAAAGTTGTTTTTCAATCGGCCAGTCACCATTTGGAAACCATCGGGATTCTTAAGCAAATTTTTTCGAGATACATCGAACATGGGTATAGCCATACTATGAGTTGTATTCTTAAATACAACATTCAGCCCATCTTGCTTTATATTCAAAATAATCTGAAAAGCGACATTAAAGTTAAGGAACTTGCGAACATGGCCTGTTTTTCGAAAGACCATTTTTCGAAAGTTTTTAAGTCGATAACAGGAATGGCACCCTGCGACTTTATTATCCGGAAAAGAATTGAACGAGCCCAATTTCTTTTACTGACAACGGATCTGAATCAAAATGAAATAATCGAACAAACTGGCTTTAAAAGTGCCTCCTATTTTTCACGCATTTTTAAAAAATTAACGTCCTATTCTCCGGCAAAATATCGATTACAAAGGGGGTAATTTCCAATACTTTTAACATTCAACTAATGTGCTGAATTAAATCAACCTCTTAAACCTTTTGCGGTATTATAGCGAGTAACGCCTGCATATTTTCTGATTTGCATAAAGAAATGACTCAGGTTATTAAATCCACTATCGAGGTAGCCTTCAAATACATGTAAATTTGGGCACATATTTGAACATCAAAAAAACATTACTGTCCGCTTAAAATAAATTGAGGGACAGTTGGTTACAATTTAGTTCTTTGACATCGTTGATATCTATTTTACTAAAGAGCTCTTTTATAGGGGTTTTATCAAGAAGGGATATTCCCAGAACTGTTAAAATCTCGTAGATTGAATGATTAAGTTTGAGCTCATGGCGCACTATTGCTACCATACAGTAGGCAATAATTGCTGTGTAAATCTGGATGCGAACAGCATTCTCTGTGGTACCCCAAAATGACTTTATTTTGAGGTGTTGTTTAATCCATTTGAAGAATAGTTCGATCTGCCAACGATTCTTATAAAGCAATGCAATCTGCTCAGGTGGAAGTTCGAAGTTATTGGAAAGGAAGACAAAAGTCCGGTCCATTTCTGCATCATAAAAAACCACTTTTCTAAGTTTTTCCGGGCAATGCTTTAAGGTATAGAATCCGATAAGAACACCGACCTGGTCACTCATGACACCCGTACTTGCATTGACAGGTCTGTATTCAGAACATTCAAATTGCATGTTCTTTTTTGACCTGATCGCAAGGTAAGAGCCAAGTTGAGTTATCCTGTAAAGTCTTTCAAAATCGACATATCCACGGTCGAAGATGTAATAGGCACCAATCTCGTAGGCAATCAAGTCCATCGCCTTCACATCATGCACTTTTGCATCTGTAATGTGCATAAATGCTGGCATTTGAGTGGTAACGTCGTAAAGTGTATGCATTTTAATTCCTCCTTTTGCTTTGCGGAAATTAGTCCACCGGAATACACTCAGGCAAAGGTCGATAGTTGTTAAGTCGAAGGCGTAAACTTTGCCATTCACTTCAAAGTTATCATTCAAAAGCTTCTTTCTGGCATTACCGATCAGGTAATAGGTAAGTTATTCAAAAATGCGTTAGTCACGTGATTCATTTGCCTTTGCATGGTTGCTTCGGATGATACGTTTACCGAATCCAAGATGGTAACTTCTATGACTGTAGGCATCCAACGAAATGATCAGTTCTCTGAGACTGTCCCGAATTGAAAGTTGTCCGAAAATCATCACCAAAAGTTGGTTCCAGCATGTAAAATGCTTGACATATCTGTTGCCTTTGTACTTCTCAACTATGCCGTCAAAAAACCTACTTGGCAAAAATTCTGTCAATTGTGCGAAAACATATTTACCTTGGATCATCATTTTATTCTTGATTAGAGTAAAACTGCCAATTCAAATCGTCAAGTACGAAAATAGCTTACAACTATCAGATAAACAATACTTTAAAAGAAAATTACGAACACTAATAAACATGAAGCAACTTCAAAAACAAGCATTGGGCGTTATGCTTGGAATTATATTATTCATTACAAACACTCTTGCAGGCAACGACCTAATGAAAAAAGCCCTGCCGGTTTGGGCCGAAGGAAGGCAAACCGAAATGAACCTCACCCTTGGATTCCGTGGAGTTTTCCAGGTAAAGAAAAGTCAGAAATTTAGCCTGAAAATTACGGCATCAACCCTTTACCGCGTATTCCTGAACGGCGAATTTCTGGGATATGGCCCGGCCCGCGCCGGACACGGGTATTACCGTGTAGATGACTACGATTTAAGTCAGAAAGTGCGGAAAGGTGAAAATATCGTGGCAGTTGAAGTAGCCGGATACAACATCAACACGTTTTATACACTGGATCAGCCCTCATTTTTGCAGGCCGAAGTATTGTCGGGCGGACAAGTCGTGCTGGCTACCGGTAACAATACCGATTTCGAAGCTTTCCAGATTAAAGAACGTTTGCAAAAAGTGGAGCGCTACAGCTACCAACGACCCTTTACTGAGTATTACCGTGTTGCCAACGGATATGATAAATGGAGAACTTCCTCGATTGCGCCTGTCGAACCGCTAAAACTTTCTGTTTTTCCGGCCGTTAAATTATTGGAACGCCACGTTTTGATGCCCGATTTTGCGGTCGTAAGACCAGTTTCAATTTTTGCGAGTGGAACCATCGATCTTCAGAAACCTGAGAAATACAAAAAGGACCGGTCACTGGTCAACATCAGCGACCAGCTTAAAGGTTACAAGGAAAGCGAACTGGAAATAATTCCCTCTCTGACTATTCAGGAATTCGCCAACAAAACTCAGGATACCACTGCAACTCCTTTCGCCGGAAAGTCCATTCACCTGGCAGAAAAGCAGTTTTGTACATTGAATATGGGCGTCAATCTTTCCGGATTTATTGGAGCGAAGGTCAGCTGCACCGAGCCAACCACCCTTTATTTTTATTTCGATGAAATACTGACCGACGGCGATGTAAAAGCCAAGAAGCACATGGGCGGAACAAACAATTACGTTGTTTACGAACTGGCTCCGGGCGATTACCGGCTGGAATCATTCGAATCGTACACCTTCAAGTATTTAAAAATGATCGCACTGAAGGGTTCATGCACCATTCAGGATGTTTACCTCCGCGAATATGCCTACCCGCGTGAGCCAAAATCGTCGTTCTGGTGCAGTAACCCCAAGCTAAACGACATTTACAATGCGGCATGGCAAACATTCAGGCAAAATACTGTTGATATTTTCATGGATTGCCCGTCACGCGAAAGAGCAGGCTGGCTTTGCGACAGCTATTTTACGGCCATCATGGAGAAAGAATTTACCGGGCGTTCGGCTGTTGCCCACAACTTCTACGAGAATTTTGCCCTTCCTGAAAGTTTTGCTCATCTTCCAGAAGGTATGCTCCCGATGTGTTATCCTTCAGATCATTACAACGGTTCATTCATCCCGAACTGGGCGTTGTGGTTTATCATCCAGATTGACGATTATGCCCGTCGCGGAGGCGATCCGGCATTGGTTGCACAGTTGAAGCCCCGGATTGAAAAACTGCTGAAATACTTTGAGAAATTTGAGAATCAGGATGGTTTGCTTGAAAAACTCGATGGCTGGGTTTTTGTTGAATGGTCGAAAGCGAACGATCTGGTGCAGGACGTAAATTACCCGTCAAACATGCTGTACAGTGCGGCTTTAGCGAGCGCTGCCCGTTTGTATCAGAACGAATCATGGATGAAAAAATCAGCACTGATCAAACAAACAATCCAGAAACAGTCGTTCAACGGAACTTTCTTTGTTGATAATGCCGTTCGCGGCAAGGACGGAAAACTTCAGGTGACAAAAAACACGACCGAAGTTTGCCAGTATTATGCTTTCTTTTTCAATGTGGCAACTCCCGACACTTATCCCGATTTATGGAAGAAATTAACGAGCGAATTTGGCCCCAACCGCAATGACAAAACCACCTGGCCTGATGTTTACAAAGCCAACGCTTTCATAGGTAATTACCTTCGTCTCGACATTCTCTCGGGCTACGGATTGCAAAACCAACTGCTGAACGAGATTCAGGATTCCTTCTACAACATGGCCCGAATTACCGGCACTCTGTGGGAAAACATGGGAACACAAGCCAGCTGCAACCACGGTTTTGCATCGTACCTGGGGCACGTCTTGTATCGCGACATTCTGGGAATCAGCAAGATTGATTACATCAAAAAAGAAGTTACTATTCGCTTTACCGACATCAATCTGAACGAATGTAGTGGCACGATTCCGGTTGCTGATGAAACTGTGGAACTGAAATGGAAACGCACCGGAAACCTGATCCGCTACTCGGTAAAAGTTCCGGAGGGCTACAAATTGCAAACCGAAAATCTCAGCTCATCCAAATTGCTGAAGCTCGAATAAACGCTTAAAAATCTGATATAAACGAATAGCTGTGACATTATTCCGCAAGAAAAAGGCATGAACCACCGGAGCATCCAGTTGATTCATGCCTTTTTACTCGCCGTGATGGCTTAAAAGCTCTTCGACTTATTTCTTAGCCGACTTTTCAGCCAACATTTTGATGAAATAGCCAGCAACTACCGAACGAGCCTGAAAACCTACCTGTTTGGCATCTGTTGTTTCGTACCAGTCGGTCATCGGAACGCGGGTTGGCGATTCGTTGAATGCTTTATGCAGCGGATCGATGAATTTCTTAAATGTCTCCTGATCGTTTGCCAGCGTGGCTGTCCACATAATCCAGTCCGATTTGGTGTAGGTTTTGCGGTTATCCAATGGCAATCCGTAGGTGTTTTGCTTGGTCAGATAATAGGCAATTTCTTTCTGGGCCACGGCCGGATCGAACAAGTTGAAACCAAGAATTTTATCCCAAACGAGGTTGTATTTCTGGCTCCAGGTTCCGGGTTGGTCGAATGTCAAACGGAAATGATCGCCGTCGTTGGCCATTTCAACCCATTTCCCGGCCATTTCTTTAGCCTTGGCGGTGTATTTTTCAGCGATGTCTTTTTTGCCCAACATGTCTGCTAATTTTCCATAGCTGGCAATACCCATAATGGCTTTTATCGAAAGATTGGTGTTGTGTGCAAAGTGACCGGCAAAGTCGTCGGTACACAATTGGTTTTCAGGATTTAAACCATTTTCAACCAGATAATTGGCCCAAACAGTAAGTACTTCCCAATGTTTCTCGGCATAAGATGCATTTCCTTCGGCTTGTGCGATGGCTGCGGCCAAAACCAACATATTTCCTGATTCTTCAACAGGCATGTCGCCACCGTAAGTTTGTCCGTTAGCTTGCGGATAAGTACCGACATCATGAGCAGCGAATGGTTTTGTCCATTTTCCGCTTTCAGAATAGTAGAAAATCGGGTTCATCATACCTTTTTCTAAATCAGGATTATAAATCAGGAATAATGGCGCAGAAGGATAGGTCAAGTCAACCGTACCAATGGACCCATTGCTGAAGTTTTCCTTTGAAAGAAAAATGGTGTTGCCTTCCTTATCTTTAAATAGCTTGTGGGCGGCAATCGACTGGCGGAATGCCAGAACGCACAGATCAGCATACTTTTCGCCGCCGGCTTTAACAGCGTCGTTCCACAACTGGTTGTCGAACTGTGCGCAAGTTTCCATTAACTGGTCATATTCGGCATTGGCAGCTTTCAGTGCAGCGTCCATTGTAACCTGACCGTCTTTTTTCCACCAGGCCATGCGGTTTTCGTTGAAATATTGAATGGAATACAAATCGTCGTAGCCAATCATGATGCGACCGGTTGAACCGTTTGCTGAAACTTTGCCCAATTGCTGAACACATGCCATTACCGGCATATCCGGAATCATTTTGGTTGTGATCTTCTGTTCGCTCGTCGATTTCAAAACTCCGTCAGCCGCAAATCCTTCTTTTTCTGACTGGTAGGTTCCGAGCGCATAGCTCATTTCCGGAGTTTTGGGTCCGCAGAGGTAGAAATAGCCCCAGTCAATTCGACGATCGTCGCCTTTTTTTGCCAAAACCGGTTGTTCGGTCGTTCCGGCTTTGAAGTGCGTTAATCCATCGGTTTCTCCTTTTTCAATCGAAACTTCCTGCGAAAGCTGGTCAACAGCCCATTCGGGAGTTGCTTCAAAATAAACCTGAACATCGTGTTCTTTTCCGTCGTTCGATTTTACTTCGTAGTTAACGTAGCTCACCGGGCGCGACAACACATCCAGATTTTGTGGCAACAGCGGAGATGTAAATTTCAGGTCCAGATCAACCGGTCCGCAGCCAAATACATAGAAAGTTGAAGTTGCCGACATAGAAACCGATTTTTGGGTAGCCGTCTGAGTAAAAATTTCCTGTTTTTCGTTGTCCTGGTACAATCCGAAATCGACCAATGCGCCACCGGTTTTGTTGAAACAATGCGCGGCGATGATGTTTTTTCCGCCTTTAATCAACAAGGCTTTGGCCTTGTCGTCCATCACAAAAATTTTGTTGTTTCCCCATGCGTACCCCGTCTCAATGAGTTTAGTTCCGTTTAGGTAAAGCTCAAAGTTGTCGTCGTGCGAATAAATAATGTACAACGGAAGGCCCGGCAAGTTGGCATCAAGTGTAAACTCGCGGCGCACCCATATATCAGAAGTTAACCATGGAGTTGCCAAGTCGGGCATGCCTTCAGTACCAAAAGCGCCCTTCCCGGCCGACCATTTCGATGCATTGAATCCTGGCTTTTCCCATCCGATAGCTGGTTTTACATTGGTATAAACGCAATCCCATGCACCTTCGTTGGCCATTGGAACGATTGCTTTGCGAGGCAGTTCTTCTTTTCCGAGGAAGCGGTAAACCTTTCCGTCAACACGAATGGCGCCAATCAATCCATGGCGTTTGCCGGTCCAGTGGCGAACCGGACCATCAAACAACTGATCTGTAGTTGACCACGCGCTGGTATAAGGGTCGATTGTTACTAAAGGATAGGCCGGCGCTCGCAGGTTTTTGGTGGTGACTACCGGTGTTAATTTCTTAGTTTCATTGCACGAGTATAAGAACAACACGCTAAGCATCATCGCAAGAGCCGACATAATTGAAAAAGCTCCTGAATTGTTTCTCTTCATGATTATTAAATTAAAAGTTGGTTTTTGGAATTTTATCAGTAATTAACTGCTTTATAGAACTTTCATATTACCTAAATTTACTTTTATGATATTTTGTTTACCGTAACAGTTTCGCAACAAGCTGGCCAAAGTTGGTTCATTTTTCGATACCAGACAAATAAAAGTCAAATCGCCTCTTCTGAGTTGCGTTTATCTTCTCCGAGAAGTTTACGATCAAGGTTTCTTCAGAAAATAATCAGAGGCATCAAAAACACCCCCGGTTCGCTGACTTTGAGCGTAGTCTGACTGGCGTATCTGCCAATCGTCAGCCAATTTTTTGAGGCGCTGGTCGGCATGTTCAAACAACATTTGGTAAGCCAAACAAAACCGTGGTTGGCGCTGGTCCTGAGGATCTTTTATCCGGTCTTTGGTACAGCCGCCATAGCATTTGCGGTACCACTGGCATTGCTTGCATTTTCGGGGCAACAAAGATTTGGCCTTCCCGAAGTCGTCTTGCTTTTTCGAATTCAACATGTCAATAATCCGGTTGTGACGGATATTGCCCAGCCGGTGACGCTGTTCAACAAAAAAGTCGCACGAATAGGCGTTCCCGTTGTGTTCGATAACAACATACGGGCCGCACTCTTTCCGGTGAACACATTCCGGAGGTTCAAGCCCAACGTAATGATGAAACAGCGAATCAAAATCGCGCACCGAAGTGCTGGCCACTCCATCCTGAATGTCGTTGTACCACAAATCGAACAATTCAACCAGAAAATGACCGTATTTTTCATCTGTCAGCGAAAATGAAGCAGCCCGGCTCGAATCCTGTTTATCGGTTTCAACAATCGGAATGAACTGCATCCAGGTTAACCCGATATTTTTGTAATAATTGTACAATTCTTCGGCAAAATCCGATGAATAATCAGTAATGCAACACATGGCATTGACGGCAACACCTTCTTCGAGCAACATCCGGGCTACGCTTTCCACTTTATCCCAGGTTGGATGCTGCCCTTTATCCAATCGGTATTTGTCATGAATATGTTGCGGACCATCCAGCGAAAGTCCGATCAACCAGTCGTAATCCTTGAAGAATTTTGCCCATTCGCGATCAAGCAAAGTTCCGTTCGTCTGAAAACCATTACCGACGGACTGCCCATGCCCGTATTTCTTTTCCAGTTCGATGGCGCGTTTGTAAAAACCGAGACCCATCAAAGCCGGTTCGCCACCCTGCCAGCCAATCGACACCGATTCGCACGACTGTTGCATCACCTGACGGATCAGTTCTTCCTGAATTTCCGGGCTCATCGGATGTGTTTTTGTTTCAGGAAAAAGCGCTTCCTTCTCAAGATAAAAGCAATATGTGCAGTCGAGATTACAGTCTGGGCCAGAAGGCTTTACCAACACTGAGGTAAGCGGCCGATAGGTTTGCGCCATAAGCGATCTTTTATATACCAATGGTTTTAAGACTTCGCAACATACAAACTTTAACGGAGCTGTGCAACCCACGAAATAAAAAAGCGGCAAGAAAATGGATGATCCACTTTCATTACCGCTTCCAGATAATTCAACTTATTTATTCGTACCGAAAAACAATCTCATCATTTTCCACATCCACTTTCACTTTTGTCCGATTATCCATTCTTCCGGAGAGAATCTCCCTCGACAAATCGTTAAGCAGGTATTTCTGAAGCATTCGTTTTACCGGGCGAGCTCCGTGCGTTGGATCGTACCCAACAGTAGCAAGCCAGTCAATTGCTTCTTCTGTGATCTCGATGGTAAACTTGTCCTCCGGAATTCTTTTCAAAATCAGGTTGAACTGTAGTTTCACAATTTCCCGCACATCTTTTCTTGTCAACGGAGTAAACATGATTACTTCGTCAATCCGGTTCAGAAATTCAGGAGAAATGGTCTTTCGAAGTAACTCGAACAATTCAGTTCTGGTTGCTTCTTCAACCTGTGCGCGATTTCGGTCGTTTATGGCTTCAAACCGCTCCTGAATCAAGTGCGAGCCTAAATTCGAAGTCATAATTATGATCGTATTTTTGAAATTGGCTACCCTACCCTTGTTGTCAGTTAAACGACCATCGTCCAATACCTGCAACAAAATATTAAATACGTCGGGGTGAGCCTTTTCAATTTCGTCGAACAAAATTACCGAGTACGGCTTCCTTCTAACCGCTTCAGTTAGCTGCCCGCCTTCTTCGTAGCCGACATATCCGGGAGGTGAACCAATCAACCTGGTAACCGAAAATTTTTCCTGATATTCAGACATATCAATTCTGGTAAGCATATTTTCATCGTCGAATAAAAACTCAGCCAATGCTTTAGCAAGCTCTGTTTTTCCAACTCCGGTTGTCCCCAGGAAAATAAAGGACCCGATAGGTCGCTTCTCGTCCTGAAGCCCGGCTCTGCTTCGCCTTACGGCATCAGACACCGCTCTGATGGCTTCGTGCTGGCCAATAACCCGGTTGTGCAGCTCGTCTTCAAGATGAAGCAATTTGTCTCGTTCGCTCTGCAACATTCGGGCTACCGGAATTCCTGTCCAACGGGAAACAATTTCCGATATATCTTCGGCATCAACCTCTTCTTTTATTAAATGCTGATCCTTGTTGTTGCTTAATTCAGCTTTCAGTTTCTCGATTTCAGCTTCAGCCTCGCGAATTTTCCCATATCGTATTTCAGCCACGCGACCAAAATCTCCGGACCGTTCTGCCTGCTCTGCTTCTATTTTCAAGTTTTCAATGTCCTGCTTTTTCTGCTGAATACCGTCGATGAGCGACTTTTCCAACTGCCATTGAGCCCTGAATTTGGTTTGTTCCTGTTTCAGGTTGGCAATTTCTTCGTTGAGTAACGAAAGCTTTTTTTCGTCCTTTTCCCGCTTGATGGCTTCACGTTCAATTTCGAGCTGCATGATCTTACGGTCAATTTCGTCCAATTCCTGCGGAACAGAGTCCATTTCGAGCCTCAACCTTGCAGCAGCCTCATCCATTAAGTCGATCGCTTTATCGGGCAAAAAACGGTCGGTAATATACCGCTGCGACAGTTCAACCGACGCAATGATTGCTTCATCTTTGATCCTGACTTTATGGTGATTTTCGTACCGTTCTTTCAATCCACGTAAAATTGCAATCGCGCTAAGCACATCCGGTTCGTCAACCGTTACAATCTGAAACCGGCGTTCCAGAGCTTTATCCTTTTCAAAGTATTTCTGGTATTCGTTCAAGGTAGTGGCACCAATCGCACGTAACTCGCCACGAGCAAGAGCAGGTTTTAAAATGTTAGCAGCATCCATCGCGCCTTCACTTTTTCCGGCTCCAACCAAGGTATGGATTTCGTCGATAAATAAAATAATCTCGCCATTGGCATTGATAACTTCATTTACTACAGCCTTTAACCTCTCCTCAAACTCTCCCTTGTATTTTGCTCCGGCAATTAAGGCCCCCATATCAAGAGAAAAAATCTGCTTGGTCTTCAGGTTTTCAGGAACGTCGCCCCGAACAATTCGCTGAGCCAATCCTTCTGCAATAGCTGTTTTACCTGTGCCAGGCTCGCCAATTAGAATCGGATTGTTCTTTGTCCTCCTCGAAAGAATTTGAAGAATACGCCTAATTTCGTCATCGCGGCCAATCACCGGGTCTAGTTTCCCGTCGCGGGCACGCTGATTAAGATTTATTGCAAATCGATTCAGCGAATCAAACTTGTCTTCTGCAGTCTGGCTGTCAACCTTTGCTCCGTTCCGAAGCTCTTTAACAGCAGCCAGCAAATCATTTTTTATAACTCCTGAATCTTTTAACATTCTGCTGATGGTATCGCCACTTTCGAGTATTCCCATCAGGATATGTTCAACCGAAACAAACTGGTCGCCCATTTCCTGCATAAGAGCGATTGATTTCTGAAGCGCTTTATTACTGTCGGATGATAAATAAGCTTCACCGCCCGACACCTTGGGATAAGAATCAACGATGCGATCAACAGTCTGCAGAATCACTGCAGGATTTGCTCCAACTTTTTTCAGCAAAAAGCCGACTACATTTTCAGCTTCCTGAAAAAGACCTTTCAGAATATGCCCAGTTTCAATAGCCTGGTTTTGCTTCGCCTGAGCGACCTCAAAGGCTTGCTGAATGGCCTCTTGAGACTTAATTGTAAAATTGTTAAAATTCATATGTTCTGTTTTTATTGTTTCTGCTTTTTAATTGTACCGCAAAAGCAGCAAACCTTTTGCCAACTAATCTTTTTACGGAGAACTTGACATTTTGGCTTCCTTGAGAATTAAACCAGGAAATTATTTCAGTAAAAAATTCAATCGAAAGACTTTTTGACATAACAATCGGAATTCATCGAAGATATTGAACGGCATAAAATACAAAAGACCTTCCGAGTTGAAAGGTCTTTTGTATTATTCGTTTTTTTCTTTTTCTGTTAGAAGTAGTAAACGTTCTTCGTACCACGTTTAACTCTACGAATTTCTGGGTTCAGGATCTCGATAACAGTTCGTCGGTTAGCCTGATGTTCCTCTTCGGTACACGGAACACCGTCGGCACACTTGTTAACCAGCTGAGATTCGCCATATCCTTTGGCAACCAGCCTACTCTTATCAATACCTTTACTAATCAGGTAAGCAACAACAGATTCAGACCGGTTCTGCGACAACTTCAGGTTGTACTCTGCAGTTGCACGACTATCGGTGTGTGATCCAATCTCGATTCGAACTGAAGGATTATCCTTCAATATCTTCGCTAATTTATCCAATACGATGGCAGCATCAGGCCTGATGTTGTATTTGTTCAAATCGTAGAATAAATCTTCAAGAACAAACTGCTTTCCTGTTGATAGTTTCTCCATCTCGATGGTAAGCGTGTACTCTCCGGCAGGTTTTCCTTTTGAAGTAAACTCAGCCGTTTTGTCGAAATATTCTTCAGCAGTTGCGTTGAATGCATAATCGGTGTTCTCCGCTAACTTCATCTTTATGATTCCGTTGTTGTCTTCCAACTCCGACTCGTTATACTTTCCCTTTGTAATATCAACCAAAGCATGCGGAATAATTAAACCAGATTCTTTGTCGATAACCTCTATCGTCAGGTAAGGAGCAGCTTGTTTCAGGTAAATATCTTCATGCTGAACAAAGTCGAACAACGAACCCTTAACCTGAATATCTTTTGTCTGTGGAGAATAAATTGTGTTTTCTGCAAGTAGCTGATACTTTGATCTTGGTTTTACGCTGAACATTACAGCACCGTTTTTATCCGCCATCTGCGTATCGATAACGTTTCCTTCCGACTTCAATGCAACTTTCGATCCGGGCAAGATTTGTTTGGTTAAGTCATCATAAACCAATACTCTCAAATCGATTTTATTGATTACATATGAGTAAATATCGTCCTGACCTTTTCCTCCAGTTCTGTTAGAAGTAAAATATCCGGTGAGCGAATCGTTATTGATAACAAGTCCAAAATCGTCGAATGCCGAATTAATCGGGGCAACTACATTCACAACCTTATAAACTCCGGGTTTTTCTTCTTTTGCAGCAAAAACATCTAAGCCGCCTTGACCGGGATGTCCGTCTGATGAGAAATAAAGGATGCCTTCCTTATCAACATAAGGGAACATTTCCTTTCCGCTTGTATTGATTGTCTCACCCAGATTAACAGGATTTCCCCATGAGCCATTGTTCCATTCGCATTTATAAATATCAGTCTGGCCGAATCCGCCTGGCATATCAGAAATAAAATACAGTGTTTTATTATCTGGAGATAACGCTGGATGCCCAACTGAATATTTTTCACTGTTAAACGGCAGACTTCTCAGGTTTTTCCATTCCTTGCCATTAAAGTCAGCAACAAAAACTTTCAGGTTGTTTGTTCCGTCCGGCGTAGTCATTAGCCTGCCATTCAAATAATTGTTTCGGGTAAAATACATCGTATTCCAGTCCGAAGTGAAGCTTGCAGCTCCCTCATGAAATCTGGTATTTACCGATGCAAACATTGAACGACTGTCTTTTTCGGCAGGACCAGCGCCTGGTTTTGTAACGTACATATCGAGGAATGGCTGATTATCCCAATCGTAAACATTTTTTACCATAGAAAAACTGTCTTTCGCTGACGAATAAACCAGCTGGTCTTTAAAATATGTGGCGCACATATCAGTAAACCGGGTGTTTCCAGGCAAATTCTTAACGGTCACATTGTCAATCGAGGTTCTGTAACCTCCCCTGTTGATATTATCGAGTTGCTTTATCGCTCTTTGGTCTCCCGGCGATTTTATCATATACTTTTCCAACCATAACTTCGCTTCCGCATCTCTCCCATCGGTATGAAGCAATTGTGCATACTCATAATAATCTGTCGGTTGAGCAATATCCAACTGCACCAACCTTGAATAGAAAATCAAAGCCTGTCTGTACTTCAACATTTTGTTGTAACAATAGGCTATGCGTTGTATATACTTCGGATTGGCATTGTCTGAAGCGAACAAATCCTGATAGACTTCAACGGCTTTACTATATGCAAAGCTTTCGTAATACTTATCAGCTTTCTTTTCTTTAATTGACTGAGCTTCTGTAATGCCAGGCATCAAGACGAAAGCATTAAATAAGATTACTAATAATACGGTCTTGCTGTAAAGATATTTCATAGTATGGGATATTTCTAAAAGTAACGTGGTGATAATGTCTTTCTATTTCTGTGCATAAAATCGTAACTAATATACACTTCATGCGTTCCTTGGCTAAACGGCCTCAGTTCCGATAAGGTATAATCGTATGAATATCCTAAACTGAGCTGATTGGTAATATCAAATTTTACCATACCACCAAGCGCGTCTCCATTGCGATACATACCTCCCAACCATAATTTATCGTGCAACAAAACAGC
>DAOPZV010000027.1:13537-28433 GCA_035353575.1 Prolixibacteraceae bacterium | reverse complement strand
AAAGTCCCTTAATTTTTGTGCAATCGTTTTCAAAACACAAATTACAATTTGTACCTTTCGGCAGCGAAAAGATTTAAAACCAACTAATATCACATCTATGACCAAACAAAACGAAGCCTCGAGGCGCTTGTTCCTGAAGCAGGCTGCAGCCTTATCCTCACTAATGGTGTTCCCGCCTATACTAACAAAAGTTGTATCCGGGAATTATTCGCCAGCTGCCGGATTAGCCGGTGCTAACGAACGTGTCAACCTGGCCTGCGTTGGAATCGGCAATCAGGGCGGATCGGATGTTTTCTCGTTGTACAACACCGGGCTATGCAACATTGTTGCCCTTTGTGACACCGATATGGGCGCTGCCCAAACGCAGAAAGTTCTCGAAAAGTTTCCTGATGTTCCGCGGTTTCAGGATTTCAGGAAAATGTTTGACAAAATGGCCAATCAAATTGATGCCGTTCTTGTCGGCGTTCCCGATCATTCGCATTTTCCGATTGCCATGTTAGCCATGTCGCTCGGAAAAGCTGTATATGTTGAAAAACCAATGGGTCGCACATTCAACGAAGTACAACTGATGATGAATGCCGCCAAAAAGTACAATGTGGTTACCCAGATGGGAAACCAGGGGCATTCGGAAGCCAACTATTTTCAGTTTAAAGCGTGGACTGAAGCCGGAATCATTAAAGATGTAACTGCGATTACTGCTCACATGAACTCGGCCCGCCGCTGGCACGGCTGGGATACGAAGATTACCAAATATCCCGCAGCAGAACCAATTCCGGCTACTTTAGACTGGGATACCTGGCACTCGGATGTAAAACTGCACGATTATAACCACGACTACATCAACGGACAATGGCGTTGCTGGTACGATTTTGGTATGGGAGCATTGGGCGATTGGGGCGCTCATATCATCGATACTGCCCATCAGTTTCTGAACCTCGGGTTACCAACAGAAGTGAACGCACTTAAACTTGAAGGTCATAACTCGTTTTTCTTTCCGATGTCGTCAACAATTCTGTTTAGATTTCCGAAGCGAGGGAATATGCCTGCCTGCGATATCACCTGGTACGATGGTGTGAATAATATTCCGCAGGTTCCTGAAGGTTTTGGAACTACCGAGCTCGATCCAAATATTCCGCCAACCAGTGTTGGAAAAGTTCAGCCTGCCAAACTTAACCCAGGTAAGGAAATTTATAGCAAGGAACTGACATTTAAAGGTGGTTCTCACGGGAGTACTCTTTCAATTATTCCGTCGGATAAAGCAAAAGAAATGGAATCGAAGTTGCCTGAAGTGCCGCAAAGTCCGTCGAACCACTATGCCAACTTTTTGAAGGCGGTTAAGGGTGAAGAAAAAACTCGCTCGCCTTTCGAGATCGCCGGACCTTTGAGTCAGGTTTTCAACCTTGGAGTAATTGCTCAGCGCCTGAATACGAAGATTTTGTTTGATCGTGAGAAAAAGCAGATTACCAACAATAAAGCTGCCAATTCATTATTGGTTGGCGAACCACCTCGCAAAGGCTGGGAAGAATTCTATAAATTGTAGCTCTTAAAATTGAATAAAATAAAGTAGCCCGAAGCTGAGAAGTTCCGGGCTATAATTTTTTTAGTAATAGACATGCTTATTCAAAAATGCTGTTGAGTAAACCGCCACTGGCTTCCTTGCGGCTATTTGGACCAAAAGTGCTCAGCTGGGCAACAAGTTTCCGAATAGGCATCGATTGTAACCACACTTTGCCGGTTCCGCGCAGGGTGGCCAGGAATAAGCCTTCACCTCCAAACACCATCGATCGTAGTCCGCCGGCTTGCTGAATGTCAAAATCAATTGTCTCTTCGAAACCGACAACACAACCGGTGTCAACGCGCAAAACTTCGTTGTTTAGCTGGCGTTCAATAACTGTTCCGCCGGCATGAATAAAAGCTTTCCCGTCGCCCTGAAGCTGCTGAAGAACAAAGCCTTCGCCGCCGAAGAACCCAGATCCCAATTTCCGGTTGAAACGCATTGAAATCTTTGTACCCAGTGCAGCACACAAAAAGGCGTCTTTTTGTACAATCAAACTTCCACGGTGATTGATTAAATTAATCGGAACAATCGTTCCGGGATATGGTGCCGAAAAAGCCACGTGCTTTTTGCCCCATCCCTGATTGGTAAAATGCGTAATAAAAAGCGATTCTCCGGTAATCAGGCGCGACCCCGCTGCAAGAACTTTATCAAAGAAACCGGCTCGCGGATTTGAACCATCGCCCATTTTTGTATCGAAACTAATTCCATCCTCCATATACAACATCGCACCCGCTTCAGCAATAACTGTTTCTCCCGGATCAAGTTCAACTTCAACCAATTGAACGTCGGTGCCCATAATTTTGTAGTCAATTTCGTGTGATTGCATTTCCTTTAGTTTTTAATATTTTTTTGTTTTCTAAACGATGAGTACAAATTTATAGAAAGTGCCCTTTGTAACCGTCAATTTTCGACATGTTGAACGAATTTGCCGGCGAGTTGCGGCAAAGTTTACTTCCACGGCCATTTTACGCAGTCCTTTATTTCGGGGAAAAGCACATAATCGGCTTTCCCTTTCATAGTTAGCGTTTTAATGTTCAACCCTTTGAAATGGATTAGCGCTTCGTTTAGGGTTTTTCCTGAAACGGATACATCATCAACCAGCAGAATTCGTTTTCCATCGAGCGAGGGCAATTCAGGCATATTGATAAGTACAGGGTTTTCGTATCGCGGAGTGTTGGTTTCGTCGCGATAATTTAGTGTAATGATATGAAGTTCGCAGCCTAAATGAAATGCTACTATACTGGCCGGAACTATTCCTCCTGTTCCGATGCCAATAACCAGATCGGTTTCGGGCAAATTCATTGAACGCAAACGGGCTGATATTTCAGAAAAAGCTAGAGGCGTCATTTTTTAACGTGAAATAAAACATTAAACGCAGGGTTTCGTTTTTCGGGATCCCTGCGTTTAATTATTTTGTCAAACTATTTTCGGAAACGAATAAGCAGCAAATTCGCGGCAGTCAGCAACAAAATGCCGGGAAAAGCAATGAGTGTTGAATTTATCCAGCCTTCAACCGAGAGATGGTTAACGAACAGGCTCATCCCAAGAACAACTGTTAGCGAAGCAGCAATGTAGGCCAAGGGAGCGGCAATATATCCGATTAACTTTTGGTTTTTCAGCCAACTGACAATTAGTGAAAATAACATGATTTCGAAGCTAAGCATCACAACCATTTCAGGAGCGGGGCGGTTCAGAATCAGGAAATTGAATAATGGTGCAAAAATGCCCGCCAAAATAGAAACGTGTCGTTTGAAGAAAAATGCTGCGAACATCGGTGCCCAGAAAATTGGCAATAAAACGGCTCCGGCCAGATTCCCATTCATGTTTGGCAAAAGATGGATCATTAGCGGCAAAGCCATTGTTGCAACCAAAATTAAAAAGGTTTGAGTAATCTGGTATTTGGCTGCATTTTGTAAAGTTAGAGTCTTCATTTGAATTGATTTAAGTTGCTTCTCACAAATATACCCGTTAAAACAAGAATTGCAAGGCTAAAGTTTTTGCCAGATTAACCCATTTCAATCACGTTCCCGGTTTTAACCTGGGCAAAGTTGTAGCTCCTGAAAATTGAAGCCTGAGCTGCAAATCCGGTACAATGACCAGGAATAACCTGCTCTACTTTTTCCGACTTCAGCCATTCGATTGTTTTCCGGGTTATTTCATCGTCGTTTTGCAGGTGTAAACCGCCAATTACAGCGTGTACCATATCAATTCCGGTAATACTTTTTGCATGCAGAACCATGTTGCAGATGCCCGAATGTGCACATCCCGAAATCACAACTAATCCTTTGTCGGTGACCACAGCCAGACCCGAATCGTCCATCACAAAGTCGTTCGATCCATCCTTTTTTCTGAAGGCAGTGGATTTGCTTTCGAAGTTGGTAACTCGCGGAATTTCGCCCAGGAAATATATCTGGTTCGAAATTTTTAAGGGCAGAACGCTCAGCTGAAGCTGGAATTTAGAACGGATTTCATCCTCGCTCCATTTGATTCCGAGAGGTGTTGAATTAGATTTTCGGTAACGGGGAATGAGCGAATCGGGGTGACATATAATTTGCTGTCCATTAAAAAGAAATAATCCTCCGGAATGGTCATCATGTCCATGACTAAGAACAATCGTTTCGATTTCTGAAAGGTTGATCCCCAGAATTCGTGAATTGTACTCGATTAGATCGGGTGACGAGCCTGTGTCGAACAATATCTTTCTATCAGCTTCCACAAGGAACGAAAGACCATGTTCGGCACGGCACCATCTACCGGCAATATTTTCACTTAAAATCGTTATTTTTAGTTTTTGCATTTCAGGTTAAAGCTCTAGCTTTAGTTTGGCCAGTTCAGCATTAATAAATTCAATCTCGTCCTTGTTTAATGAAATTTGTGCAGCCTTTGCATTTTCCAATGCTTGTGCTGCATTTCGGGCGCCAACAAGGGCGATGGTAATTCCCGGCTGGTCAACAGTCCAGCGAATAACCAATTGTCCAAGGGTTGCATTTTTCGCGGCCGCAAGTGGCTTCAGTTTATCCAGAAATGTGTTTGTCCGAAGGATGTTTTTATTGGAGTAATAAGGGAGGTCAGCGCGGGTGTCGCCATCAGAGAACTGATGCCCCGGTTTAATCTTTCCGGCCAGCAAACCTCGTTGTAGCGGGCTATATGCGAGAACCGACTGTTTTTTTTCGATCAGGTACGGAACCAGATCATCTTCAATGTCACGTTTTACCATGCTGTACGGAACCTGGTCGGAAACGAGATTGATGTAGTTTGCCGCTTCTTTCATCAGCGCCAGATCGTAATTGCAAACCCCGGCATACCGTACTTTCCCTTCCTGGATTAGTTCAGAAACAGCTTCCATTGTTTCCTGAACGGGTGTGGTTGGGTCGGCCCAATGAATTTGCAGAAGGTCTATATAGTCGGTTCCCAAACGTTTCAAGCTGGCTTCACATTCTTTTTTTACTGCTGCTTTGCCCGCATAACGGTATATCTCAAGTGGTTTCCCCTCGTTGTTTGTGCTGTGAAAGAAAAAAGCTCCCTTAGTATCCGACCAACTCAGTCCATATTTAGTCAGAATCTGAACTTTATCACGCGGCATTCCTTTAATGGCTTCGCCAACAATTTCCTCGCTTAATCCCTGCCCGTAAACTGGCGCAGTGTCAATGGAGGTAACTCCAAAATCAAATCCTGCCCGAATGGCTTTTACCGCTTCAGTGCGCTCAGTTCCGCCCCACATCCAGCCACCGGCAGCCCATGCGCCAAATGTTACTACTGAAACTTCAAGGTCTGATTGGCCCAATTTTCTGTATTCCATATCTTATTATTAATTGATTGCAGACTTTATTCTTTTTTACCATCTTGAAGGTATAATGGTATTTCAACAAAGAAAGTTGTTCCATAGTTGATTTTGGTAGTGTACCAGATTTTCCCGCCAAAGTTATCGATGATGCCTTTTACAATTGATAATCCGAGACCCATTCCGCTTGTTTTTGTTGTGAAATTAGGCTGGAAAAGGTTTTCCTGGGCTTTTTCGCTAATGCCCATGCCATTGTCGCTGATTTCGATAATGGCCGAGTTACCTATTGTCAAAACAGATATTTTTATTTCGCCTTTCTGGTCGGCAGGGATTGCCTGAGTCCCGTTTTTTACTAGGTTTAGCAAGGCACGAGAAAATTGTTCTTTGTCGATGAATACTCTAACCTCGCTTTTGTGATTTAAATCGAGCGATATCGACAGGTTTTCGCTTGGTTCGAATAGTGCACATACATTTTGAACTACCTCTATCAGATTAAAAATTTCGTTGTGAACTTTTGGTATTTGCGCGAAATTTGAAAACTCGGTGGCAATACCCGAGAGTGTATCAATTTGTTCAATCAGGTTTTTAGTGACGCGATTAAAAAAGTCGTCATATTGTTCTTTCCCTTCCTCTTTGGCCTTTTGCAGATATTGAATATTCAGCTTCATTGGCGTTAACGGATTTTTTATCTCGTGCGCAATTTGCTTCGCCATTTCGCGCCAGGCCGATTCACGTTCTGATCGGCCCAGCAGCTCTGCGCTCTCCATCAGGTCGTCAACCTTATGGTTGTATTCTTTCACCAATGCGCCAATTTCGTCTTCTGCCCGGTAATTAATATGTTCATTTTTCTTGCCAAGCTCAATACTCTTGAGCTTCTCGCGAATGAGGCTGAGCGGCTGCGTAATTTTGTTCGAGAGAAATACGGCGATGATAACGCTGGCCAGGAAAAGGAACAGGTAAAAATTGATGAATGCAACAATGAAGGTTGAGATGCCTTGTTTCAGGTCGTCTTCCCTGGTGAAATACGGAAGGTTGAGGTAGCCAAGGTATTCGTTATTGGTATTTATAATTGGTTCGTATGCCGAAAGATAGGAGAGTGTTCCGATCTTTTCGGGAAGGAAATATTGCAGGCGAAACCGTTCAGACAATTCCAGAAAGGCGGTTGAATTAATTCGGTTTGACGTGATTCCTTTGTCGAAAATCTCGGGTCTCGAGGTCGCAATTAATTCTCCGGAAGTGTCGTAAATATTGATGTCAGTTCTGAAGATATTTGAAAGCTTGTTCAGTTCAGAATAAAGCCACTGCTGCAATTCGGGATTAATGGAATTTACATTGAACAGGCGGCTTTTAATTTCTTCTGAAATCGATTTTATTTTTTCCTGAAGATCGACCTGGTGCCGCGAACGGTATTCCCTGATGTTGTAGTAGATGGTTCCGGTGGCCACGAAAAGGTGTGATATTAGCACAACCGAGATGATCGAACCCTGTATTTTAAACCGAAGATCGTTGACAATTACTGCGTTTCGGAACCCTGAATTTCGGATCAGAATTACTGCCAAAATGAAAACAAAGTAAAACACAAAAATATAGGGAAACGAAATGAGGTAATCGCTCAGCCTCAGCGAACGGTTGCTTACAATAATCTGGTTTTTCCCGTCGATGTTGTAAACCAGATGGTCGTAGCCGTCCCATCGAAGCATCTGAAATTCATTCTGCCTGGTTGTAAGTTTGTATGAATTCAGGTAATATTTATAAGGGTACTCGCCGGTTAGCGAAACCAGTTCGTCGTCGTAATACTTGGCATACGAAAGGTATTTATATCGGAATGGTTTTACCAGCGAACGGTCCATTAACAGCTCCGGAAATCCGATCCCTTCAGAAATGGCTTTTGAATTGATTTCGATATATATTGAGGTTTCTTTCTGAGTCTGGGGAGAGTAGAATGGCAGTTTCCCCAGGTACGAAATGCGGCCGTTAAAATTGTTCATGAAATTGAATTTGCTGTTCAGTATTCTGTTGCCCGAACGTTCAATCATTTCATCGAAGAACGGATAGCACGATTCCCACTTGTTTGCGTCTTCGTTCAGAATACTGTCTTTGGGTTGGCAAAACCAGAACCGGATATCGTATTTCCTGAAATATCCGCTAAAATAGGATCGGGTCAGGTAGCTTTCAAGTTTCTCATAAGGTGGATTCAAGAGCGTTGAAATAATGGTGTCGGCGTCGAATTTTGTTTGCATTCTGGCTAATAAAACTTCGGCCACCGGGTCTTGCTCGGTACTAAGTGTTGTTGCCCTTAACTTCTGAAATTCCAGATCGCGCTGTTTTACGGTGTTGTAAACAACAAGCAGCGATGCGATTGAGAAAAGTGAAATGAAAAGAATGGAATACGACAGCGAGTAAAGGCTGATATGCATTTTTTTGATTACGCTTTGCAGAATGTTTACTGCGAAGAATAATGCGAGCATGAACGAAACTCCTGAGGGCCAAATTGCCGAAAGTGCTAGAGAAATTACAAATAAAGCACTGTTCAAATTCAGGAAATAGCTTTTCCGGTTGAGGTATTCGGTTCTCTGAATCACTCTTAGGTGAATCAGAAACACAGAAAACAAGAGCATTGCAATTATCAAATATCCTGTAATACTGTATTGGTCAATGTCGGTAATCCGGTTCAGTTTGTAGTTGATATTGCTGTCGCTTATCAGATTGTTTATCAGAACGCTGACAATCTGGTATAGTACTACAATGAGCCCGAACAATGGTACGACGAACTTTTGCCGTACAAACTGGTTAGGCGAAAATTCTCTTGCGAAAAATAAGCTCCAGTAAAAGAATAAAATGCACAATAGGAAGAAGTCGCCTAGTGAAGGCACTGAATCGGAATATGCATAGTATTTGGGCCCGAATACCCCGATGTGATTGAACGTCTCCGGAATTTTTAATGTTACGCGAAGAAAGTAAATCGCTGACAGCGAAATCGCTAATCCAACCATTTTAACAGCGAAATATTTGCCTTTGTATTTTTCGGTCTTTTGAAATACGAATGATAGAATGAAAATAAAAGACAGCCAGTACATTACTGCCGGAACGTATAGCTCTTTTTCGGCATAGGCTTCTTCGTTTGATGGCAAAATAGTGAAAAGATATTGACCTTTCTGATCGTGAATTTCGATGGCATTGGAGTTTCTCGCAATGCTGATTTTATATCCGGAAGGTAACTTGAATGGCCTGACAAAGGTGTTTTCGAGGTACTGGTTTTCGTACGAATAGTTGTGCTTAATGTGAATCAGCCCAATAATCCGGTAACTGCCAATAATTCTTGTTTTTGCAAGAAAAATGCCGTTGGGAAGCGTAATCAGCTTGCTGTCGACCGAAACCTTGTTCAGGATGTTATGAAATGCAAACTGGTTGTCGGACCAGTAAATCATTTTCATTTTCTTGTAAATGATAAACCCAAAGCCTTCGTCGTCGAACAAATGATTCAGATCGGAAAATGTTGATGAATAATTTTCCGGTTTCAGGCTTTCGGTAATTTTTACTTCAGCCTTTGTAAGGTAGTTGGTCAACTTTGTCTCCTGGTCAAGCAGGGTTGCCTGGAAATTCCGGATCACTTTTATTTCCGGTTTTTCGTTTAGCATTTGGTTTTCCCAAACTGCTGCCAGCAACATCAGGAGAATGGCCGAAATAAGTAGTATATAATTTTTAAAAATCCTCATTCTGTGGTTGCGCGGTTTATTCGTGGTGATAAGGTTCGCCCTTTAAAATTGTCATTGCCCGGTAAAGTTGTTCCAGAAAAATCAACCGCACCATCTGGTGCGAAAATGTCATTTTCGAAAGACTGACTTTCCCAATGGCTTTGCTGTAAACCGATGCTGAAAAACCATACGGCCCGCCAATTACAAAAACCAATCGCTTTAATCCGGCAACCATTTTTTTCTCCAAAAAACGTGCAAATTTTATTGAAGTGAATTCTTCGCCATTCTCGTCAAGCAGAAAAAGCTCGTCGGAACCAACTATCTGCTGTAAAATTAGCTCGCCTTCTTTTTCTTTTTGCTGATCTTCGCTTAGATTTTTTGCGTTTTTCACGTCTGGAATAATTTTCAATTCGAACGGAATATAGTGTGGAATCCGCTTGTGAAAAAGTTCAATTCCTTTCTGCAAATAGGCTTCATCTGTTTTACCAATTACAAGAAGGCAGATTTTCATGTTGTATATTTTATCGGTTGTGTTGATATTTTTCTTGAGTGCCGGCTATTTTGCTCTTCCTTTATTCATCGGCCACAGATAGATTTTTCAGCTTAGCTAAATTTGCTACCTTTACAAAGGTATTTGTTTAAATAAAAAAATTGCACGGTTTTTGGTAATGATTCATGCTGAAACAATTAACGCAGAAATTATTTACAATGAAAAAAATTAGATTGAAGCTGGTCTCTGTTCTATTCGGGCTATTGGCGTTTGTAAGCGTAGCGTTTGCGCAGGTACCCGACGAAATTGTAACAAGTATTCAGAACGGCAACGACGGTGGTCTGGCAGCATTTTTTAACGATAATGTCGAATTGGTTGTTGGTACACACGACGATGTATATAGTAAATCGCAGGCACAACAGATTGTTGCAGAATTTTTTAAATCGAACAAACCAAAACAGTTTAGTATCATTCATCAGGGAGGAAAAGATGATGCCCGCTACGCCATTGGAAGCCTCACCGCTGCAACCGGAACTTTTCGGGTTTATTTTTTGCTGAAAAGTAAAAATGGAAATTCTTATATTCATCAATTACGAATTGAAAAGCAAGGCTGATGCCTGAAAAAATCTCTCGGAAGTTAATTTCTTTCTGGGAAAATGTGATTCGCAGGGCAAAGCAGGTCACTTTCCCTGGGCTCGACGGAATGCCTGTTTACGACGTTACTGTCTTTTTTTGGAAAAGTATTGTTGACGGTGCCATTACAACACGCGCATCGGCTATTGCATTTAGTTTCTTTGTCGCGCTTTTCCCGGCAATCATTTTTTTATTTACACTAATTCCATACATTCCAATCGCTAATTTCCAGGATGAGCTGTTTTTGCTTATTCGCGATTTTGTTCCGGAGAATGCTTTTAAAGCCATCGAGGAAACGGTGAAGGATATACTTACCCGCCAGCGTGGAGGTTTGCTCTCACTCGGTTTTTTTATGGCGCTTATTTTCTCGACTAATGGATTTGCTTCGATTATGACAGCCTTTGATGCTTCATTGCACAGTTTTGAGCGCCGCACCTGGTTGGGCCAGCGGGTGATTGCCGTATTGCTACTGGCGATCATGTCGGTATTGCTGACCATTACAATTGCGTTGATTACATATGGGCAATCGTTTATCAACTATTTGGTTTTTAGAGATATATTGAAAGATCATTTTACCGTTTATATGCTTACGTTTGGTAAGTGGATTGTGATCCTGCTCCTGATTTTCATTGCCAATTCGTTCCTATATTGGCTGGCCCCGGCTAAGCGAACCAAATGGCGGTTCATTTCTGCCGGCGGTACATTGTCAACCGTACTAAGCATTGCAACATTCTCAGGTTTTTCTTATTACATCAACCACTTTGGGCAATACAACAAGTTGTACGGATCAATTGGTACACTGTTGGTCATCTTGTTGCTGATGTACATCATGTCGATGATTCTTCTTGTTGGTTTTGAGCTAAATGCAAGCATCAGTGAGGCCGTAAAACATTCGGACAAGAAAATTTCGAAGCGTTAAATTGAATTTTATTTGCCCATTTTGAACAGGAATTCCTTTTCTTCTTTCGATAGAGAATCGTAACCCGATTTGCTGATTTTTTCAAGTATCTGATTCATGTGTTCTTTCTCCAGGTTTTTTTCGCGGTTATATTCGATTTCGTTCGCGGGCCGTTTATAGCTTACCTTTACCTTAGGTTTTGATTTTAAAATATTTAGGCTTGAAAAAATACCTTTGCTTTCTTTTCCTGTTTTTGAATTATGGCGTAACTGTAAAGCGTAAATTATTCCGGCAAATGCGCCGCCAAGGTGGGCCAGGTTTCCTCCTGCGTTTGTCGAGGAAATTCCGATGATGTAAAGTAAAACAGAAATAAGTGCTATAAATTTCATTTTCACCTCGCCAACCAATACGATATTAACCGGATGATTTGGTGCATAAACCGCCAGAACCAACACGATGGCTATAATCGAAGCTGAAGCTCCCAAAAGTCGGGAGTCGGTAACAACTTCCTGAAAAACAGGAAAATAATTGAATCCGGCGATATAAACCAGTCCGCCAATAATACCACCTAAAAGATAAATAACCACAAGCTTCTGCTGATCGAAATACTGCATGAAAATCTGTCCCATCCAAAACAGCCAAAGCAAATTAAATAGTATATGAAGAAAATCGAAATGAAGGAACATGTAGGTGACCAGTGTCCACGGACGGCTTGCCAGCGTTTCGAAATCAGCCGGAAGTGAAAGCCAGTCGAGCAAAGTAAATTGCTTTTCGGAAAGGAAAAAGAAAACATTTAACAGGCGGATTACCAGAAAAATTCCAAGATTGATGTAGATCAGCCTGGTTAAGGCCGATCCTTCTTTAAATGATTCTTTTATTTCGTCCCAAATGGTCATTCGCCAAGTTAAAAGTTAAAATTTGGATTCAATCTTCCAGTTAATAAAAGTGCCTGGTATTTTTATTCCAGTACCTAATCATGAAAAATCCAAACAGCATACCTCCCAGGTGGGCAAAGTGAGCAACGTTGTCTCCCGGATTTGCAATGCCGCTAAATAGCTCAATAGCACCATAGCCAATTACAAAGTATTTCGCTTTAATTGGTATTGGAGGAAACAAAAGCATTAGTTCAGTATTGGGGAAGAGCATACCAAAGCCAAGTAAAATACCGAATACAGCTCCGGAAGCACCAACGGTTGGAGTATTCAGTAACAAGTTTAATTTCCCGGCAGCCGGGTCTGAGAAGTTCTGGCCTTGATTAAAGATTTCGGTTCCTTGCGACATAACCATGCGAACAACCTCAGGATCCATTTTTCCGGCCAGGTAATGAAATTCCATGTAGTTCACAAACGAGTGCAGCGCAGCGGCTCCAAGTCCGGTTACGAAATAATAAATGAAGAATCGCTTGGGGCCCCAAACACTCTCCAAAACTCGCCCAAACATCCACAAAGCGAACATGTTAAACACAAGGTGCATTAACCCGCCGTGCATGAACATGTGGGTTACAAGCTGATATGGTTTAAATTCGGGCGATTCGATATAGTGTAACCCCAATATTCGGGCGAGATCAATTCCTCTGGCCTGAAGAACAAATGTCGCTAACAGCATAAGTGTGTTAATGATAATCAGGTTCTTCACTACCGGCGGAACAGCTTGTATGCTCGGTCTAAAATTATTCATGTTTTTCTGTTTTTGTTTCTAATAATTTTGGCATGATCTTCAAGAATCACACCAACTTTTGGCTTTCGGCTTTTAACTTAAAACTTGACTTGCCAATGTAATCAATTTCTGGTATTAAAAGTTTAGTCAGCCAATTTGTCATTTCAATATTTTTTCAAAATCGTCGAGCGGCATTATTGAAAGCACTTTTTTCCCTTTTGGCGAAAAGTTGGGTGTTTGACATGCAAAAAGATTGTCGATCAATTCGCTGATTTCATTTGCTTTTAAAGCCTGTCCATAGGGAATTGCCGATGCCTGAGCCAACGATGCGGCAACTGTTTCGCGCGCCTTCTCCTGAAGGTTGACCGGCGAATTTTTATATTCTTCGAGCAAATATTCAATAATTTCTACCGGGGTAGATGTGTTCAGCACCCCCGGTGTCCCGTTTATGATGAATGAATTTTTACCGAACTCACGAATGTCAAATCCCAAAGCGCGCAAATCCGGAAGGATGCTTGTCAGCAAAGTTGCATCGGCAGCATTCAGCTCAAACGTTTCGGGAAACAGCTGTTGCTGGCTGGCAATCTCCTGATTTTCCAATACCTGAATCAGGCGCTCGTACAAAATCCTTTCGTGAGCGCGTTTCTGGTCAATAACCATCAGCCCGGATTTAACGGGTGTCAGAATATATTTGTTTTTAAACTGAATAGAGGTGCGGGTGTTTTGCTGTTCATCCATTTTTACCTGAACAGGTTGAATATCCTGCATTGGCTCCGTTTTAGCTTCAAAATCGCTTTCAAGTCCTTTATACAACGACTGCCAGTTAGTCAGATTCGTTTTTTCAGTCGGAGTAGATGTAAAACCGCCTGAATTGCCACCGTAATTTTTTGCTGAAGATTTCGTTTCAAACGGATTGTATGTTGGATCAACTTTTATTTCAGGAATAGTTATATCGTCGAAATGATGCAGGGGCATCGGGATGTCAATGCTTCCGGCCTGATCAAAATCAATGGAAGGAACAACATTGAATTTTCCCAGCGCCTCGCGAACAGAGGCCTGCAGAATTTGCCAGATCGCCGATTCATTCTCAAATTTAATTTCGGTTTTGGTTGGGTGAATATTGACATCAATATCTGCCGGGTTCAGGTCGAAATAAATGAAATAGGATGGAACGGAATCGGGTGGCAAAATCTTTTCATACGCCTGCATAATGGCTTTATGAAAAAACGGATGTTTCATGAATCGCTTGTTCACGAAAAAGAACTGTTCGCCGAATGTTTTTCGCGAATATTTTGGCTGACCAACAAATCCGGAGATTTTCGCCAGCGTTGTTTCCGTGTCGATTGGTACCAGATTTTGATTGATTTGCTTTCCGAAAATCGAAACGATCCGCACTCTTTTGTTTGACCCGGTGAGATCGTAAATCACGGATCCGTTGTGGTGCAGCGAAAGTGAAATTTCTGGATTGGCAAGGGTGATTCGCTGTATTTCGTTAATGATGTGCTTTAGCTCAGCCGGATTCGACTTCAGAAATTTTCGCCTGGCAGGAACATTGAAAAACAGATTTTTTATTTGAAAATTGGTTCCGGCGTCGCAGCTAACGGCTTCCTGTTTTATCATTTCCGACCCCGAAATGTGTATGAAGGTTCCCAACTCTTTATCGTGCTCCCTGGTTCGAAGTTCCACGTCGGCAATAGCGGCAATGGATGCAAGCGCTTCGCCCCGGAAACCCATCGTGCGAATGGCAAAAATATCGTTGGCCGAGCGGATTTTTGAAGTTGCATGACGCTCGAACGACATGCGTGCATCGGTGTCAGACATGCCGCATCCGTTGTCGATGATCTGGATCAGCGTTCGGCCAGCATCTTTAATAATAACTTTGATTTGAGTAGCTCCGGCGTCAATCGCATTTTCGACCAGTTCTTTCACTACCGAGGCCGGTCGCTGAATAACCTCGCCCGCTGCAATCTGATTGGCAACCGAATCTGGAAGTAATTGAATAATATCTGCCACGTTTTGTTTCCTGTTTCGAAATTAAATGATTGGCAAAATTAACAATTAAAAGATGAAGTGCCTAAAGTTCGAAGTGCCTAAAGTTCGAAGTCAGAAAAACGACTCGGGCTGCAAGTTTCGAGTGGCGTGGTAAATTATCAAATGGTCAAATTGTTTTAGCCATTCAGCAATT
>DAOPZV010000027.1:0-13437 GCA_035353575.1 Prolixibacteraceae bacterium | reverse complement strand
ACGGTTTTACCCTGATTGTGTGCCGACTCGATCATTTTTACACCCATCATCACATCCAGGCCTTTCCCCCTGTATGCCGGGTCAATTCCGCCGAGCAATAAATTAAGCTGTTTCGATTTTCGGGCCGCAGCAAAAATTTTGAAGATGCCAAACGGCAATAAATAGCCTCCGGATTTTTGAATTCCTTCGCCAATATGCGACATCCCAACGATGAATGCCACTACTTTTTCCTGTTCGTTCGCCACAATCTTAATAAAGCGAGGATTGATGAGGAACAGATAGCGGTTGGCAAAATCGTCCATTTCGGCTTCGGTAAACGGAATAAAGCCAAATATGTCGGTAAACGTGCTGTTGAGTAAATTTAGTACCGGATGAATGTATGGCTTTACCTTGGTTCTTGATGTAAATTCGAGAACCTTCAGCCCTTTATTCTGATTTACTGCACGCTCATATATTTTTTTATAAAACTCAGGAATTTCGTTCGGAACTTTAATCTGATAAACAACCAGATCAACTTCCTTGGAATAGCCGTTTTTTTCAACCAACTCCGACTGATACGGAAAGTTACAGTTTGATGCAATCACCGCTGGTTCGTCAAAACCTTCGATAAGAAACCCCTGCGGATCTTTGTCTGAGAAAGCCAGCGGCCCGATAAGTCTGGCGGCACCTTTGTTTTCTGCCCATTTTTCAATGGCACTGATAAGTTTATTTGCGACTTCTTCGTCGTTCCATGTCTCAAAAAAAGCGAATCGGGCATTGTTTTCGTTGTGCTTTTCGTTGTATTTGCGGTGAATAATTCCCATTATTCTTCCAACCACCTGAGTTCCTTTACTTGCAAGTAACAGAATGGTATCGCACGATTCGAACGACTTATTTTTTTGCGGACTAAAAAACTCCCATTCGTCCATGTAAATTGGCGGCACCCAATTCGGATGATTTTTGTGGATTTTTGCTGGTAAATGAATAAACTTTCGAAGATCGTTTTTCGTTTTTACTTCCCGAATTTCAATTTGGAAAGTGTTTTTATCTGAAGTGGTTGGTTGACTCATGTTTGCTCTGGTCGGTGAAAAATCTATGGGATGATACACCGTCACAAGATATTTTATTTTCTGAAAGATTGTAATGGAATTGCAATAGAATTTTAACACAAATCCAGAAATCTGTGGTTTTTCAAACGCTTTGCGAATTTTCATCCTTTTCGAGAAAATGTATCTTTGTGAATCAATCAAAAAAAATCTGATCGTTGAGTACTTCTGCTAAATATGTCGAAACGCCTTTAATGAAGCAGTATTATGCTGTTAAGGCGAAACATCCCGATGCCGTTTTGCTGTTCAGGGTTGGTGATTTTTACGAAACGTTTGGCGAAGATGCCATTCGTGCTTCGGGGATTCTGGGTATTACACTAACCCGCCGAGCCAATGGTTCTGCCAGTTTTGTAGAGTTGGCCGGGTTTCCGTACCATGCGTTGGACACCTATTTGCCTAAATTGGTGCGCGCCGGAGCCCGCGTGGCAATTTGCGAGCAGTTGGAAGATCCGAAAATGACAAAAAATATAGTCAAACGCGGAATTACAGAACTGGTAACTCCGGGTGTGGCCATTGGCGATAATATTTTGGAGAATCGCGAAAACAACTTTCTCGCGTCGGTTCATTTTGATAAAAAAATGGCTGGTGTGGCTTTTCTTGATATTTCAACCGGCGAATTCCTGACTGCTGAAGGTTCATTTGAATACATAGACAAGTTGCTGAATTCATTTCAGCCTAAAGAAGTTTTATTTCAGAAAGGGAAAGGATCTGATTTTACAGCGCTTTTCGGCGGAAAATTCTATACGTTCTCTCAGGATGACTGGGTTTATACTGAAGATGCAGCCAGGGACCGGTTGATGCGGCATTTCGAAACCAAATCGTTGAAAGGGTTTGGCGTTCAGGAGTTGAACTACGGAATAATTGCTTCAGGAGCAATATTGCATTATCTGGATTTGACGCAACATAGTCATCTTAAACACATTGTAAATCTCTCGAGAATTGAGGAGGATAGATACGTTTGGCTCGATCGGTTTACAATCAGGAATCTCGAATTGTTTTCTTCGATAAACGAAGGAGCAAAAACACTGGTGCAGGTGATCGATAAAACGATTTCGCCGATGGGAGCTCGTTTGCTTAAGCGATGGATTGCCCTTCCGTTGAAAGAAATTGCTGCCATCAATAATCGGCTGAATGTAGTTGAGTATCTTGTAAGCGATGATAGTCTGAAAGAGAACCTCGAAGATCACATCAGGCAGGTGGGCGATTTGGAACGTGTGATTTCAAAGGTTGCGGTTGGGCGAATCAACCCGAGAGAAGTACTTCAGTTGAAAAATGCGCTTCAGGCCATTGCCCCGATTAAAGAAATTTGCGGACAGTCAGAAAACGACAGTTTAAAACGGTTTGCCGAGCAACTGAATCCCTGTGAGTCAATCAAGACGCGTATCGAACGAGAAATCCATCCCGATCCGCCTACGCTGGTAAATAAAGGGCATGTTATTGCATCCGGCGTTGATGCCGAACTGGATGAATTGCGTACGTTGGCTTTTTCAGGAAAAGATTACCTGGCGCAAATGCAGGAACGTGAAGCCGAACGAACCGGAATTTCGAGCCTGAAAATAGCGTTTAACAATGTGTTTGGCTATTACATTGAAGTTCGAAATACGCATAAGGATAAAGTTCCGCCGGAGTGGATACGCAAACAAACGCTGGTTGGTGCCGAACGCTATATTACCGAGGAACTAAAAGAATACGAATCGAAAATCCTGGGGGCCGAGGAAAAAATTCTTGCCATTGAGGTTCGCCTGTTTAACGAATTGGTGGTTGCTCTGGGCGAGTACATTCAGGCTGTTCAGTTAGATGCGGCCATAATTGCGCAACTCGATTGCCTGTTGTCATTTGCATCGGCTGCAATCGAATATAAATATAGCCGTCCTGAAATCAACGATTCAAAAGATATTGTCATCAAAGCCGGACGGCATCCGGTTATCGAGCATCAATTGCCTCCTGGCGAATCATATGTTTCGAATGATGTGGCTCTGAATCAGGATGATCAGCAGATTATTATCATTACCGGGCCCAACATGGCAGGTAAGTCTGCACTATTGCGGCAAACAGCGTTAATTGTGCTGATGGCACAAATCGGAAGTTTTGTTCCGGCAGAGGCGGCACAAATCGGGTATGTCGATAAAATTTTCACAAGGGTGGGGGCTTCGGATAATATTTCGCTGGGTGAGTCAACGTTTATGGTTGAAATGAACGAGGCTGCTAGTATATTGAATAATGTCTCAGATCGAAGTTTAATTCTGCTTGATGAACTTGGTCGCGGAACCTCGACTTACGACGGAATTTCGATTGCATGGTCGATTGTTGAGTACATTCATGAGCATCCGAAGGCGAAAGCAAAAACCATGTTTGCTACACATTACCACGAGCTAAACGAAATGGAGAAGTCGTTTGGCCGGGTTAAAAACTTCAATGTGACAGTGAAAGAAGTGGCCAATAAAGTTATTTTCCTTCGAAAGCTTGTTCCGGGAGGCAGTAATCACAGCTTCGGTATTCATGTGGCCCGGATGGCGGGAATGCCACCTTCGGTGGTTCGCCGTGCCGATGAAATACTGAGCCAGCTCGAAGACACGCATCGAAAGGAAGGTTTATCGAAACCATTGGAAGGCATGGCCGAAAAGCGGGAAGGCTTCCAAATGAGTATTTTCCAGTTAGACGATCCGGTTTTGAAGCAAATTCGCGATGAAATTAAAAATCTGGATATCAATCAGCTTACTCCGCTTGAGGCGTTGAATAAATTGAATGAAATAAAGAAGATTACTGGTCTGGACAGGCCTTTCAAAAAATAATGAACTGAAAAAAGTTCAAACTTTCCAGCCAGTATTTGGAGAAAGAAAAAATACGTATATATTTGCATCGCTGTTTTCAAAAGCACTAAACAGTACGTTCAAACCAGAAAATACTGCAATTTCCACCAGATTGCGGGATATGTTGAAAATGGCGTCAAAAGCGTTCTGAATGCAAGTTCTGGACGGCAAAATGCGAGAATAGCTCAGTTGGTAGAGCATAACCTTGCCAAGGTTAGGGTCGCGAGTTCGAGTCTCGTTTCTCGCTCTTTTTAAGGATGCCCGGATGGTGGAATCGGTAGACACGCAGGACTTAAAATCCTGTGACCATTAGGTTGTGCGGGTTCAAGTCCCGCTCCGGGTACTTTTTAAAAAATCTGGTTCAATACATATTGCGAGAATAGCTCAGTTGGTAGAGCATAACCTTGCCAAGGTTAGGGTCGCGAGTTCGAGTCTCGTTTCTCGCTCAAAATTTGAAAAGCACTTCGTAAAAACGGGGTGCTTTTTGCTTTAAATATACCTTACCCAAAGCGATTTATGGTGTGCTTTGTATTCGCCAAACCTTTTGCATGGATAGTACAAAAGCAGCACAACGGCAATCCAAATCAGGTAAACCATCCAAAGTTCGATGCCGCTCGTTACGCCTTTTGGGCGTCCGAAAGTTCCGGAGGCGAAATCCATTTCGTTCCACGAAAAGCCCTGAATAAAAAGGATTACAAACAAAAGCGGATGGACAATATACCAGTGAATGAGGTAAAAAAACATGGGCGTTTTGCCGTAGGTAGAAACAAACTGTGTCAGTTTATTTTCAAATCGCTCGGCAAACGAGAGAAGGACAAACATCAGTCCAAGCGTTGCACAGCAATAGAGAAGCGATGGCGGATACTTGGTAACATTGATAAAAGAAAGCACAGTAAAACTGGCACTTTTTTGAAGGGACCAAGGTGTTGGATCACCGTAGAGATTGAAGAACCGAAGCACAAAAAACAAGGTGGCGGAAATTAATCCAATCTTCAGGAAAATACTTTTACGTTCGTTTTGTGGTCTATTGAAAAGCATTCCCAGTCCGAATCCTGCAAGTAAAATACCAATCCACGGAATTGGTGGGTAGCCAATTACTAAGGTCGTTTTATCAAATATCGGAATTGCGGTTGTCGAAAACAACGGAGCCAGTATTGATTTTAGAGCCGAACCTTCTGCCAATGGAATCAGAGATATAAGGTTGTGGGTAAAGATTATTAACAGCCCCAAGCCTCCAATCATTTTCGTGGGGAATCGGAATAGAAAACTCAGAACAATAAATCCGAGCCCAATAGCTGCAATTACCTGAAATAAGTAAAGGTGAAAACCGAAATCGAACCAAATTCCGAAATTGATAATTGTGAATTCGAGTAAAATCAGCCACAATCCACGTTTGAATAAAAATTTGGCTGCTTTTTTCTTGTCGGATGAGTTCTGTAACGAGAGGTATGCCGAACTTCCTGCAAGAAAAACAAAAACAGGAGCGCAAATGTAGGTAACAATCCTTGTCAGGAAGACACCAATCGTAGTTGTTGAAAGATCGGTCGGATTATGAATGACTGAGTCGATATGCATGAAATCGCGAACGTGGTCGAGAACCATTAAAATCATAACTAATCCGCGGGTGAAATCGATACTCAGGATTCTTTTCATCTTAAATGGTTTTTAGGTCTGGTTTTCGCAATTTAATAATTTTCGGAAATAAAAAACGCCGGAACAATCCGGCGTCTCTTTGAATTTTATTTCAGATATCAATTTAGCTCTGTGCCATTGCATTGTCTTGTCTTACTTTACTTCCGGGGTAAACTTTTAACGCTTCCTCCAAAATCTTTAAAGAGATCGCCAAATCCTCTTTTTTCAGTACATAGGCAATACGAACTTCATCTTTGCCATAGCCCGGCGTTGTGTAAAATCCAGAGGCCGGCGCCATGAAAATGGTTTGGTTTTCGTATTCGAAATCGCTTAACAACCATGCACAGAATGCATCAGCATCATCGATTGGCAGCCTGGCAACGGTGTAAAACGCACCCATCGGAATTGGCGAGTAAACGCCATTAATCCGGTTCAGCCCGTCAACGAGGTATTTCCGGCGTTCAACATACTCTTCGTACACGTCGTGCAAATATTGTCTGTTGTTTTCGAGTGAGGCTTCCGCAGCAATTTGCCCGATTAACGGCGGACTCAAACGCGCTTGACAGAATTTCATCACGTTTTTCTTCAGCGCTTTGTTCTTGGTAATCAGTGCGCCAATTCGGATTCCGCATTCGCTGTATCGTTTCGAAACAGAGTCGATCAAAACCACATTTTGCTCAATGCCTTCGAGGTGAAACGCCGAAATATACTGAGCGCCTGTATAGCAGAACTCGCGGTAAACTTCGTCAGAAAACAGGTAGAGATCATGTTTCTTAACCATGTCTCTGATTTGGTTCATCTCGCTGCGGGTGTACAGATAGCCGGTCGGGTTATTGGGGTTACAGATCATAATCCCTTTGGTACGGGGAGTGATCAGCTTCTCGAATTCTTCCATGGGAGGCATTGCAAAGCCTTCATTGATTTTCGCCGGAATTGATTTGATAACCGCGCCCGCAACGATTGCAAATGCAGTATAGTTCGCATAAGCAGGTTCAGGAACAATAATTTCGTCGCCAGGATCGAGACAAGCCAAAAAGGCAAATGTAACCGCCTCAGATCCTCCTGAAGTGATAATTATATCGTCAGCAGTAACTTCGATGTTAAACGTATGATAGTACGCCGCCAGTTTTTCACGGAATGATTTGATTCCTTCACTTGGAGAGTACTCCAGTATTTTCCGGTCGATATTCCGGATGGCATCAATTGCATTTTGAGGTGTGGGCAGATCTGGTTGCCCGATGTTTAAATGATACACTTTTCGCCCCATTTCCTTGGCTTTATCAGCCAATGGAACCAATTTCCTGATGGGGGAATCAGGCATCAAATTACCTCGTTCCGATGTAATAGGCATATTTTAAGAATAAATTAACAGTAGGCGGCAAATATACAATTATCAGTTTTAAATAAAAATTCTCTAAAAAGGGTAGATGTGAAATTTTAACAGCTTAATAACTTACAAATTTAAACGAATATAATGATAAAGGTTCTATTTTGTTTGATGCCCCTTTAGCTGGTGGGGGGTGCGAAAAAATTACTTGCAATTTATCATGTTTTTCAAATTCATTATGGGTTACTTTTGAAACATCAGAATCAATTAAAATAATAAGCGATGATTATCGGTGTACCAAAAGAAATTAAAAATAACGAAAATCGAGTGGCTGTGACTCCTGCCGGAGTAGCAGAACTGGTAAAGAACGGACATACATTATATGTTCAGGCAACTGCTGGAATGGGTAGTGGATTTGGCGATGAAGATTACATTCATGCTGGTGCAAAACTGCTTCCAACCATCGAAGAAGTATATGCAATTGCCGAAATGATTATTAAAGTGAAAGAACCTATTGAATCAGAATATAAACTGATTAAGGATGGTCAGGTATTGTTTACCTATTTCCACTTTGCATCAAATAAACCACTCACCGACGCTATGATTGCAAGCAATGCAATTTGTCTGGCTTACGAAACTGTTGAATTGCCAGACCGTTCGCTGCCATTGCTTGTTCCAATGTCGGAAGTTGCCGGACGCATGTCAATTCAGGAAGGTGCAAAATACCTTGAAAAAACATTTGGCGGATATGGTGTGCTGCTTGGCGGTGTTGCTGGCGTACCTCCGGCAAAAGTTTTAATTATTGGTGGTGGCGTTGTTGGTACCGAAGCTGCTAAAATGGCTGGTGGACTTGGCGCTGATGTAACCATTGTTGATGTTAGCCTGAAGCGTTTGCGTTATCTCGACGATATTATGCCTGCCAATGTGAAGACATTGATGAGCAACGAATACAATATTCGTGAGATGGTGCGTAATTCGGATGTAATTATTGGTGCAGTACTTATTCCGGGTGCTATTACTCCTAAATTGGTAACCCGCGACATGATTCCGACGATGAAACCAGGAACTGTTTTGGTTGACGTAGCTGTTGATCAGGGTGGTTGCTTCGAAACAACTGTACCTACTACTCACGATCATCCAACTTATGTTATCGATCATGTTATTCACTATTCAGTGGCCAACATGCCTGGAGCAGTGCCACGCACTTCAACTTTAGCTTTGACCAATGCTACCTTACCATACGCCATTCAGATAGCAAACAAAGGATGGAAAAAGGCTTGTGTGGACAGCGAACCTTTAAGAAAAGGATTGAATGTTGTGAACGGGAAAGTTGTGTACGATGGTGTTGCTGAAGCCTTCGGACTTCCTTATCAGGACGTTCAGACTGTATTATAATCCTGAAGAGACCCCGCAAAAACGGAGTTTCATTTTAAGAAAACATTGAAAGGCTGGAGTGAAAACTCTAGCCTTTTTTATTTAGCGACAAATGTTTATTCTATCAAAAAGTATATTTTTCCTATTTTTGCAGCTTCCTTTAAATGCATAAATAAAAATCATGGAAATCCCAAGCAAGTACAACCCTGCCGAGGTTGAAGATAAGTGGTACAAATACTGGATGGAAAACAAGTTTTTCCATTCCGAACCCGATGAACGCGAACCTTATACCATTGTCATTCCTCCGCCAAACGTCACAGGTGTGCTGCACATGGGGCACATGCTCAACAATACCATTCAGGATATTTTAACCCGCCGTGCCCGTATGTTGGGTAAAAACGCCTGCTGGGTGCCGGGAACCGACCATGCTTCAATTGCTACCGAAGCTAAAGTGGTTGGCAAACTGAAAGATCAGGGCATTTCTAAATTCGACCTGACCCGTGAAGAATTTCTGGAACATGCATGGGAATGGACGCACAAACACGGCGGAATCATTCTGGAGCAGCTAAAAAAACTTGGTGCCTCTTGCGACTGGGATCGTACTTGTTTTACGATGGACGAATTGCGTAGCGAGTCTGTTATTAAGGTTTTTGTGGATCTTTACAATAAAGGCTTGATATATCGCGGCGTGCGTATGGTTAACTGGGATCCGGCGGCGAAAACAGCTCTGTCTGACGAAGAGGTAATTCACAAAGAGCAAAGCGGAAAGTTGTACTACCTGAAATATAAAGTTGAGGGTGAAGATGATTATGCAGTTGTAGCAACAACCCGCCCCGAAACTATTTTCGGTGATGTGGCCGTTTGTGTGAACCCGAACGACGAAAAAACCGCTCGCTTCCGGGGCAAAAAACTGGTTGTCCCGATTGTGAACCGCGTGGTTCCGGTTATTGAGGACGAGTATGTTGACATGGAATTCGGTACAGGTTGCCTTAAAGTTACCCCGGCGCACGACGTGAACGACTATATGTTGGGTGAAAAATACCAATTGGAGACCATCGATATTTTCAATGATAACGGAACGCTAAATGCACAAGGTTTGCATTACAATGGAAAAGATCGTTTTGACGTGCGCAAAGAAATTGAGCAGGAGTTGGTTTACAAAAACCTGATGGAGAAAACCGAAGCATATACGAATAAGGTAGGTTGCTCGGAACGCACGGGCGTGCCCATCGAACCAAAACTTTCGACACAGTGGTTCCTGAAAATGGAAGATCTGGCTAAACCGGCTCTGGATGCCGTGATGGACGACACCATTAAATTTGTTCCTGACAAATTCAAAAATACCTACCGTCACTGGATGGAAAACGTCCGTGACTGGAACATCTCCCGCCAGTTGTGGTGGGGACACCAGATTCCGGCATACTACCTGCCCGATGGCAGTTACGTGGTGGCCGAAACAACAGAAAAAGCGCTGCAACTGGCACAAGCCAAACATCCGGCACTAACACTGGCCGACTTGCGTCAGGATGAAGACTGTCTGGATACATGGTTCTCGTCGTGGCTTTGGCCAATCTCTGTTTTTGATGGTATAAATAATCCTGAAAATAAAGAAATTAACTATTATTATCCGACGAATGATTTAGTTACCGGGCCGGATATTATTTTCTTCTGGGTTGCCCGTATGATTGTTTCGGGTTACGAATACCGCCAGAAACCTTGTTTCAGCAATGTTTACTTCACCGGTATTGTTCGCGACAAGCTAGGCCGCAAAATGTCGAAGCAGCTGGGTAACTCGCCCGATCCGCTTGACCTGATTGCCAACTATGGCGCCGACGGCGTTCGTGTGGGCATGATGCTTTGTTCGCCTGCCGGTGGCGATTTGCTGTTCGACGAAAGTTTGCCGCAGCAAGGAGCCGGTTTCGTAACCAAAATATGGAACTCGTTCCGTTTGGTGAACGGATGGGAAGTGGATAACAAAATTCCGCAGCCCGAACATTCGAAACTGGCCATTGCGTGGTTCCACGAAAAGTTCAGTCAGATTGTTGCCCAAGCAGATGACCATTTCGATAAATTCCGGATTTCGGATGCGCTGATGAGCGTTTATACCACTGTTCGCGACGAGTTTTCGGGCTGGTTGCTCGAAATGGTTAAACCCGCCTACCAGCAACCGATTGACGGAAAAACTTACGAAGAACTGATCGATATTTTCGACGAAGTTTTGCGCTTTTTGCATCCGTTTATGCCTTTCGTTTCCGAAGAAATATGGCAGTTGCTGAAAGAGCGCAAACAAGGCGAAAGTATCATGATTTCGGCATGGCCAAAATCAACCGGCTACGACGAAGATATGATCAGCCGCTTCGAAGACGTAAAAGAAGCCATCGCCGGAATGCGCACTATCCGCACCAAAAACAACATTCCGAATAAAGACCAGATTGAACTGGCGGTGATTCCAGGCGACAAAGGATATGCTTCTGAATTCAACGCCGTGCTCGTAAAAATGGGCAATCTTTCGGCAATGAATGAAGTTTCCGAAGAAGTAAAACTGGCCGCTTCGTTCCTGGTAAAATCAACTACTTTCTATGTACCGCTGGGCGCAACGATTGATGTGGAAGAAGAGTTGAAAAAACTTCAGGCGGAATTGGATTATACCAAAGGCTTCCTTGCTTCAGTCATGAAAAAGCTAAGCAACGAACGCTTTGTAAGCAGCGCGCCTGAAGCTGTTGTGGCCACCGAACGCGCCAAGCAAGCCGATGCCGAAGCGAAAATAAAAGTACTGGAAGACCAGATTGCGGGATTGAAATAAAGAGATATTTTGGAGGTAACTGGAAAGGGAATTTTACTATCGGGTAAAGTTCCCTTTTATATTTTGAAAGATAAACAGTCTGAAAAGTTGTATATTTGGATGTTACCTTGTTTATTTGATTGTTAACATCGAAAAAAGGAGAAATCTCTATGATTACAAGAATTAAGATAAACGGATTCAAAAGTCTAGTTGATACAGAGCTTTATTTGGGTCCATTTACATGTATTGCAGGTGCTAATGCAATTGGCAAATCAAATTTTTTCGATGCGTTAGCATTTCTATCAAATCTTGCAGATAAAACTATTGTTGAGGCTGCTAAGTCTGTCCGAAGCGAGAACCAAAAGCATTCAAATATTCGGGACATTTTCTTCAAAAGCGGTGTTGATTACATGTCAAAAATGACATTTGAGGTTGATATGCTTGTTCCTCAGTCAGGAATTGATGATTTAGGGCAAATTGCAGAAGCAACAATAACAAGCCTAAAGTATATCCTCCATTTAAGCTTGAATGACGAAAGTAAAGAAGGTGAACCAATTAAGATTGAAAGAGAGGAATTACTTCCTATAACTCAAACTCAAACAAAGAGCGGCCTGTTTTTTGACTATAAAAAGGACTGGATTGATTCAGTTTTAAAGGGACGACGGTCAACTAAAATACCTTTTATTTCTACCGATGGGGAAAAGATTAAACTTCATCAGGATGGTAACAAAGGGCGAACTACAGATTTCAACTCAATGAAGATGCCCCGAACACTCATCTCAACTGTAACTGCGGAATCTCCGACTGCTTTTTTGGTTAGGCAAGAAATGCGAAATTGGATTATGTTGCAATTTGAGCCAAGCGCTTTACGTCAACCGAATTCTATATATGAAGTGAAAAATGCAGTAGTTTCAGCGAATGGACTTAATTTACCTGCCACTCTTTTCCGATTAAATAGTGAGAAAAAAGACAAAGATGTATATCAGGGACTTACGAATAGGTTAAAGGGATTGGTTGAAGATGTTTCCGAAATAGTTGTGGATAAAGATGAAAAGAGGGATCTACTAACATTGCAAGTAAAGTTTAAAGGCGGTCTTGTTTTACCTGCCCAATCATTGTCTGATGGAACATTACGCTTTTTAGGTTTGGCGATTATTGAGGAGGATAGTCTCGGAAGTAGTCTAATTTGTCTGGAGGAGCCAGAAAATGGGATCAATCCAAAAAAAATTCAGGAAATGGTTGAATTATTGGAAGGTATGTCAACAAATACTGACTTCCCCGTTGATGAAGACAATCCATTGCGACAGGTTATTATTAACACCCATTCCCCTGGAGTTGTTAGTGCCGTTGGAGACGAAAGTCTTTATCTGGCTAAAAGCAAAGAAACTTTTCACGAAGAGTTCAATAAAAAAATTACACACACCAGCTTTTCTGCGTTGAAAAATACGTGGAAAACGAATAATTCATTGTCGCAAACAACCTCTCTTGGCGAAATAACTGCCTATCTGGATAAAACTATTGATATTGCCAGTTACAATGAGGTACATGAAGAAGAAGTTAGATATCAGAAAGCTATTTCTTCATCTTCTCCTAGGAAAAAAACGGTAGTGGAAAATGTGATGCAATGCAAAATTGAGTGGGACAATTTATGAAGGAGCTCAAATATACATTGATTGCTGACGGCAGCTCTGACTCGGTACTGTTAAAAATTATCAAATGGTCGTTAGATGATCTATATCCCAGACTTTCTAATGAAGGAATTTTTGCAGATTTCAGACAAATGCAAAAACCGCCGAAACGGTTAATTGATAAAGTACAAACTGCAAAGTTGTATTATCCTTTCGACATTTTATTTGTACATCGAGACGCAGAATCTACAAATTCGAGATTAGTAGCGCAAAGATATCAGGAAGTAAGTTCTGAACTTGATGAGGATGATATCGATAAAACAATTTGTATTGTTCCAATAAAGATGATGGAAACCTGGCTACTTATTGATGAAGATGCTATAAAAAGGGCAGCAGGGAACAGGAACTATAGAGGAAATGTCAACTTACCTTCGTTAAGAAATCTGGAACGAGAAAGCCAACCTAAAGAATTATTGCATAACTTATTACGAGAGGTAAGTGGGAGGAAGGGTCGAAATCTTAAAAATTTCAATATAGATAAAACAGTTCATTTAGTTGCTGAGAATATTGAAGATTATAGTCCATTAAGAAATTTAGCCGCATTTCAGGCGTTTGAAGAAGGATTAAAGAGAGTAGTCGATAAATATCTGGAAGATTAATCCTGCAAAATCAAAGTGCTGGAAGACCAGATTGTTGGGTTGAAGTAAGTATATTCGAGATATAAAAAGAAAGCCGGTTCAGTGATGAACCGGCTTTTTCTTTACAGAAAACAAAAGGCCAATGATCATTTTGTTTTTAC
>DAOPZV010000026.1:20200-28992 GCA_035353575.1 Prolixibacteraceae bacterium | reverse complement strand
AGGAAATTGAATTTGTGGTCTTTATTCAGGTCGAAATCGTAAGTCAACAAGTTTTCGATCATGCTGCTTCCCAATTCTACGTTGTTAATGGTGGCGGTACCTTTGTCGGTCATATACGACAATTGCGCATCCTGGGTCACTTTACGGGTGGCACGGGTTTGGTCGGTCGAAACATTTAATTTGTAATTCAATCCTCTATACAGATTTAAACCTGCTGAAACATTGGCCAAAACACGGTTGGTTTCAGTATTGTCATCGGTGAGTTCAATCATGGCAAGCGGGTTACGCACCTGATCCGACATCTGGAAGAAGGTTCCGTTTTCGTTGTAAACCGGATAAGTAGGATTCAATTTGAGTGCTGATAACAACAAGTCGCCTTCAACACCGCCCGATTCGCCCAGAGGAGCGCGCTGGTCGTTGGTGCGGGCTGCGGTTAAACCTACTTCAAGCGTAAGTTTGTCGTTCAGGGCTTTGGTCATCATGTTCAAACGGCCTGAATATTTTTCCATGCCTGTTTTTTTGATGATACCTTCCTGATCGAGGTAGCTTAACGAAGCACGGTACGACGAGTTTTTGCTTCCGCCGCCCAGCGAAACGCTGTGGCTAACTGTGGTCGCTGTGCGGAAAATCTGATCTTGCCAGTCGGTGTTGTAGCCTTTATCTGCTGATGGCAAACCCAATGTTGTGCGGGCAGCGTTGTATTCAGATGCTGTCAGAACATCATATTTTGAAGGCAGATTAGAAAAACCTGTGTATCCTGAATACGATACTGTTGCTTTTCCTTCTTTACCTTTTTTGGTGGTAACAATAACTACCCCGTTGGCGCCACGCGATCCGTAGATGGCGGTTGCCGAAGCATCTTTTAAGATGTCGATCGATTCAATGTCTTCAGGATTAATGAAGTTAAGCGGGTTTTTGTTGGCCGACGAACCTACACCGGTTGTTGAAGCTCCGGCAGGCTGCACATCGGTAATGTCGAGTGGCACACCATCAACCACGTACAATGGATCTTGTCCTGAACGGATAGAGTTGGCTCCGCGAATACGAACTGAAACACCAGCGCCAGGTTCACCACCATTGGTTACCATGTTCACACCGGCAACGCGGCCCTGAATCATATCGGTTGGCGAGGCATTTAAACCAACATTAAAGTCCTCCGCTTTCAGGGTCGATACAGCTCCGGTGATGTCTTTTTTCTTAACAACTCCATATCCAACAGCAACAACTTCGTCGATATTGTATGTTTCTTCTTCGAGAGTTATATCGACGTTTGTTTTATCTCCAACCAATGCTTCAGCACCTTTCATTCCTATAAACGAGAATTGTAAAACAGCATTTTCAGGAACACTTGGAAAAGAATAGGTACCGTTGGTGTCGGTAATCAAGCCGGTTGAGGTGCCCTTTATCATTACAGATACTCCGGGAAGTGAGTTGCCATTCTGATCGGTAACCTTACCGGTTACTTTTTTTATTTTTCCCTGTTCGCCTTTTTCGGAAGTGCGGGTTATCACTATATTCCGGTCGATAATTTTGTATGAATAGACGCTTTTATCGAGCAGTTCGTTCATGAGTTTTTCTATGTTCACATCCTTCAGATCAATATTATACTGTTTTTTTAAATCCAGTTGATCCGCTTTGAAGAGGAATCCAAACTCTGTAACCCGTTCAATTTCATCAAAAACCTGAACGATTGTCGCATTTTTCATATTCAGGCTGAAACGGGTTTCCTGAGAGTATGAATTGGCTGCGATAACCATTATTGAGAAAAATAAAAAGATCGTCGTTAGCTTCATAATCAGAAATAGCTTCTTAATTCCAGACCGAACCCGATCTGGGAAATGTTGTTTTTTATTCATAGTTTTGTTTGTTGATGTTTTACAATGGGCCGGTTCGCGGCAAACTTACCGACCTGTTTTAACTCGAAAATAAGAACCGGGTGAGTGTCCAGCTTCCCGGTTTTTTAGTTAGAACTCAGGTTTTATCATAGGCTTCAATTTTTGCTTGTAAGTGATTGTTTTATTTGTGTTTAATAAATTATTATCTCGTCGCGACCAGATGATTTTTCAACAATCCTGTAATTAAAGTTGGTTGTCAGTTTCAGCATTTCCAATACGCGCCGGGGAGTGGTTGTTTTTCGAATACTTCCGTTGTAGCGGTAATCCCGGAACGAATCGTTCTCGAACTTAAATTCCACGTCGTACCATCGGCTGAGTTCCTTGAAAATATCTTCCAGGCGTTGATCGCGAATCACAAATTTTCCGTCTTTCCACGCCGAAATGATGTTTTGCGAAAAAGACTCTACTTTCAGGTCTTTATTTTCGGAACTGTAAACAGCGCTTTGACCCGGTTTTAAGTCGGCGATTGGCTTTCCTTCCTCAGACAGGATGTCAGCCGATCCTTCGAAAAGTGAGGTTTCAACGCGATTATCTTCAGGATAAGCTTTGATATTGAACGAAGTACCAAGGTCGCGGACGGTGATGTCGCCAGCTTTGATCAGCAATGGAAATTTTTCGCGATGCTTCACCTCAAAAAATGCTTCTCCATGCAGTTCGGCCAAACGTTGTTTTTTACTGTAATTTTCGCTGTACGTTAACTCCGACCCCGAATTCAGCCAGATTTTTGTTCCATCCTGCAATTCGATAATGCTTACACTCCCTTTTGTGGCTGTGTATTTCTGAGTTCCCATACTGGTTTGAAAGCTCACTTTGTTCGAAACAAAATAACCAGCAACACCGCCCAATGCGAAAAACACCACGAGCATAGCGGCGATACGCATGGCCTGTTGTCCAATTCTGAATCTTTGGCTGGCAGTTTCAGGTTTTATTTTTTGCCAGATAGCCTCGAATTCTTCATCGACCGATGCCGGATTTGTCGGAATCGAAGACTTGATCCAAAGGCTTTTCAACTCATAGAATAATTCCTCATCTTCTTTATTATCTCCCAAATTGCGGTAGAACTCCTCTTTTTCTTCAGGAGTAGCTTCACCGTTAATGATTCGCGATAATAAATAATTTTCCATTTTTGAAATATTTCTTAATTAACAAACGAGCTTTAAAATACCCTAACGCAATTAGAGGTAATAACTCAAAAAAAAACTTTTTTGGCTAGTTGGTGTCTGTTGTTGGAGGGCAGAGGCCTTGTCGGGCATCTTTTTTGCAATATCACTTCAATAATCCGGAGATAATTGCAATAACCGGTAAATAATCCTTTAATTCACTTCGGAGTATTTTCAACGCTTTGGTTAAATGAGCCTCAACTGTCTTTTGCGTAACACCCAGTTTCTCTGCTATTTCGCGGTTTTTTAGTTCTTCGAACCGGCTCATTTCAAATACGATACGACAATGTTCGGGAAGGTTTTTAATAGCCGTTTCTATCTTTTCCTTCAACTCGTCAAATTCCAGGTATTCGCTGCCCATTCGCTCCAGACTCTGGTACTGGTAGCGCATTTCGAGCCACTTAATTTTTTCGTGGTGCTTCAGCAAAATTTGCTTTCGTTTGAGAATATTCAGGCAATTGTTTTTAACCAGTGTAAAAAGGTAATTTCTAAGGTTTGAATCAGAATTTAAGCTCTCCCTGACTTCCCATAATTTCAAAAAAGCCTCCTGAACAATGCTCTTGGCCTCGTCTTCGTCTTCGAGGTAGCTGTTGCTCAAATGACAAAGAGGTGTGTAATACATCCGGAAAATATTCTGGAAGTCTTCTTTGTCGCTAAATGATATGTTGCCGGAAAAACTCATGCGTAATATGATTTTTCAAAATTAAGAAAAAACATATCGGTTGAACTAGCTGATTTGAATGCAGTTCGTTTGCCGTTTTTTGGAATAAAAAAGGCAGGCACTAATTATGCCTGCCTTTGTGGGTATTTCCGAATTTGATTTTTTGAAATAGCTAATAATTGGAGTGCTTCAGGCAAAGTTCGATGAACGTTTTTACCCGTTCGGGTTTTACGTCGTTCTGAAGGATATGAGCCGGAGCAATCATGTATCCGCCGTCTTTTCCGAGAACGGAAATCTTTTCGATGATGTCTTTCTCAAGTTCATCGTCGGTACCATTGGGCAGTAAATCCTGCTGATCGATGGCTCCCCAGAACGCAAATTTATCGCCGAATCCTGATTTCATATCCTGAGGAAGGTGTCCGGGGACGCCTGGCTGTACGGGGTTGAACACTTCAAAACCAATCTCGCGGATGTCGTCGAGCAAATCGGCCACAGCTCCGTCGCAATGCAAAATAGCGATAATGTCGGGTTTTGCTTCTTTAAACCGGTCAATCATGCGTTTGTAAATTGGTTTAAGCTGGGTCTGGAAGGTTTCAGGAGGAATGATCAGGCTGGTTTGCGTGCCAAAATCGTCGCCAAACCAAATGGCGTCAACGCCGCGCTCAATCAGTTGAAGGCCAATCTGTGTCTGAAACTCAGCGCAGGCTTCGAATAACGGAATGACATATTCGGTCTCCATCATCATGTCAATCAGCAGTTTTTCCATTCCTACCAACTGATGTCCCAGCGAAAACACGGTTACCTCAATATCGCCAAAAATCAGGTAGTCGTCTTTATATTTTTTGATTAGCGCTTCAGCATCGCGGTAACGTCCCGGCGCGAGTGGATCCGGAAAGCTGAATGCATCGATGTCTGCTTTGGTTTCGGCGTGAGAAAGCGGGTAATCAACCACTTCCACATAAATATCGCCCTGACGCATTTTCATCCCGTATTCGTTTAGCCAGCAGCCATCGGCATCTTTCACCACTCGGTAATCGTCGGAAACTGACGCCCCGGTAACTATCACATCGCTGCCCATTGCCACACGCAACTCGTTGGCACTGATGCGGTAGGTTACATCTTCGTACAGGTTCTCGGTATAATTTACCGGAATGCCCAGTTCTTTCCCAAAATGGTCGGATAGCTGGCGGCATAAATCAAACTGCACCGGAACCCTGTCGGGAAGGCCGGGTAAACGTTTGAATGCTCTTAAAACTCGTTCTCTTGAATTCATAAGCGATTAGTTTTGTTGGTTAATATAATGGTTTATTGAGTTTTTGTTGTTACGTCGAAGACTGTCTGTTCATCCTCAAATCTTATTGCGCCATCATTGGTGGCTTTTCGTAGGCTGCCATCTTTTTGTTTGGCGCTTTTCCCATTGTAAATTCCAGTGTCCCTCCTGAAACTATATCCTGATGGGTGATGAAATTTTTTGCGTATGGTTTACCGTTCAATGTAATCTTCTGAATATAAATATTATCCGGGCTTACATTCTTCACTTCAACTGTAAATGATTTCCCGTTTTCGAGCTTGATGGTGGCATGTTTCAGAAGTGGTGAGCCAAAGCAATACACGCTGTTGGCCGGGTTCATCGGGTAAAAACCCATTGAACTGAAAATATACCAGGCCGACATTTGTCCGCAATCCTCATTGCCCGAATAGCCCGAATTTCCTTCGTTGTAAAGCTCGTTCATGATTTTGTTGCTATATTGCTGGGCTTTCCAGGGTTCGCCGGTAAAATCGTACATATATACAATGTGGTGGCTCGGTTCGTTGCCATGCGCATACTGGCCGATAAATCCTGATGCATTGCCATTTACGTCGGTCGGGCGAACTTCAAGCGTAAAGAAAGTATCCAGTTTTTTTGCAAAATTCCCGAAACCGCCCATCAATCCGGCAAACGAGGGAACATCTTGCGGAACGTACCACAAATATTGCCAGCCATTGCCTTCGGTGAACGGAAATGCGCCGTTACCGCCGTAAGCCAGCGGATTGAAATTCTCGGCCCATTTGCCATCGCTGTTTTTCGGGCGGAAGAAGCCAACCGTTGGATCCCACAGGTTTTTATAGCTTTCCGAGCGTTTCAGGAAGAAATTGTAATCGTCGGTTTTGCCCAGTTTCTTTGCCATTTGCGCCACACACCAGTCGTTGAAAGCCACTTCAAGCGTAATCGAAACCGACTCGGTTTGTTTGTCTTCAGGAAAATATCCGTATTGATCCAGCAAATTAAACGGTGACTTTTTGTGCGCAACGATTGACGAAGCCTTCACGGCCTCGTACGCCAAATTGTAGTCAACTCCGGGAATTCCTTTAAAAAAGGCATCCACAATAACCGGAATGGAGTGGTTCCCGATCATGCAATAGGTTTCGGTTCCCCACAATTGCCAGATAGGCAGATAGCCATAAGTTTGGTATTGGCGCAACATCGAATTGATAAAACCAGCGGTACGCCTGGTTTGCAGAATGGTGTAAAGCGGATGTGCCGCGCGGAATGTATCCCACAACGAGAACGTGCTATAGTGCGTTTTATCCGGTGCATTTTTAATGCTGCCGTCAGTTGCCATGTAATCGCCTGACACATCAGCTACATTATTTGGCTGAATAAACAGGTGGTACAAGCCGGTATAAAAAATGGTTTTCTGGTGCTGCGTTCCATCCACATCGATGCACGAAAGTTCGCGGTTCCAGGCTTCGTGAGCCTTGGAAACTATGTTTTCGAAGTTGAAGTCTTTGATTTCAGCCTGAAGGTTTTGGCGGGCGCCTTCCTGCGATACTGACGAAATACCTACCCGCACCAGCAAAGGTTGATTGTTATTTTTACTGAAGTTCATCACAAACTTCAAATTATCGCCGTTGGCAACCGGTGCATTGGGTATTTCGTAAGTTCCTGATTTAAATATATGCGTATCGAATGGCCGTGAAAACTCGGCGCGAAAAAATACCTTGCGGTGTTTCGCCCATCCGGTGATAATGCGGTAACCTTCAATCGTCTTGTTGTCGATTACCCGAATTTGCGAAGTCAGGATTTTGACGTATCGATGTGGACTGGTTCGAACCAGCGAGTGATCGAGGTCAACCACCAGGTGATATTCTTTCTGGTCGGGGAACGAGTAGCGGTGCATTCCGCAGTGCTCGGTAGCCGTAAGCTCAGCCTTAATTTTATAATCTTCAAGCACTACACTGTAATAGCCCGGAACCGCTTTTTCGTTTTCATGTTTGAATGTCGAACGCCAGCCTTTTACTTTGCCATCGTCGCTTCCGGCTTTCCATTTGATGTCGCCGCTGTATGGCATAAACAGCACGTCGTACAAATCGGGGCAACCGGTTCCGCTCAAATGCGTGTGGCTGAACCCCAGGATTGACGGGTCGTTGTAGTCGTAACCGCTGCAAGGGTCATCGGGGTACTCGCGGGTATCCGGACTTAACTGCACCAACCCAAAAGGGACACATGCCCCCGGAAAGTTACTTCCCGACAAGCTCAGGCTATCCACCGAACCTGTCCCGATATACGGGTTTACAAACTGGGTGTAATCTGTGTTTTGGGCAAATAATCCCTGCTGAAAAAGGAAAATCGCCGCTAAAATCAAAAATCTCTTCATTTTCAGTTGTTTAACTTATCTATAATCCTGATTAAATTCAGGCTGTAAATATGAATACTTCTTTGTAACTTTTACTTGCCGAATGTCACGTTTATGTTGGCAATTCGACCCTCAAAGCTGTTTAATCCAAAGCTCCGGATTGCATTTTCTTTTTAGGTTCTGCTTTGGCGTTGGCCAGTTTCCCTTTCACTTCAATCCGAATAACACTGGCAATATGGTCGGGCGCTTCTGCTGGTATGTCAATGATTAACCGATCTCCCATTCTCGATGTTTTCAGTCGGGCTCCGGTGGCTAAAAGCCTGGCCGAAATAACGTCGTTATTTAGATCAGGAATTTCCAGTTTGCCGTCTTTGGGCCAGTTGAACACCGAAAGGTAAAGTACAGTTGTGCCTTTTTCTTCTTTCTGCGTGTATTCGCCCCACTTTAGTTGCGGCAAACTTCCGGCCTGAGTTCCGTAAATGGCCTCGCCGTTCACTTTCATCCACCGGCCAATGTCTTTCAGGCGGTCAACACATTCAGGCGGAAATGTACCATCGGGCTTTGGACCGATGTTGAGCAGGTAATTGCCGCCGCGGGCAGCAATCCGAATCAGGTTCCGAATCAGTGTTTCCGACGATTTCCAGTTTTGGTCGTAGCTTTTGTAGCCCCACGATCCGTTCATGGTCATACAGGTTTCCCAATTTTGCCCATCCACGGCATCGCGGTCGGGAATAGCCTGTTCGGGCGTTTTAGCGTCGCCATGAAAATCGGGGTGCAACCGGTCGTTGGTAATTATTCCGGGCTGAAGCGCCAAAATATTTTGCAGCTTTTCGGCTCCTGAAACGGTTTTCATCTGGGTGGCATAATCCCACCAAAGAATCGACACTTTTCCGTAGTTGGTCAGCAACTCTTTTACCTGCGGAACAGCCACATCGTCAATATATTTGTCAAAAGTCGAGGTCAACTGGATCGGATCCCAGTGTCCGTCGTGTTCTTTGGTATATTGGTCAATCCGGGCCGAATCGGGATTTGGCCAGCCTTCTTTCATCAGGCGGCGGGCAGCCGAAGCGCCGGGGTTGGTCCAGTCAACCGCCTGCGAATAGTAAAAACCCAGTTTGATTCCGTATTTATGACAGGCATCGGCAAGCGGTTTCAGCAAATCTTTGCCATAAACGGTCGAATTTACCACGTTCCAGTCGCTGGCTTTACTATCGAACAAGGCAAAGCCATCGTGGTGCTTGGCAGTGATGATCAGGTATTTCATGCCCGCATCTTTGGCCATTTTTACCCACTCTTCAGGATTGTAATTTACAGGGTTGAAGTTTCGGGCATTCTCACGGTATTCGGCAACCGGGATTTTGCAGCGGTTTTCGATCCAGGCAGCATCGCCCCGGGCTTGGTTATAGCCTTTGTAAACGCCGCCATACATCGAATAAACTCCCCAATGAATGAACATACC
>DAOPZV010000026.1:12631-20100 GCA_035353575.1 Prolixibacteraceae bacterium | reverse complement strand
TTCATTCTTCTTTTTCAACTGGTTAAAGGTTTCAGCCAAATGTTTTTCGTGGTCATCGAGGCTCTGGGCATAAATCAGCATCCGGTGTTCGAATCCGGCGTACATCGATAGTGCTGTTTTTTCGTAAAATTTCTGGATGCCTTCTTTGCGATTGGCCGTAATTGGCCGGTAATAGCCGGCTCCTGTATCCATCGATTGTCGCTTTACACAATCATTAATTGATTCCAACGCGGCAGCAACGAATGCTTTATCGAACGATGCCTCCTGATCTTTTTCAAGGTAAGTCATCATTGTCGTTAGCAGTTTGTATGGTTTTTTCAGTGTTTCGGGCAGACTGGTTACGTCAGCAACTGTTCCGGCCAATTCGAGGGCAGGTATTTGTGGATAATCAGCAGTAGCGGGTTCAACAGGCCATTCTCCTGAAGTTACAATTTCAACCTGCGCTTCTGCCGGAAGATCGTCATAAACAAGTTTCACTTCGCCGGAAGATTTGACTTTTATCGCCTTGTTGTTGATTTTAACTGACTCAATTTTAGGACCGTTGTTCAGGCACGAGAGGTAAATCTTTTTTGTTCCGAAGCGAACCGGGCGTTTTTGGACGTATTCCTTAATCGACTGAGGCACCCGTGGCCGAATGATGAGTTGGTCGGAGCGATACTCGTAGTCGAAAATCCCGCGAATGGTTGCCGCCGGGATTGCAAAATTATCGACCATAACAGCTACGCCATTTTCCTGGTTACGACCCGTATCAGACCAAATGTTGTTGGTGTTTTCGCCCCGTTGCGACCAGGGCGCATCCATCCTGAAATCCTTCGACCACTTCATGTTACGAATAGCAGAGCGACGAACATCTTCGAATTTGCCCAATCGGTAGTACATCAGGATAGCCCTTGCTTCAACTGTTGCCCAAACACCTCCGTTGACCCACTCACCAAACTTCCAGATGCCCTTTAAGCCACTTCCATTGGCATCGCCCCAGCTGTAATAAGTATCGTCGAGGCCCGGAGCATTGGTCAGCAAAAAATCGAACGGGCGAATTTCCTTGAACGAGGCAATTTTGTTGTAAATGCTTTCCGACAATTTTGAATCGGAAACCCGGAGAGCCACGGCGTCGGCATTGGCCACACCTTCAAGATAGTTGTATTTTTCCTGACCCGGAACGCCGTGTAGGGTGCCGTCGGGCTCTACATATTTCACAAAGTAACCTTCAGGAGTAATGAGTTGTGAAAGCGATTCGCGGGTAATTTTCCGGCGATGCTTGTATTCTTTAAGTTTTTCCTGGTTGCCTGTAAATTTAAGCAGCTCAATCATACGGTCGAGTGCAGCCAAATATGTTACCGAAAGTCCCGATAAATAAGCTTTTCCCCAGGTTCCGTCGGGTAATTTTACTCCGGCATAACTGGGTGCAAGCAGGTTACTGGCAGCTCCTACCAGAAAAAGGTTGTTTTTGGGGTCGCGTGTACGTTCGATACAGTCGCAGGCCCGTTCCATTTTTGGCAGGTAAAGTAAGGCTTTTTGCATGTCGTGGCTTGCAAGCAGAATTTCAGCCTGAACCACCACTCCGGCTGCTGTTGCTTCGTAAAACCAATCGTGAACTTTCAGGTTTCCATCGCCCTGTTTATAAATGATTTTGCCCGGAGCAGCGCAGTCACCCAGGCTTCCATCGGGGGCAATTAATTCTGAATGTTTGCTGGGTTTTCCATCAGTGGTAAATCCGCCTTTTCGTATCCCGTCGCCCTGATTGGTCCAGAAAAGGTTCCACGAACGTTGGAGTGTCGAAAACCAAGGCTCTTCAAGTATCGGGATTATTGAATAGGAAAAACCATAGCTGTTTTGTATCCACCAGGCGCCCCAACCAGCCCCTTCGGTAAACGTGTCCCATTCAGGATTATAGATCATACTTATGTTTGGAACCGTTGGGTTGGGATAAAAAGAAGCATACGATTCGTCGATCAGCCGAAGGAAATCAACATCGCCCTTTCCGGAGCAATAAACACCATCGTAGCTGTTCTTTTTGTCGGGATTCGACGCCCAGCTCATAAAACTGGCAAAAATGAAAAAGAGACTGACGAGTTTTTTCATTTGTATAAATTTTGTAATATGTCTTAAAATCTGCGTATTAGTATTATTTTATTTTCAAAGTGCCCAACGAAATGGAATAGCCATTTATACATTTTCGATTTGTATGAACATGGGTTCTTATGGCTATTTCATGGTAATTTTCTATTTAGCGAACAGAGTTTTTTTGTGACCAGCGTATCTTTTTTCGCTGAATGATCAATTGGGCCAAACGGTCGAGCATTTCCCGGTCGAGCGGGTTTTTCGACTGCGACATTTTGTAAATCGTTCCGCCGCCTTCGTAATAAGCGATGGATGCTTCTTTGAAAACATCGTTGTTCCTGAAAGCTTCGATATAGCCAATCAATCGCTCACGTTTTGGGTCGCTGGCGTCGGCCAGGGCTCGGTCGTCGAATTCCATTTCAAGTCCCATTCCTCGCCCTTTGGCATACGCACAGGTGGCGTCGAGCCGTTCTAAAGGTACTTCGTTTTTAAAGAAATAGTTTGGCTGAATATAGGCAAAGTCGAATTTGTCTGTACGCCAGTTATCGAATCCAATGGCCGTCCAGTAAGGAATCCAGAACAAACGCAGGTTTTTTGAGCGGATGTAATCGCCCACCTGGACGAGAATTTCGCGAAAATTTTCGTCTTTCTCTGAAACCCAGTAAAACCCTTCGAAATCGAAATTTTTATAGCCTTCCTTCCGGTATTGTTCAAGGAAACGATCAACATACCATTTGCAGGCTTCAATGCGGTCCTGGTCATTTCCAAAATCCAACTGACGACCATCCAGGCTACCCCAGTCGGTTTGGCCTTTCATGGGTACAGGCATTACTGCCACCATTTTATGGCGGAACGATGGTTTGCCCAGTTCTTTTTTCTGTTCTTCGATGCATTGGTCAAGCGCCGAAAATGCCCTGTCTTTTTCGAACTGCCGGTTCATCAGCCATTCCCATTCGGGCTTACAGGCCAGCGTAGTCGATGCATTCCCGTGGGCGAAATGATGCCCTTTCCCGTCGAGAAATTCAGTAAACAAAAAGCCATCAAATAGCCAGTTTTTTTTGCCTTTCTGATTTTGATAAACTACATAAGGCAAAAACTGATCTTTGCTCCATTCCATCGAACGGTGAACGCCGCCATAATAGATCAACACCATGTCGGCGATGTTGGTTTTTCCGTAGTGGCAGACTTTACTTTTACCGGAGGCCTGAACAAACAAACTCCAGGTGCAAAGCAAAACCGAAAGGAAAATCAGAGCCATCGTTTTGGACAGGATGCCCATGAACCATCTGAGACTTAAACGGTATTTCGATAAACGTAAATTCATGGTTAGTCAGGTTTATATTTTGTTTTTCGGCTACAAGCTATCGCCTGTCAATTTCAGTTTTACCGGTATTAGTTTCACTGGTCCTATCAATCCTGAAGGGCTGGGAGTCCAGGTGGTTGCTTCTTTCTTTTTCCAGGGGAATAAAAAATCGCCAATTGCATATTTGTTATTGCCCTCGCTCAGGCATTTCTGCCATTGTATTCCTTTTATTTCAAGGTCGGCGGCACGGTTTATCGGAGTGTTTGACACCTCTATTTCGAGCAGATTATCGCCTTCTTTAAGTGCAGTACCGGCATACACCTGCATGGGAGTGGTAAAGCGGTCGGCCAGCAATATGCCGTTAAGACGTATTCGGGCGGTATGTAATACTGTTCCGGGATCAATCATCCAATCGTCTGCTTTTACCGAAGGCTTAAAAAAGTGGGCTGTGTAGCACGCAGTGCCTGAAAAACCATCCAACGTGGATTTTTGGTCGCTGTTCCAATCCGTCCACGAATCAAGCTTGTTTATTGTTTCGGGGTGAGGTATCTTTTCGCCGCCATCTATAAACTTTACCTGCCAGGGGCCTTGTATGGACAATGGTTGGCCGATGGTGTCGAAATATTTCCAGTCCGGGGCTTTAACCTGCTTATTCAACACACGCAATATCAGCGATTCGCGAGGCTGAAGCTGTAGATAAACCTCCATATCCCCATTTTTAGATTTGCGTTGCCGGGCTATACCCGAGATACTATCCATCGGATCGAATAGAACGACATCAAGCCCTTTAGCGTTGAGCGGAACCCATCCGTCAAACGAGTTATTGCCGGAAGGGTTAACGACGAAATAGGTAGAACCTTCGTTGTCGATACGGCGAATACATCGCAGTCCTGAATCGAAGAGTTTTTCGCGTTTTATACCGGCGGCAACCAGGGCCTGCTCGGCCGTGCCACCTATAAAAATACGGCCTTTCCCGATTTGGGCTTCCCTGATTTCGTTAGACACAGGCCTTGCTGCATTTTCGATGCGCTTCATTATAGCCCTGAAATGAGATCGGCGTTCATCCAGGCGGGCAAGGCTGGGAACATCAGAAGGTGCTGAACCCGGAAAGATAATGGTGCCTCCTGCTTCGGCATACTGATATACGCGCTCCAGCGTGGTATCAGGGAACAGCTGGCAGTCGGCGATAACCAGCGCGCGATAAGTTGCACCGGGAGCAACGAAGCAGCCATTTTCAACGTGGATCGATTTTAACAGGAGGTCGCTCACCCAGGCAAAATCGAAGCCCAGGTGCCAGAGCTTCGGGCCAGTTGGAGCTATTGCTTTCTGCATATAAACACCCATAGGTGCGTTGTGGCTAATGTTTCCATTCTGATCTTTGGCCCGCATTGACCATTGGTCGTGAATTGGGAAGTAAACCAGCAAATCTTCGTAAGGTTTTCCAGCCTGCAAAAACGATTGGCAATGTGTTATGTAACTGCACATTTTAGGGCCTTGCCGCCACATAGGATTAAATGGGCCCAAATGAAACCCGGCGTAAAATAGCCATCCGGGCCAGGGAACGTTAGCGGGCGAATAAGTTATTCCATGCAGCATCGTATGGTTTATGCCTGAAAGCATATCGATGTCGAGCTTATCTTTAGCTTCGGACAACGGGGTGTTAAGTATAGGACCATAGCAGGTCAGGGTTTCTGAAGAAACATACGGTTTGCCCAGGATGTGAGCGGGCGAAGAAGCCGCCTTAGCTCGAAAAAGGTCGATGTTCCCGTTGTTTAAATACCACTTAAGCGGGCCACCAACATCGGCCTGGGGAATATCGTACAGGGCATTTACATCGAGTTCGTTGGCCGGTTCGTTGCAGGCCTCTCCGATGGTTTTACGGTTAAGGCTTGCAGCCCATGATTCAAACGTTCGGGTAAACCCGTCGAGCATTAATTCAGCGAGCGTCAATCGGTAATCGTAAGTAACACGGGAAATGGAGTCATTTGAACCTTCGCCAATGAAAGCTGGTAAATTTTGAAGTAAATTGTAACCACGCCGTTTTGCAAACTGAGCAGGAAAATCGTGGGTCCAGTTAAGCCTTATTTCCCATGAATCGTTGTTAAAGGCACGAGGCAAATCGCTGGGGGAGACTAACGCAAAAACATTGCTGAATGTATGAAGGTAGTTGTTTACAGCCTTCGCCGACAGGTGATCGACCACCCATCCTTTGCCATCGGGTGTTGGCATGCGAACTTGTGAACTTCCCGGATGGTTCATGGCAACGAAAAGAGTCCAGTTGCCTTGTGGGGCAGTCCAGTTTAGGACGCCGTTTTCATCAACTTTATCCGTTAATTCAATTACGCTTCCACCATCAGATTTCGCTATTACACCCGAAAGATCGGAACGTTTTGGAGAATCAGGAGCATTTGGGTTGAAGGTAGCTATTCTCATCCCTTTCACCCGACAATCGGCCAGAGACATACGTTGAACATCCACCACGGAACAGGCGTCGTTGATAGATACCTGTGAACCGCCCAACGCCCAGCCTGCTACGGGCGAAATGTCGGCGCCCATACCTAAACGGTGAGCTTCACGAACAGCATAGGCAATCATTTCCACCCATTCTTTTGAAAGATAGCTGAGTTTTACAATACCTTCATCGCGTACATCCAATAGACAAACAATGTTGACTCCCCCAAAACCACTGCGGTGCAGGGCTTCGAGGTTTTGGGTAATATCGGCTTTGGTAACCGCACAACCATGCCACCACCACCATGTCCAGGGCTTAGTTTCACTGGAAATAATGGTTGGCCAGGTCAGTTTAGAGGTGATGGCTTTCCCTTGATCAACAGGCATTTTACTCCCATTCATCTTTTGAATACCTCCAGGCTGCGATGAAAAGGCATGAAGAGGTAGTATAAATCCCAAAATCAGGATTAATCTTTTCATACAGATGAATGTTGTTCGTAATCGGTCTTAATTTTTTAGCTGAAGTTTTTCTCCTTTTGCATTTTTACAATCGGCAACAGTTGTGTTTTTGGATGTCCCGTTTGATTCAATTGCTTTTCCTGAAGTTTCGAAAAAGATGTTACTCAGCTTAACCCCGTCGCAACCCGAAAGCATCAATCCCTTGCTGTCGGCCACTGCCGTGCTTTTTACAGTTATATCGCTCACGGTAAGATTTTTACATCCTGAATAATACTGTACGTTTCCGCAGGCATCTGTCAGATTAAATTCGTTGATGGTGATGTTGGAGCAATTGTTCAGGGCGATAAGCGCCGGGCTGGCCTGGGCAACCGATTCTTTGAGGTACCCTTTCCGGATTTGGGCATTTACCTGGTCAAGAATGGCAGTTCCATGTCCTTCGATAACGCCTTTTCCTACGATGCCAATGTTTTCCTGTCCATCGGCTACAATCAGGGCTTTAGATCCTCCCACGCCGTAATAATCGTAAATAGATGAAGTGGCTACCAGTATAGCTCCTTCTTTCAATTCGATGGTGACGTTCGATTTCAGCTGGATTGTTCCGGTGAGATAGCGGCCCACGTAGAAAACGAGTTTACCGCCGCCATTTTCGCTGATGTAATCGATGGCTTTTTGTATCGATTTGGTGTTTAAGGTAATGCCTTCAGACTTTACGCCAAACAGCGAAGCTTTGTAATCTTTGGCGGAAAGGTTCAACGAGAGAACCAAAGCCAAAATCAATGCGAATATTTTTAATTTGCTCATAATCTTTATTTTAAGTTTGGATTTTGGAGTGTCTAAAGTTCGGAGTTAACTCTAGGCACTCCGAACTCTAGCTCACTTCGCACTTGTTATTCGTTTATTCTTTTGAACTAATCTTTCAAGGGCCACGCCATTCCGTCCGAGATTAGCCTGTTGCCTTAAACAACGTGTTCTCGCGGACGGATTTTCCGTTTTCCCTTTTCCCCCGGTAAAAACGGGGGTTATTGATATTCTGCCCTTCCAGGGCAAAAAACAACTGCTTTCAATCGTATTCGATGTTTCCCTTTTTCCAGTTATTCACTTAGGAGCTGCATCGAGATGCTGAAGGACTACTAAGCTTGGAGTTCGGAGTTAACTCTAGGCACTCCGAACTCTAGCTCACTTCGCACTTGTTATT
>DAOPZV010000026.1:8759-12531 GCA_035353575.1 Prolixibacteraceae bacterium | reverse complement strand
AGTTCGGAGTTAACTCTAGGCACTCCGAACTCTAGCTCACTTCGCACTTGTTATTCAATTGCTACATTTTCTGATTTCTGGTAGAAAAGTTGCTTTTTGCCATTGCTTTCAGGCTCAACATATTGCATTCCTTTAAAACTGGCGCCCTGAACATCGTCCATTACAATAGCAGGGCGATAGTCTTTCTTTTGAGCGACAAGCTTTACATTTTCGAATGTAATGCCTTGTGCATGACGAATATAGAAACCCCAGGCCGGAAGTTCTTTAAATTGCGAAAATTCTGGATATGCAGTACGCATTTCCGGGATGCTGTCTAATTGGGAGGGGGTAAGTTCGCGTTTTGCGTAAAGAGGGTTTCCGGCCCCGGGGTAAACTATTTCTATATTCTTCAGTTTCACATTCTGTATTTTGTAATCGGGCAAGCCAACAATGCTGGCTGGCGAAATATTTCTTGGCAGGTCTTCAACAGGCCCTTCATAATTGTAGCCTGCATCAGGTTTTCCGAACGGAACTTCAGCATACACATTCGATATGGTAATGTCTTTCATAAAAGGCTTTTTGCCTTTGCTCCAGCGGTCGCCAATGCGCAGGTAAATCACATTTCCGGTGTTGATGGAACGAACTCCGTCAACCACGATATTCTCAATTTCGCCGCCGTCAACCGCTGCAAAGGTAATGGCCGAGCGGAATGTATCGAAAATGGTTAGGTTGGTAACCTTGAAGTTGCGGAAGCCACCGCGCGATACCGTTCCAAATTTTAGTCCGTTAGCGCTCGAACGTCCTACACAATTATCGACAACCACATTCTGGCAAATGTGTTCAGCAGAATGCGATTTGAAGCAAATCACATCGTCGGCAGCGTCGAAGTACGAGTTTTTGATCACGACACCATCGCAGTCAACCACGTCAATCCCATCGTTATTCCAGTACGATTTGCTGTCAACGGTTATGCCGTCAACATATAGATTTATACACTGGTCGTAGGTTTGGTTCCAGCTGGCCGGATCGCGCAGGGTGATGTCGGTTATTTTTACGTTTTTACATTCGCGGAAATAAATGTTTTGCGGGCGGTTGGTTTCGTTGGGGCGGTCGAGTTTCAAAACATCAGGATAAATGCCACGTTCGATGTAGTTAACCATGTTATTGGCAGTTGTAAAGCCACGCCCGTTGATGGTTCCTTTGCCGGTAATTCCAATGTTTTCCTGATTCACAGCAAAAATCATCGACATCCAGCCAATTTTCTTGTTCTTCACGTAATCAAACGGGTTGGTCGATCCCAAAATGGTTGCGCCATATTCGAGGTGCAAGGTTACATTCGATTTCAGGTAAATTGAACCGGTTACCCAGTTCCCGGCATCGAAAATAAGTCGTCCACCTCCATTTTCGTTAATGTAATCGATGGCTTTCTGGATGGTGCACGTATTGACGGTTACGCCATCGGCTTTCGCTCCAAAATCTGCAATACGGTAATCTTTTGCCGATAGGGTTATGGCGAAAAGCAACAAAATGCTTAATGATATTATTCTTATTCTATTCATTGTCTGTATTTTATATTATAAGTTCGGAGTTCGCAAACAGTTTTCCTAAACTTTAGGCACTTCGCACTCAAGCTCACTCCTCACTTTTTTATTTGGTAACAACATTGCTCGATTTGTACTGAACCACTTGCTTTTTGCCGCCGCCAGGCTCTTCGTATTTCATTTTAGTGAACGTAGCACCTTTCACATCGTCGAGTACAATAGCAGGTCGATATTCCTTGCCTTTGGCCGTGAGAGTGATGTTTTCGAATTTCACATTTTTAGCGTGGCGTACATAAAATCCCCAGGCCGGAAGTTCCTTGAATTGAGAAAACTCGGGGTAGGATGCAGCCATTTCGGGAATACTGTCGAGATCGGCTGGTTTGGTTCCACGGTAGGCGTAGGCTGCATTGCTGTTGCCCGGATAAACAATGTGTATATTCTTTAGGGTGACATTGGTAATGTCCTGACCTTTAAGCCCAACAATGCTTGACGGCGAAATATTTCGCGGAAGGTCTTCAATTGGGCCTTCGTATTCGTAACCAACGTCGGGTTTCCCTGCCGGAACTTCGCAATACATATTCTGGATGGTAATGTTGCTCATCGAGCCCATGCGGCCTTTGTTCCAGCGGGCGCCAATGCGCAGGTAAATCGGGTTGCCGGTATTGTAGGCATTCAGGCTGTCAACCAGAATGTTGTCGATTACGCCGCCATCAGGAGTTGCAATGGTGATGGCCGAACGGAAGGTATCATAAACCTTGTTGTTGATGATTTTAAAATTTTTGTATCCGCCTGAAGTTACCGTTCCGAATTTGATGCCGTTGGCGCTCGAACGGGCCACACAGTTACGAACTTCGACATTTTCGCACATTTTTGTTGCATCGTGTGATTTGAAGCAAATAGCATCGTCAGTAGCATCGATAAACGAGTTGAGCACTTTTACATCTTTGCAGTCCACGATGTCGAGTCCGTCGTTGTTCCAGAATGCTTTGCTGTCAACAGTTATCCCGTCAATCTTCAGGTTTTGACATTGGTCGTAAACCTGAACCCAGTCGGCCGAATTGCGGATGTTGATGCCTGATATTTCCACGTTTTTACATTCGCGAAGGTAAATGGCTCGTGGGCGACGCGATCCGGGGCGGTCGTTTTTCATTTCATCCTGAATGATTCCCTTATGGATCTGGTCAACCAAATTATAGGCAACATCACGGCCTTGACCATCGATCACCCCTTTACCTGTAATGGCAATATTTTCAGCTTGATAGGCAAACACCAGCGAACTGTATGGACCATTGATGTTGTAATCGTAAATGTTGGTGGAACCAACAAGGATGGCACCTTCTTCCAGCTTGATTTTTACATTCGATTTCAGTTCGATGTGGCCCGTAAGATAGCGGCCTACATAAAACACAAGCGTTCCGCCGCCTTTTTCGTGAATGTAGTCGATAGCTTTCTGAATAGCCGTCGTATTCATGGTTGTTCCGTTCGATTTAATTCCGAACAGCGATGCTTTGTAATCGTCAGCCGAAACCCGGAGGACGCAAAGCAATGCAAGAGATAAAATAGTGATTTTCAGTTTGATCATATACAGATATTTATAGTTTTTAGATTATAATCTCCATTTGCTGTTATTCTTATATTCAGCCCTTTCAGGGCTGGACTTTTGTTCGGGTTCAATGCCGTGGGCTTCACCCACGGTTATTGAGATTAAGTCCTTTCAGGACTTTTTTGCTCGTTGAACTTTTCAGAATGCCCTGATTATAGAAACTGTATGTTAGAACCGATATCCTTTGCCGTCACATTTATGTGACGGACGGGGGATTTAGGGGTCTATTTCAATATATTACCACTGGTCCGATTAAACCCATCGACTGAATCGGCTGATCTTTGCTCTTCAAAACAGTGAATTTTTGCGCAGTGGCATTGTCTTTCAGTGTTTTCATATAGTTGCCCATTACCGTAACTACGCGAACTTCCAGTTCGTTTTGTCCCTTTTTCAGGAATGGTGCGAGGTTGTAAATTCGTCGTCCGTACCATTTTACGCCGCACGATTGCCCGTTCACCAGCACTTCCGAAACACCGAAAACCTGCCCCAAATTGAGGATCGTTTTCCCGGAGCCATCGAAGTTGATGGTTTTGCGGTAAGCAGCTGTTCCGGTGAAGTTCACAAACTCGGTATCCTTGATGTCTTTCAGGGTATCCATCTTCAGGTTTTTCACCCAGTTTTCGCGGCTGTGGCGGAATTCAACATTCCA
>DAOPZV010000026.1:0-8659 GCA_035353575.1 Prolixibacteraceae bacterium | reverse complement strand
TTAATCGACTCCCAGATAATGGAAGTGTACGGAATATTGAGCTTTTCGGGGAACGGGTCGGTTTGTACGCCCATTTCGCCCCACATATCGTAATTGGCGGGCAAAATAGCAATGTCGGTGTACATGTCGGCATGTTGAAAAACCGTTGACAAGCGCGCTTTGTAGTTGTTCAGGTACTTGAAATACGGCCACCAGTTGTTGTTTTCGTTGTAGTACGAACCATACTGAACCCAGCCTGGAAATGGAGCTTCGGGCGGCGAGTAGTTGAACCCGTGCCAAACAGAATGCGTGATTCCCGACATCAGGCTTTGGTCGGAACCGATTTTCAGCAATTCGAGTGTAGTGTTAAAAACCAGGTAGGTGTTGGTCATTTCTTCGCAACTCACAATGCGTTTGCCTGTTAGGTGAGCTGCCGACGAAACATATTTGTCAATCATGGTGTAACCGCGCCCGCGACGGTAATCTTCGTCCGACATTTCTTCGCCTAGCTTGTGCTTGAGCCAATTGGTTGTCCACGACTCGCCTTCGGGAATATCGTATCCGAGACTGCTTTCGAGCGGAAAGAATCCGCGTCCGTAGGCCTGTGCACGCGATTTGACGTTTTGGTCCTTGCACCATTGCAGGTAGGTTTCGGTGAAGCGTTCGCGCAGCAGTTCAGCTTTAGTCAGCTCAAAATCGAAGCGAACACGTTTAATTTCTTCGGCAAATTCGGGAGATTTAGTCACCCCGTAATTCTCGTCAACCACAGCTCCCAACCGGCCTACTTTAAACATGGTAAAAGGCAAATAAGGCATCATGTCGTAGCCGCGGCGCTTTTTAAATTCTTCGGCCAAATCGCCTGTCCAGTTGCAACCCTCGAGTTCCATCGAGTCGGTAAAAAATGAGCGGAGGTGATTGGACAATGGCCCGGTTTTTTTCTGAATGGTGTCCGACATGTGGTCGAGATATTTGCGCACAGCGGCCTTATCCATGTGGTTCAGGATTGAACCGGCAGCGCCTGGAGCACCATTGATAACATTGGCAAAGGAGTTGAATTTCACCAGTGCGTAGAACACGTATTTTCCTTCAGGAACCTCAAATTTAATAGTTTCATTTTTTCGCTGATCGGATAATTCGATGACCTGGCTGAGGTTGCTCATGGGGTCGGGAACAAGCTTGAGCGAGAGAATTTCGCAGGTGCGGCGCGGGTTTACATCAGTAACTCCCGGATCGATGTTTTTGAAAATATTGAATTGCGACGTTTCGTAAGTCATCGGGCCTTCCAGTTTCTCGGCATCAATAATTACAACCTGGGCCCGTTCAGCCACTTCGAGTGATTCAGAACCAAATGGCCAGCCCGAACCAACAATCAGATCGCAGGTCATGTCCAGTTTTTTTGCTTCGGCAAAAGTCACTTGCAACATATCAATCCACTCGTCGCTCAGCCATTTCAGCGATTTTTTGCCTAAATCGTCACCAGTTGACGGGAAAGATATCGGGTTGATTTCCACACCGCCAATTCCGGCCTCTTTCAGCAAGTGTAATTCGCGGATAAGCTCTTTAGCTTCAACTTTATCGCCATTCCACCACCAACGTACAAACGGATGGTATTTTGAGTCCGGATTTTTGAATAATTTATACAGATCGGACACCGACAATTTGGTTTTTTCTGCACCTGTTGCTGATGATCCAAATGTGGACAATGGACCGGCAGCCAGGCACCCGGCCGAAACAATTGCGGTGTTGAAAAGGAAAGTTCTTCTCTTCATTGATAATGGTTTAATTGAAATCTGAGTTGGTTTACCTAGATATACCCGTATTACCCGCCAAACCCCTATTTGACTGTGATTCAATTTTGCTGAAACACGAGCAAAAAAGTGGTTCGAAAACCTCAGTATTCAGGTGCCAGTCAGATGTTCAACGTGGTTTATATTGGTTCTTTGGCGTATTTTAAAAATAGCCGTTGGTTTCTACTTCGCCGTATTTTAGTGCAATTTCAAGTCGCTTTATCCTGAAGGCATTCGAGCCTTTCTCTTTGAAAGTGATCGTATTATAGCCCTGTTTCAGACATTTAGCCGGAACAACAAACGCATATTCTTTTTCAGCTTTTTCAATTCCGCGCAAACGGTCGTAAAGTTTGACGTAATCGGGTTTTTCAAGTACTATTTTGTTTCCGTTAACCCATAAATCGAATGTTGCCTGATGATTGGTTCGTAATAATAATATTACTTCCTTCGGAATTGTTTTGGCTGGGTTATCGCCAATGAAAATATCTGCCCGATTCGTTTTTTTAGCTGATACTTCCAGTGGGAGCGGAGATACCGGAACCATTCCGTATTCGCCCGAACTGTCGTTTAAGCAGTAGATTTTATTTCGGTATTCCAGCGTTTTCAGCGAGCCCATTTCTTTCAGGAGCGATGGTGCATTTACCCTGCAAATTTGTCCTCCTTTTTCCGGATGTATATTCCCGTTGTATTTCGAGTTGTATTCGCCATAGTATTGGTTGAACAGGTATAAACCGTCGGCGCCTTGTGCCAGAATGTGGGAGGCCATTCCGCGGAGCATTCCATGCGAAAAAGTTTCGCGTTGGCGGTAGCCTCCGTCGTCAATTGACGCATAGATTGGGATATTTGAAGCACCCAGTTCTTTCCTGAATTTGGCGACTGGTAACGATGGGTCGCCGCGCCAGTGTACGCCAATGCTTACAAAATCGACGAGTTTCAATCGAATCCATTCCTGAATATCGAGCCCTTTGTCGATGCAAATTTCAATGGTAGGAGGAACCCGAACCGAAAGCAGTATTTTTTTGCCGCGTCGGGCTGAAACCGAGTCAACTTTTGCGCGAATATCTTTTACCAGCTGTGTGATTAACGGAGCATTTTTGCGCCCTTGACCTTGTTTAAAATACACGATAAAGCGCATAAAATCGAGGTCGAACCCATCGATCATGTCATATTTTTGAAGCTGTTCGGTAATCATGGCCAGTTTGTGGGCTCGCACTTCCTTGTGTGCAAAATCGAGCGCCCGCGAAGCGTTAAACCCCGGAGTGCCGTCGTTTATCCAGTATTGAGGATGATTATACCAGAAATCGGTATAAAGAAGAGGGCAGTGCGATGTGGTGTCGTTAAAATGCAGGTCGTTCATCCGGTAGGTGATGAAAGCCTCCATCCCGTTCTTTTTGGCCCGGTTCAGGGAGGCTGCTATCAGGTCGGTTCCTTCCTTTTCAAGATTCAGGAAATTCAGGTAATATTTTTTGAAGTTTCGGTACGACGTCGTGTCATTTCCGCAATTCAGCGTTCCGTTCAGGTCGTCGCAAAACAACCGTCCGTACTTTGAACGATAGTAAGGGAAATCGCTTCCACTGCACATCATGTAGGTGGTTACCTGCGAATGGGCAACCATATCGACATAGGCATTGAGATCGGCTACGCTCAGCGGACGGCGGTGAAACCACAGGTTTCCCAGCGCATCGGTTCCGTCGTTGTTGTGGATGATGCGGTATTTTGAATTGGCTATCGGATTTTGTGAATAAACGGTGGGGCCAAACAGCGATAAAACCACCAAAAACAGCAAGCTCCGCCTGAATGGGATCATTTTTATTAATGCCATTTCGTTTGAAGTTATTAAGAATACTGCGAATGTAAAAGTCGATCAACCCTGAAGAAAAAACTCAGTTTGATGTAAAAGATTAATTTTTAAAAAGAAACACTTTAGCCGAGGACTCAGTGAAATGCTGCAGTTTAATGTTTAGTTGGTTTAGATTTGTTTCAGATAAAAAAGGGCGGGGCACTATGCTCCGCCCTTTTTTAATTATATAACGGTTGTATCAGATTAGTTCTGAACACAAAGCGGGTTGTACAGTGTTTCTTCCTCCGGAATCTGAAGGGTCATTTTAGCTACACTGTAAGTTGTTTTATCGATGTGGTTGCTTGAGCTGGTACGGTCAACCGGGATATTCCAACGTTTGTTGTTGAAGAATTCGAGACCATTTTCTCCCCACATTTCGATGCGTGTTTGTAACTGCACCATCTGTATAGCTGTCATTCCGGCCATTGATGGATAAGTGTCGCAAGTCAGCGGAGTAGCTCCGGTTCTGGTACGGGCAGACAGCAATGTGTTCAAAGTGGCTTTTGCACCGGCGGCATCGCCCGACTGGGCCAGAGCTTCAGCTTTCATCAACAATACTTCTGATGAACGCATGTAGCAGCATGTTACTGTTCCAACGTTTTTCTTGTCGTTTGTGCCGATACCATGAGTGGCAGCAAATTTCAGGTTGGTGTATTTTGGAATGAATTTGATGGTTCCGGCAGTTGGGTATTTATAATCGCCGAAATCAGTGGCCATGAAACAATCTTTGCGATAGTCGTCGGCAGCAATTTTTTCGTAAAGACGATTGTCAATACGGGCATAACCTTCGCTAACACCACCGCCACCTTCACCAAATGGGTTCATCCATGCGTTATGGGAAGTCATTGCTTCACCAACAGGGAATCCAAGAATAGCTTCCGGATTTACATTGTTGTAAAGGAATCCGTTGGTTTCAGGACGAATTTCGGGGTTGGTGGCAGTGCCCACATTGTTTATACCACCGTAAACACTTTGCCCCATGAGTTTCGGGTATTTTGCCAGGATGTTGTTACAAGCGGTAAGAGCAGTAGCCCAGTCGCCGGTGAGTATTGATACCCTTGCAAGCAGGAAGTATGCAACGCCCAGGTCAATATCTCTAATTTCAGGGGTATAACCTACGCCAGCAGCATTAAATAATTTGATTGCTGTATTGAGGTCGTTTTTGATGAAATTATAGGTTTCTGTAGAAGTCGCCCGAGCTTTGTTTGCCTGGGTCGGTGAATAATAATCATACAACATGATTCCCAGTTTGTCTTTGCCTCCCAATAAGTAAGCATTCTGATAATTTTCCATCAGGTAAGCATAAGAATAAGCGCGAACAACCAACCCACGGGCTTTGTATTCCTGAAGTTTTGCAGTGTTACCAACTGTTGCATCATCAAGGTAATTCAGCATTTTGTTGGCAGTTGTAATTTTAGTCCAGGCTGAATGCCAGTAGTTAGTGTTTTTATCAACTGCTGTTGAAATGAAATCGCGGAGGTAATATTCGTCGGCGCCGAAACCTGTCAGGTTTTTGTTACCAAACACAATATCGTTTCCTTCCAGGTTGCGCATTACGTTCATCGCAATGTCTGATCCGTAGCGTGTTTCAGAAGAACCATTTGTTCCTGAGTTGAACTGAGAAACCATGGTGTTAGCCATACCGCCTAAGATCATATCGATTTTTGTTGCGTCGCCCGAAGCCAGAATTTCCTTGATTTGTTCGTCAGTAATGCTATTTGCAGGAGTCAATTCCAATTCTTTAGCACACGAAGAAACAAGTACGCCTGCTAAAAATAGTATTCCAATTATATTCTTTTTCATGTTTACTAGTTTTTTAATTGATTATAAATCAAGGTTCAGACCGAATGAAATTGTACGCATAGAAGGATATGCATAAGCTCCTACTTCCAAACCTCCAACGAGTGACATACGAGGATCGATTCCGGAGTGTGCTGCTTTCATCCACAGGTTATCGCCTGATACATACACTCTCAGGTTGCTGATTCCAAGTTTTTTTGTTTTGGTGTCAGGAAGTGTATAACCAATTGTTACGTTCTTTACGTTGAGATAGCTGGCGCTGAATAAGGCCATGTCTGAATACATCCAGCTACCGAAAGTTGATCCGTCGCCATAGGTATTGCCGTACATTACCATTGGGAATTTAGCACTGGTGTTTTCAGGAGTCCAGGTATTTCCGATTAATTCTGCTGACAAGGCGCGACCAACATTGCTGCTTAAATATAAACCGTTTCCGTATTCAACACTGTAGAATTTACCACCCAACTGGTAAGCCAGCTGAGCTGTAAAATCGAAATCTTTGTATTTTACAGTTGTGCTGAAACCACCGATCCAGTCAGGGATTGCACTACCCAACTCATAACGCGATGCATTTGTATAATTGGTGGTTTTTCCGTCGCCGCCTACAGCAACATCGGTGAACAATCCGTTGGTGTGGTCAGCTTCTGTTACCTTGTGGTAGAACTGTGGAAGACCTGTGTTGGAGTCAACCCCGGCATATTTAAACATATACATGTTGTAGTAATCTTTTCCTTCGCCGCGGAGGTAAGTTACACCAGATGAGGTTCCTGAACCAGCAGCGCTCCAGGCGTCAGCAGTAGCCGTCCAATTGCCGTTCAATGTTGCTGATCCGGTTCCTGCCGGTACTTTCTTCAACACGGTTGTATAATGGGTTCCGTTTAGTGACACGCTCCAGAAGAGATCTTTTTTCTTGATGATGTCTACACTTACTTCAACTTCGTATCCTCTGTTCTGGATTTTTGCAGAGTTCTTTGCCAAACTCGATTGGCCAAGCGAATAAGCAATTGGCTGGTTCCACTGCAGGTTAACTGTATTTCGGTCGTAAATGTCGAAAGTACCGTGAACACGATTGAATAAGCTGAAGTCGATACCGGCATCAAGTGTATTTGTGTTTTCCCAGGTTAATCCATCGTTCACATAGGTTCCTTTACCCAATGTAAATGTAGCTGGCTGGCCTGTTCCTGTTGTTGCCTGAGTATAAGTTGCTCCGTAACCCCAGGTTTGATAGCCAGAGTAGTTTGCCACACCATTTTGGTTACCGATAACCCCGTAGCTGGTGCGAACTTTCAGGTTGTCTAACCAATGTTTGGTACTTTCCATGAACGATTCGCTTGTAATGCGCCAGCCTCCGCCAACCGACCAGAATGTTCCCCAGCGGTTTGATGCGTATTTAAACTTCGAAGAACCATCGTAACGGATTGATGCTTCACCATAGTATTTCCCATCATAAATGTAGTTGGCGCGACCAAAGTAGCTTTCCATAGCATTGGCATACTCGTTACCACCGTTACCTGAGAATGTTCCGCCAATATTTTGAGCTACAAAGTTTGCGAAAGTTGCATATCCGGGAACCAGTTCATACGACGAACGGTAGGACATGGTCTGGAAATTGTATTTGTTGAATTCGTGTCCAGCCAAACCGTCAACATGGTGTTTCCCGAAATCGTGGCTGTAGTTCAGCAATTGTTGGGTATTCAGAATACTTACATCCTGATAAACTTTACCAAAAGCGCCAACTCCCTGTGATTGACCCGTCTCGCTGTTCCAGTAACGGGTACGTGTTTCGTGGTATTTTTCAAGACCCAGGTTAGCTGTAAATATAAAGTCTTTCAGGAATTTAATTTCAGCATACGATCTGGTTACAATGTCGCTCGATTTTCTGGTGTCTTGGTCTTCTTTCAACATTTTGAGCACATCGGTATCCAAGCCGTTAGTCCCGGTTTGTCCCAGTGGTGAATAAGTGTCGCCAGCCAATACATGTACTTTTTTCGATCCGTCGGCATTGTAAATGACATTTCCATCTTTATCGCGGGCAAACAATTGTATCAATTGGTTTTGTCCGTTGATGTAGCGGAATACGTTGGCATAGCCCGATCCAGGGTTACGTCCGTAACGGGTAGCCGGAGATTGAGTTTCGCGCCATGAATAAGCGATATTGGTACCAACCTTTAACCAGTTGTACAATTGAGCGTTGATAACCGAACGTCCGTTGTAACGGCCAAACTGAGAGCCACGGATGTAAGACGGATCTTCAAGGTATCCCAACGAAAGGAAATAGTCAACCTTTTCGTTACCGCCACTGGCCGAAACATTGTATTCCTGACGCAGTCTGTCTTTCAGAATATATTTGTCGTAATTGTCTTTGTAAAGTAATTTGGCATTCGAATTCAATTTTCCGTCGGTGTTAACCAGGTAAGCTCCCGACATGGTAGAACTACCGGTTGCTCCGGTGCCTGATGGTGTATAAACAGCTCCGGGAACATTATAAAGCATCCAGTTGCCCAGTGCATTACGCGTAAATGTAGTCATTGAGCCGTTATAGTCGAACAAGTGAGCGCTGGCAAACTGAGCAGCAGCATCATGCGACATATTGGGGTTTTGCAGGTTGGTGGTATAGTTTTTAGCCATACCCGATCCGTTAACCCCATAACGAACTGAATTATATATTGATAACCATTCGAATTCGTAAATGTCTTTTGGATCATCCATTTTATCGTATTGGTACGAACCGGCTGAATTAACACCCCAACGGCCTTCAAATGATATTTTTGTCTGTCCTTTTTTCCCTTTTTTAGTAGTGATTAAAACAACACCATTCGCTCCACGCGAGCCGTAAAGAGCAGTTGAAGCTGCATCTTTTAAAATGGTAACGTTTTCAATATCTTTTGAATTGATTGTTGACAATGGGTTGTCGTTTTGTGCAGGAACACCGTCGATAACCACCAAGGCATTTGAGTTGTTCTGGCTGGCAGTACCCAACCCACGAATACGGATACCCATGTCCAATCCTGGTTGCCCGTCAACTGCTGATACCTGAACCCCGGCGACAGAACCTTCGAGCGCACGGGTTATTGTAGAGTTCGACTGGGTAGTCATCAGTTTCGAATCAACCGTACTGATTGAACCGGTCAGGTCTTTTTTCTTCGTTGTACCATAGGCTATAGCCACAACTTCATCAATACCTACAGTTTCTTCCTGCATTATGACATTAATTGACGATTTCCCGGAAATCTTTATCTCCTGCGATTTATAA
>DAOPZV010000025.1:0-29242 GCA_035353575.1 Prolixibacteraceae bacterium | reverse complement strand
GATAAGCTGGGCAGTAGGGTTTAGTTAAAAGGAGTCCGGATAAACAGTTTTCCCAATTGTCTATCCGGATTTTTTATTTGCCATCCATAAGACTAATTTACAAAAATACAATAACTAATACGCTTATTATCAGCTATGTTATTTGTATTTACATTTGTAATAAATACTTGAATTTACTTTTGTATTCAAGAAATCGTCTAAAGATTGAATTTTCAATTGATTTAAATTCGTGACTTTTTCTTTGATCTCTTGATAAAATTTCGTCGTGGACAAAAACTAATAAGTTGGATGGACATTTATTGGCTATATAAATATAGGAACTCTTTAAAATGATCCAGGTTGAATACAAGAGTATTGAGTTAGCGAAAAGCTACAATCTTACTTCCCAATGATTCTGAAAACTTGAATATACAAAAGCCAGTTTTTCATCACGATGTTTTTTTCAGCTTGAAGGCCTAAATTTTGTATTTCGGGAGAGTCAGATATTTTCGGACGGTTAACAAACACAAACAAAATTCACGAAGGAAATCGAGTTAATTATGATCATTAAATTCATCCCTTTTCAAACAAAGCATTTGTCTTAGAATTAATATTATGTTATTTTTATACTAAAAAAATGAGGAGCAAAAATGCTCCTCATAAAAATTGAGCTTATTGAATGTTTTTCATTTTTTCAACAATCTCTGCGTGTTTGTCCATCATCTTCAAACGATAGTATAACGTTTTCAAAGATTCCAAGGTATATTTGTCTGTTGGATTAATCTGATGTGCTTTTTCCATATACGGGATTGCTTTCTTGAATTCAATATCAGCTTTGTTCTTTTCTTCTTCATATTTATCTGGCTGACTGCTTGGAATTGTGTTTGCAACGTCAACTTGTTTTACACCTTTATTGTAATATAAAGCGCCCAGGTTATAATATGCGTCGAAATAATCTTCTTTGAATTCAATTGCTTTCAAATAGCTTTCAGCAGCTTCTTCAGTTTTTTGAAGTTTATCATACAATGTACCGCGGGCAAAATAATATGAAGCGTTTTTAGGATCCTGAGAAATTGCGATTTCCAGGTATTTCATTGCATCATTTACTTTGTTGGCATTCAAATATGTATTAATAATATCTACAAGAAGAGCTCCATTATCAGCATATTCTTTTAAACCATCCTGCAAAGCATTCAAAGCAGATACAGTGTCTTTTTTCTGCAAATAGCTGTTGGCAATTAATGATATAGTTTTAGCTCCGTTGTATTTATATTTTGCGGCTTGCTTGTAATATTCAACTGCTTTGTCGTAGCTTTTTGCATTATATGCAGCCAAACCAGCATTGAACATGATTACTGTGTCAACAGTATTCGGTTCGTCGGCTTTGTAAGCTGGCGTTTGTTCAATAGCCATGATCTGTTCAAACGACTTCAATGCTTTTTCATAGTTTTCTTCATTGAACGCTGCAACTGCCTGATTAGTAAGATCGCCAATTAAAAGAGTAAATTTAATCTTCATTGCTTTTACATTTCTGCCTTTATCGTCAAGCTGCAAAGCTTTAATATAAGAATCGTAAGCAACGGTTAATGGATCTGCATTCAGCTTCTTATAGTTTTCGTCTTTCGATTGAAAAACGGCCTGATAAATTTCACCACGAACTTCCCAGGTTCTCGGCCATGTTAATGAGCTTTCAGTTTTGGGATTGTTTGCGTCGATTGCTTCCTCGATAGCTTCTACCGCCTTGTCGAGTTTTCCAGACTCCTTATAGCTTAATGCGCTGGTCACTTTGCCTTTCTGTGCAAATACACCTGAAAACGCAAATAGCAAAACAAATAAAATTGTCGTTCTCTTCATTGTGATAAAAAGTTTGTTGTTATGCGATTATAAAAATTCAAATTTATTAATTAATCTTCTGTATTTAAATTACTTTCATCATTTAATTCGTTGTTTTCCTCAAGATTCCCGGTCAATTCTTCGTTTTCTTCTTCCGCAGATGGCACAATCGTAATTGAAGCAATTTGATCTCCTTCCTTCAGGTTTATCAGCCTTACTCCTTGAGCTGTTCGGCCTAGAATCCTCAGTTCTGATATTGATAACCTGATTGTTAATCCAACTTGCGTAATTATCATTAAATCAGAAGTATCGTTGACACTTTTTATGGATATTAATTGACCTGTCTTCTCGGTAATATTAATGGTTTTTACACCCTTTCCACCTCTGTTTGTCAAACGATAATCTTCTATTTTAGAGCGTTTCCCGTATCCGTTTTCAGAAACAACTAAAATATCTTCATTCTCATTTTCAACACAAACCATGCCAACCACTTCATCATGTTCGTTTCCAAGAGTGATTCCCCTCACTCCTGAAGCTGTTCTACCAATGGGACGAACACTGGCGTCTTCAAAACGAACTGCTTTTCCTGACCGAACAGCCATCATTATATGGTTGCTACCATTGGTCATTCTGGCTTCAAGAAGTTGGTCGTCTTCGCGTATTGTTATTGCATTAACCCCATTTTGACGAGGGCGTGAGTATGCTTCCAAAGAAGTCTTTTTGATTATACCTTTCTTGGTACACAGAATAATGTAATTATTATTAATGTACTCTGAATCAGTAAGATTATTTACATTTATATAAGCCAGAATCTTGTCGTCCTGTTCTATATTAATTACATTTTGGATTGCTCTTCCCTTTGATGTTTTTGTTCCTTCCGGAATTTCATACACTTTTAGCCAGAAACATTTTCCTTTTTCTGAGAACAACAAAAGTGTATTGTGCATAGAAGCATTAAACATATGTTCAAGGAAATCTGAATCTCGGGTGGTACTACCTTTCGAGCCAACTCCTCCCCTTCCCTGAGTTTTAAATTCAGTTAGCGGAGTCCGTTTAATGTATCCCATGTGAGAAATAGTAATCACCATTTCTTCGTCGGCGTAAAAATCTTCCGGGTTAAATTCCTCTGCATTTGGAATAATCTCGGTTTTTCTTTCGTCTCCATATTTCTCCCTAACCTCAAGCAATTCATCTTTAATTATTTTCATTCTCAAGCTAAGGTCGGCCAATACGCTTTTCAAATACTCAATCGTTTTTAACAACTCTTCGTATTCCAAGTGCAACTTGTCTTGTTCCAGACCCGTCAGCTGGCGCAAACGCATTTCAACAATTGCCCTGGCTTGAATCTCAGTTAGACTAAAACGCTCCATCAACTGAATTCTGGCTTCATCAGGATTTTTTGAACCTCTAATGATAGCAATCACTTCTTCGATGTTATCGCTAGCGATGATTAATCCTTCAAGGATGTGTGCCCGTTTTTCTGCCTGATCCAATTCATATTTCGTACGCCTTACAATCACATCGTGCCGATGCTCAACAAAGTAATGAATCAATTCCTTGAGATTCAATAGCTTTGGCCGACCATGCACCAGCGCAATGTTATTAACGCTGAAACTACTCTGTAACTGAGTGTATTTATATAATTTATTCAGAACAACGTTGGAAATCTCGTCGCGTTTTATATCGAAAACAATTCGCATACCTTCGCGGTCCGACTCATCATTGACGTTTGAAATACCTTCTATCTTTTTATCGTTGATCAATTCGGCAGTCTTCATGATAAGCTCTGCTTTATTGACCATATATGGAATTTCGGTTACAATTATTTTTTCACGACCGTTTGGAGTGGTCTCAATGTGCGCTTTTCCGCGAATCACAATACGTCCACGTCCAGTCTCAAATGCCTCCTGAACACCTCTATAGCCGTAAATTATACCACCGGTAGGAAAATCCGGCGCTTTAATAATTGGTATTAAGTCCTGAATATCAATTTCAGGATTATCGATATATGCCACAATGGCATCAATTGTGTCAGATAAATTGTGAGGTGGCATATTGGTTGCCATACCTACCGCAATACCCGATGTTCCGTTAACCAGCAACTGTGGGATTCGGGTTGGTAAAACCGTTGGTTCACTCAGCGATTCGTCAAAATTTGGAACAAAGTCAACCGTATTTTTTTCTAGGTCGGCAAGTGTTTCTTCGGCGATTTTCGATAAGCGAGCTTCGGTATAACGCATTGCCGCAGGACTGTCACCATCGATCGACCCAAAGTTTCCCTGACCGTCAATCAGCGTGTATCGTAACGACCAATCCTGAGCCATCCTGACCATCGTAAAATAAACCGATGAATCACCATGCGGATGGTATTTACCTAATACTTCACCAACAATTCTCGCAGATTTTTTATAAGGTCTGTTCGAAAAGTTACCTAGCTCACTCATCCCAAACAAAACACGGCGGTGAACTGGTTTAAAACCGTCTCTAACATCAGGAAGAGCTCTCGAAACAATAACCGACATCGAATAATCGATGTAGGCAGTCTTCATTTGCTCTTCAATATTTATCTTTATAATTTTCTCGCCTTCAGACATTTAATCCTCCTTAATTTATTTTCTGCCTTATTTTTTTTGCATGACAAAAATACAAAAATACTTTATGAATCAAGCGATTATTAAGCTTTTCGTCGGGAATTTAAAATTTAGATTTTAACAGAGTAATGTTCGTAAAATCAACCCTTTGACATGGATTGTTTTCATTTATTGACTAATTTTGATTAAAAGAAATTGCTATTAAACCCATCCCACCTAGCTTTTAGGAATACTTTTTGTTATTTTGGAGCAAAATATAAAAATGTGACGCAACATATGGATTCACAATTTTCACCACGAATTAAAGATGTACTTTCCTACAGCAGGGAAGAAGCAATACGCCTTGGAAATGAAAGTATTGGGCTTGAGCACATTTTCCTTGGCATACTGAGAGACGGAGAAGGAGTAGCCATTGATATTTTAACGAATCTGAATGTTAATTTGTCTGAAATAAAACAGTCTATCGAAGAAAAACTCAGAACAGGAAAAGATGTTGATTCTCAGGCATCTATACAACTACTAAAGTCTGCCGAAAAAGCACTAAAGCTCGTATATCTGGAAGCAAGAGCGTTTAACAGTCCAACTATAAACACTGGACATTTACTTCTTGCAATTATTAAAGACAAAGAAAGTCTGATAAGTAATATTCTTAGTCAATACCATATCAATTATTATATTTTGAAGTCGAGATTAGAAGATTATAAAAGTCCTGAGGCAAAATCAGATTTTGATGACGAGGATTCTGAAGACGATAGTTTCTCGAGATCATCGGGAGGTGCATCATCATCGTCTTCAGCAAAAAAACCGGCAAATCCAAAGTCGGACACGCCTGTGCTAGACAATTTTGGAGTAGATATTACCAAAGCAGCCGAGGAAAATAATCTCGACCCGATCGTTGGGCGAGAAAAAGAAATTGAACGTTTGGCTCAAATTCTTTCCCGCCGAAAGAAGAACAATCCTATCTTAATTGGTGAGCCTGGTGTTGGAAAGTCTGCAATAGCCGAAGGTCTTGCCTTGCGGATTGTTCAGAAAAAAGTGTCACGCATTTTATTCGACAAAAGAGTTGTAAGCCTCGATATTGCGTCGATTGTGGCCGGCACGAAATATCGCGGACAGTTCGAAGAAAGAATGAAAGCCATTTTGAACGAGTTGTCAAAAGTTAGCAATGTGATTTTGTTTATCGACGAAATTCACACCATAGTTGGCGCAGGCGGGGCTACAGGTTCGCTTGACGCAGCCAACATGCTCAAACCAGCGCTTGCCAGAGGCGAAATTCAGTGCATTGGTGCAACTACGCTTGACGAATATCGCCAGCAAATTGAAAAAGATGGCGCGTTGGAACGCAGATTCCAGAAGATTATGGTTGAGCCAACATCGGTTGACGAAACGATCGAAATTCTGAATAACATTAAGCAACGCTATGAAGACCACCACAATGTAATTTATACGCCTGAAGCCATTGAAGCTTGTGTTCGATTAACAGCCCGGTACATTCCCGATCGCTTTTTGCCAGACAAGGCCATTGACGCACTGGACGAAGCGGGCTCCAGAGTACACATTTCGAACATTAATGTGCCCGAGCGAATTGTGAAACTGGAAGAAAAAATTGAAAAAACAAAAGAAGAGAAAATAAAAGCAGTTAAAAGCCAGAATTTTGAGTTGGCAGCAAATCACCGCGATAAAGAAAAGAGTTTAATGCAGCTGCTTGAACAAGAAAAGGAAGAGTGGGAAAAAGAACTGATAAATCACAGAGAAACAGTTACTGAGGAGAAAGTTGCCGAAGTTGTGGCTATGATGTCGGGCGTTCCGATCCAACGTATTGCCCAGGCCGAAGGAAAACGTTTGATGGACATGGGAAAACAACTGAAAGGCAGTGTTATTGGACAAGACGAAGCTATTGTAAAGATAGTTAAAGCCATCCAGCGCAATCGTGCAGGCCTTAAAGATCCCAACAAACCCATCGGTTCGTTTATTTTCCTGGGACCAACAGGTGTTGGAAAAACCCAGCTGGCAAAAGTTATCGCCAGATACCTGTTCGATAGTGTTGATTCGCTTATAAGAGTTGACATGAGCGAATACATGGAGAAATTTTCGGTGTCTCGTCTTGTTGGAGCGCCTCCCGGATATGTTGGTTACGAAGAAGGCGGACAGCTTACAGAAAAAGTAAGGAGAAAACCATATTGCGTGGTTTTGCTTGATGAAATTGAAAAAGCTCATCCTGACGTATTCCATCTTTTGTTGCAAGTGCTTGATGAAGGCCGCTTGACCGATAGCTTGGGTAGAAACATCGATTTCAAGAATACGATAATCATTATGACCTCCAACATTGGATCGCGTCAACTGTCAGAATTTGGCCGGGGTGTTGGATTTAACACGCAAAGTAAAGCTGTTGACGACGGAGAAAATTCAAAGTACATTGTTGAGAAAGCACTTAAAAAGGCTTTTGCTCCCGAATTTCTGAATCGTATTGATGATGTGATCATGTTCAATTCATTAACAAAAGAAGACATTCACCACATTATTGACATTGAGTTAAAAGGACTTTACGAACGTGTTAACTCACTGAATTACAGACTAAAAATTTCGCCTGCTGCCAAAGACTTTATTGCCGAGAAAGGCTACGATCCGCAATTTGGAGCAAGGCCTTTAAAAAGAGCTATTCAGAAGTATCTGGAAGACGAAATGGCCGAAGCAATCATCAAGGCATCAGTAGTTCAAGGAGATACAATATCAGTTGGATTCGATAAGAAGACTGAGAAAATTAAAATCAAGATTTTGTCTTCTGCTGAAAAGAACAAGTAATCTGCTTGAATCGAATACAATATTTATTCCCCTGATTCTTCATCGAATGAAAAATCAGGGGAATTTCTTTTCTAGCCAAGCACTTTAATTAAATCGGCCAACTTGCGAGCTCTATCTTTTAATTCCAAAGAATTGGTTTCAAGTGTATCATTCACAACCACTACTCCCATCCGGCGGTGAATTCTTGCTGCCTCTTTACCAAAAATCCGAACATCTGCATTGGCGTCCCGGCAAACAAGTTCAACTCCTGAATATGACGGTAAAACAGCTTCGATATCTGAAAGAATAACTGCACTCGCTCCGGATTTTTCTATCCTGATTTCGGGAATTGGCAAGCCGAGAACAGCGCGGCAATGCAGTTCGAATTCATTCAGATTTTGAGTTCCGGCCAGTGTAACCATACCAGTATCATGAGGTCTTGGTGATAATTCGGAGAAAACCACTCCATCTTCAGTGATAAAAAACTCCACACCCCAAATTCCGGCGCCTCCCAATGCTTTTGTAACTTTCCCGGCCATTTGTCTGGCATCTTCTTCAAAACCTTCAGGTAAAAACACAGGCTGCCAGCTTTCCTGGTAGTCGCCCCTCTCCTGCCGATGCCCAATTGGAGCGCAAAACAATGTCGGCCCGCTTTGCTGGGTAACAGTCAACAAAGTAATTTCGCTGACAAATGGAACAAATGCTTCAACAATCACTTCCTGCAAATCACCTCGTCCCTTGTCTGCAGCTATTTTCCATGCCTTTTCCATGTCATCCGGCGATTTGATAACCGATTGGCCCTTGCCTGAAGACGACATCAAAGGCTTTACCACACAAGGAACTCCAACTTGCGCAACGGCTTCTTTCAATTCTTCAAATGTTTTGGCATACCGGTAGTCTGCAGTTTTCAACCCGAGTTCTTTTGCTGCCAACTCTCTGATTGCTTTTCGGTTCATGGTGTAATTTGCTGCTCTGGCCGAAGGAACAACCTGAATTCCCTGTGCTTCATAATCGTAAAATCGCTCTGTCCTGATTGCTTCTATTTCAGGAACAATAATATCGGGATTATGTTGGGCAACAATTCTATCTAATTCATTGCCATCCAACATATTAATAACCTCACATTTATCGGCAACCTGCATAGCTGGAGCACCGGCATAACTGTCAACCGCAATCACTGTTTGCCCTAATCGTTTAACAGCAATAACAAACTCTTTACCCAGTTCTCCTGAACCTAATAACATGATTTTTTTCTGCATACCCTTTTCTTTTTTTAGGTTGCAAATGTAAGCTTTTTCAGTCTTATCGGCTTATCTTTTGAAAGCGGAAACCAGATGCTGTTATAATTAGTTTTATTACATTCGCCCAAAATAGAAATCATGTCGCACGAAAATTCTTCAGTAAAATCGATCATTTTCGCATTGCTTGCCAACCTGGGCATTGCCATAACCAAAACAGTCGCCGCTATTGTAACCAGTTCTGGTGCGATGCTGGCCGAATCAATCCATTCGTTTGCTGATTGTGGTAACCAAGGCCTTTTGTTTCTTGGACTGAAAGCGTCAAAGAGGAATCCATCGCCCGACCATCCGCTCGGACACGGAAAGGCTATCTTTTTCTGGTCATTTATAGTGGCACTTATTCTTTTCAGCATGGGTGGACTTTTTTCAATTTACGAGGGAATTCATAAACTCAATTCAACCGAAGAAATCAGCAGTCCCTATATTGCAATCGTAGTACTTTTTGTAAGTATGCTAATGGAAGGCGCGTCGCTTCTGGGTTGTATTAATCAAATAAAAAAAATAAAAGGGAAGCAAAGTATTTGGAAGTGGGCCCTGACCAGCAGAAAAAGCGAGCTCGTAGTTGTTATGGGTGAAGATGTTGCTGCTTTGCTGGGACTATCATTCGCTCTGATATCTGTCATTTTAACAATGGTAACGGGAAATCCAGTTTTCGACGCTATTGGAAGTATTGGAATCGGCGTTTTACTCGTTGCAGTCTCGATTTTCCTGGCTGTAAAAATTGAAGGCTTACTTGTTGGACAAAGCGTTGACCCTGAAGTGCAGAAAGAAATAACCCTTTTTCTGGAAGCACAGCCTGAAGTGGAGAAAGTTTTGAACCTGATTACAATACAATTAGGCGAGAAAATAATGGTGACAGTGAAGGCAAAGATGACTGAAACAAAATCGTCGGATGAACTTATTCAAAACATTAACAAATGCGAAGCTGCATTAAAAAGTAAAAATAAACAGATACAGTGGAGCTTTTTTGAACCCGATATTACCGATTAAAGTTTTTCGCCACTTAATCGCTCAGCATTTTTTCCAATAATTACCAATGCCGGCATTGGAGGTTTTTGTTTTTCCAGTTGTTTGGCAATTGAACCCAATTTCCCCTCCAAAACAGAAGATTCCGGCTGCGAAACTTTACTTAAAATTTGCACCGGCGTTTCCGGCGATATTGAGCTTTCCATCAGCCGGGTTGCGAGATGCACCAACTTATTCAACCCCATGAAAAATATTATCGGCGAGCCCGATTTTAATACCGAAACAAAGGAATCCAAATCGCAAAAGTCGCCGTCGCAATAACTTCCGGTTCCAAACAAGACCATACTGTTCTTCCCGCGCTCCGTAAGCGGGATCCCGTGCAGCGACGCGGCTGCCAACGCCGAAGTAACTCCGGGAATGACTTCATATTTCAGGTTATTTTCGATGCAAAACCTAATTTCCTCAGCTCCGCGACCAAAAATCATAGGATCTCCTGATTTTAAACGACAAACCTTGAATCCTTTGCTTACCAGCTCAATAAGTAACTGGTTTATCCAATCCTGGCGCTCAGTCTGATCTTGGCCATCGTGATAAACTTTTCCGACGTAAATGCGCTGCACATCTGGTCTCGCCAAATCGAGTATTTCTTTGCTCACCAACGCATCGTGTAGTAAATAATCGGCCTCCTGAATACGTTTAAGTGCTTTTACCGTCAACAACTCCGGATCGCCTGGACCAGCACCAACTATTGAAATTAAACCTGACACTATTATTGATTTTTAAGAATTGATAGCCAATGAATTTAAATAATCAAGTGGACTATCGAATTTGAAAGAATAATTAAGTAATCGAATCAGTTTTGAGCTGTCAACAATCTTATATTCACCGTCCTCATCAGAAAATAAAGGAAGTGGCAAGTTCTCAAGTTCTGCCGCTTTTCCGTAAAATTCTTTTTTCGACGGATGTTGCGGGCAGCAGGCATTCAAAACTTCACCCCAAATTTCTCCAGAAATAACTCCTGAAATAATACCGATACAATCGTCCAGGTGGATAAGGTTTACGGGAACGTTCGATACCGGTCGTCCGCTCTTCTGTAAAAAACGCGCCGGATTCCTATCAGCGCCAATCAAACCGCCAAAGCGGATCACTGTCGTTTTAAATTCAGGACATCGAATTAACAAACTTTCTGCTGAAATCAAAGCTTTACCGCTCGCCTTGTTGGGCTCCAAAAAGCTGTCTTCTGTTGCAACTTTTTTGTTTTCAGGGTAAACTGAAGTTGAAGATATAAAAATAACTTTCCTTACCTGATGACTTTTTATCAGCGGAACAATCTGTTCAATCTGGGCAGGATAAATCTCACCAACACCTTCTGTTCGACGCGGAGGAACTGAGATAATCAGTACATCGGCATCAAAAAAAGAAAGGTCTTCCGCTTCAACAGAATGCTCCGTCAATATTATCCGGAAAGGTTTTATTCCGTTGGCTTCCAGAACCCGAAATCCCTCCGCTGAAGTAACAGAACCACTCACCAAGTGTCCCTTGCCTGCCAAATACTTGCCCAGCGGCACTCCCAGCCAACCACATCCTAAAATAGAAATACGCTCTTTAATCATCAACTTCTATTTATTTTCCTTTTGCCAACGCTCGAACGAAAATTGTACAAACGACAATTCCTCTTGTTCAGGCGAAAGATAAACTTTATTATCCAAAACACGCCAGGCTTCCTGAGCGGTTGAGTTTTCGTTTGCTAAAACCAGCGATTTCGGGCTGGTAAAATTTCCTGATGCTTTAAAATTAGCGATACTCAAAGGACTAAAAAATAAGTAGGCGTCGAAAATTCCACTCACGAGTTTTTCAATCGGAGTATTCCTGTAAACTTCAACATCCGAAAACTGTACCGAATATTCTGAAAATGCTGAGCTGATCTCGCAGTGAAGCTTGTCGCCATGAAGGAAAATAACCGAATCTCCCTGGTTTTGACTAGCCACATTGTCAACCAATTCGCGAATATTTGAGTATGACGAAACTGTTACCGCAAATCCAACTTTGCAAGTACTTCTGCATGACTATCTGACCAGCAATATATGCGATCACTTTTAGTTAACCCAACCTGTTCTCCAAAACGGAGCAACCAATGAGCTGCATAAACGCTGCTTATAACCCATTGTTTCCTTGTGTTTGCCATTGTTCCAAAGAATGACAAATTTGGTTTTTTGTACTCGGTACGTAGAAAAGGCTCTTCAATAAACTGAACATGTTGCTTTTGTAACCACTGACGAGTTGCAGCCGACAACTTTTCTCCGATAAAAAATACTGGTGTTTTCATGGTCTAATATTTTTAATGTTTAAAGTCGCTTCCTTTTAAAATCTCTTTCACATATTTTTTTCTGATAACAAAATCGCCAAATCGCTCATCTTTCTCCCTATTTTCGGCATAATCCGAAATAACTGGTGCCAATTCGGCCAAGATTTCCTCTTCAGTCAAGGTTTCTTTATAAAGCGAATTCAATCGTGTTCCGTTAAAATTTCCTCCCAGATAGAGGTTATAATGTCCCTCGGATTTACCAACAAATCCTATCTCAGCAAGGTATGGACGTCCGCACCCATTGGAGCATCCAGTCATTCTAATCACAATTTCTTCTTTGAAAAGGTTGTATCTTTCCAGAAGTGATTCGATCTTTGAAATTAAAGACGGCAAATATCTTTCAGCCTCTGCAAAAGCTAAACTACACGTATTCAGTGCCACACAAGCGATTGAATTCTGTCGTAATCCAGAAAGCTCGCCTGGCAAAACACCATTCTTTTTCAGAATTTCAGTCACTGCCTTTTTTTCGTCTTGGGTCAAATCTGCAATAATCACATTCTGATTTCCCGTTAAAATAAATCGTCCCGAAATTTTTTGTGCAACTTCCCTCAGCGCAGTCTTCAGATTAAATCCATTTCTGTCGGCAACGCGACCGCCTTCAACAAACAATGTCAAACTCCATTTTGTATTTGCACCTTTTTTCCAGCCAAACCGGTCTCCATTCCTGGTAAAAGAAAATGGTCTTGGTTCCTGAAGTGAGTATCCCAAATATTTTTGAAGCTCACTTTTGAAGCCATCAATTCCAAGTCTGTCAATTGTATATTTTAAACGCGATAGTTTCCGGTTTTGCCTGTTTCCATTATCTCGTTGCACTAAAACTACTTTTTCAGCTACATCTACAACCTGTTCGGGTAAGCAAAATCCAATCACATCAGCCAACCGCGGATAGGTTTCCGGCATTCCGAAGGTTGTACCCATTCCGCCGCCAACCAACACGTTATATCCAACTATTTTATTGTCGTCTATAATTGCAACAAAACCAAGATCCTGCGAAAAAATATCAGAATCGTTATACGGTGGAATTGCTACTGCAATTTTGAATTTTCGCGGCAAATAGCGGTCTCCATATATTGGTTCAACATCCTTTTTGCTGTCGGCAATTAGTTTTTGGTCGAGCCATATTTCATGGTATGCCGTAGTTGACGGGAGTAAATGTTCGCTAATCTGTCGGGCTTTCTCATATACTTCGGCATGCAAATCTGATTCTGCCGGGTTTGGATGACACATCACATTTCTGTTTACATCGCCACAGGCAGCTATAGTGTCGAGTAACGAAGCATTTATTCCCTGAATTGTTTTCTTGAGGTCAGTTTTTATAACCCCATGGAATTGAAAAGCCTGCCGCGTAGTTAATTTCAGCGTATGATTTGCATATTGATCGGCTAAACTATCCAACTGTAGCCATTGCTCTGGACTGCAAATTCCTCCAGGAACCCTGACCCTGATCAGAAAGGAAAAAGCCGGTTCGAGTTTCTGGCGTTTACGTTCTTTTTCCAAATCACGGTCGAATTGCTGATATATGCCGTGAAACTTTGAAAGTTGCGTATCTGCATAAGCAATCGAGCCTGTGATTGGGTCAGCCAGACTTTCAACCAGCGTGCCTCTCAGGTAATTACTTTCATACTTAATTCGTTCTAATTCAGAAAGTTCACTCCAATTTATAAAATCACTCATTTTCTGTAAGTTTTTATACCAACGAACAAGTAAGTATTTATACCACTATAATACGCTTTTATACTTACATTGTTCACCGAAACGTTCTATTTATTGTAATTATTTAAATCTTTTAACAATCCGCCATCAGTTAGTAAACGTCCAATTGGAACCGCTTTTCTTTTTTCAACGCTTTCATAAATTCAATGGCTTTTTCTTCGGTCATGCCGCCTTGTGTTTCAAAAATTTGAAGCAAGGTTTGTTGAACATCCCGGGCCATTTGTTTCATATCTCCGCACAAATAAATGTGCGCGCCCTTGTTGAGCCATTGGTACAACTCTTTTTGCTTCTCGAATAGCCGGTGTTGCACATATATTTTTTTCTCCTGATCTCTTGAAAAGGCAACATCGAATTTTTCGAGGAAGCCATCTTTTAAAAGCTTTTGCCACTCAATCTGGTAAAGAAAATCTGAATGAAACCGGCGTTCCCCGAAGAAAAGCCATGTTTTTCCTTTCTGGTTATTTGCTTCACGGTGCTGTAAAAAAGAACGGAAAGGTGCAACGCCAGTTCCTGCACCAATCAGGATGATCGGCGTTTCATCTTTTTCAGGAAGTTTAAAGGCTGGATTTTTCTCAATGAAGACCGAAACGTTTGAATCGACCTCAATTCTGTCGGCTAAATAAGTAGAGCACGCCCCTCCCCGACGCCTTCCTTTATTTGAATAGCGAACGGTTGCTACAGTAATGTGAACCTCGTCGCCAACAGCGTCCTGACTCGATGAAATGGAATACAATCTTGGTGGAAAGCTCCTCAATACATCAGCCAGATCCTGCGCAGACAATGTTGCAGGAAATTCCTCAAGCAAGTCCAGAACATCGTGCCCGTAAAGATATTTGTCAAGAAGTTGATCTTCTGTAATAACCTTCAACAGTTCTTTATTACCCGTCTTATTCTGATAATTTTGAATTACCTCCCTGGTTAAAATAGTCAGTTCCAATCTGTCTGTCAAGGCATCGCTTAACAAGAAAGTACCTTCTTTAATGGTTATCTCCTCCTCTCCATCGAGTGCACAGTGTTTCAAAACAGCGTCAACCAATTCGGGTGGGTTATTTGCCAAAATACCAACTGAATCGCCTGGTTCATAAGTAATACCTGAACCTTCCAAAGAAAGTTCAACGTGATAAACTTCTTTATCAGATCCTCGTCCGGTAATTTTAACTTTATCAATAACTGTTGCTTTGAATGGATTTTTCCGGGAATATTTTATCTCTGCTAACTCAGTTTTAGCCGGAGAAGCTGCCGTTACCGAAACCGACTCCCGTTGTGCAAAAATTTCTACAAAATCATTGATCCATTTTTCAGCATCATCTTCAAAATCAACATCAAGCGTTAACACGGGCAAAATTGGTTTTGCACCAAGTTTTGTCAGAGCCTGATCGATATCCAAGCCAGTTTTGCAAAATAACTTGTAGCTTTTATCGCCTAAAGCAACAACTGCATAATTGAGATTAGGCAGTTGTGGAGCCCTTTTCCCGGTTATGAAAGCATGAAAATCTTCAGCCATTGCTGGGGGCTCGCCCTCGCCATGAGTACTTACAATAAAAACGATATTCGACTCGCCCGAAAGCTGCCTGGTTTTGTAATTATCAAGCGAATCGATCTGCGCGCCAACGCCTCTTCCAGCCAGCACTTCTCCAAGTTTCGACGCAATAATCTTACTTTTCCCGGTATGCGTTCCGTAGAGAATTTTTAGTGGCTTTTCTTCATTAAAAGTTTGCTGTGCCGTTTGTATCTCCGCCTTTTCCTGAGAAGCCAGCAAGCCCTGAAAATAACCATTAATCCAAAGCAACTGTTCCCGATTTAAATCGCGGGTAAAATTGCCTAATGCACTCAACTGCTGTTCGGTTAATGGCGATAATTGAATTGTCATATTTGTGTGTTTTTAAGATTTTCCAAAAATTCCTGAATCAAATTTCGAACTCTGATTGCCTCCTGAACATTTTCTCCGTTGGAACTCACCGCAACTGAGATATTTCCATAGCGATAAATAGCCGGAGATACGAACTGACAAAACGAGGGTTTATCGTGCACATTAACCAAAACACCTAATTCGAGTCCGTCGGCTGCAATCTGCTGGTCAAGCAAATCGTCGTCAGTGCAGGAGTATAGCATCAGATATCCCTTCAGGTCGTTCTTTTCATATTCCTTCCGAATTTTCAAAATGTCCAGCCGTTGAATATCGTCTATAAAGTCTTCACTAAGAACATGTACATGCGCGTTAGATTTCTGAAGTATTTTAATCTTTTTCAAAGCACTCTCTCCTCCACCAATCACAAGAATTTTGCTTTCAGAAATATCAATTGATATGGGTAAAAAATTTTTTTTCATATAACTCTTTAAATTTGATAGTCAACTTCCGACAGCTTTTCTTTTCCAAAACTTATTCGATTCCATAACCGTTCATGAAAAAAATACAAAGCCATCTTTGTAAATACTTCAACGCCGCCAATCGACAAGGCAATAGTTGGCTTTCCAGTAATAATATACGAGATTACAATGGTATCAATCGTTCCGACTGTTCTCCACGAAATTGATTTTACAATACTTCTATACGATTTTTCTTTCATATTTTGCTGATTAAAAAAAAGCCCCTCTGGAATCCAGAAGGGCTTGGTATATCTGTTGTTATCACATAATTTTTATATATCAACCTCCTCCTGAAAAGCTGAGCAATAACACATACAAGTCCACATACTGAAGTTACTTTTCATAACAAACTGTTTCTTTTCTTTATATAAGGATTTTTCGATCTTTTATTTCTATTTAATGCAAAAATAGATTCTATTTTTACAATTCAAAATTTTTTGACGTTTTATTTTTGCTAATTTATCGGGTTGGTATGGTATCGGCTTATTTTTGCAACTCAAAAATCATAATCTGAATGGAACGCGGAAACATATACTATTTCAACCCTACCTGCGAATTAGCGGTTGCAAACGGCTCTTTTAGCTACCAGCCACCGTTGTTACTAAAGGAAATGGAACAAGACTTGTCTATTCTTCCTATTGTTTTTTGCGAACCATCCGATCATATCTTAACCGGTGAAAAGCCATCAACTACTTTTGTCAATAAATTATCCGACAACGGATTAACTATCCCAAATTTCAAATCTCTTACAGAATTGGAAGAATACCCTGGCGCTGGTTTCAATTGGCTTAAACCATGGGGATGGAGCCCGGCAGCACACTATTACCTAAAAAATTTGAAGCAAAATTGTTCTTCTGAATTCAAGTCCAGTCCTGTCTTTAACTGGAATGAGAGGCAAAGACCTCTTTTTGAGAGAGATACTTCTCTTGAGTTTTTGAAAGAAATAATAACATCCAGAAAAGACGATTCTTTGATTTACAAGGAATTGATCGGGCAAAAGTTATTCAATATTAACGAAATAGACGAGCTGCTTACCCAATGCGGGCAACTTGTGCTAAAAGCTCCCCTTAGTTCATCGGGCCGAGGCATCCAGATGATAAGAAAATCACATATTGATAACGCGAAAAAACAATGGATTTCCGGAATTCTAAAACATCAGGGATACATCATCGCCGAACCACTTTTAGAAAAAGCCATCGACTTTTCATTTCAATATAAAATAATATCCGAAACAGAAATTGAGTATATCGGCATCTCTGTTTTCGAAACAAGTTCGAACGGACAGTATCTAAGAACACTTGTTAATGCAGACTTTTGCACCTTTTTCCATCGCGAGATCAATCAGCATCTTTTAAAAAAAGTAAACGAGTTAGCTTTGGTTTTGAAGGACAGACTTAAGGTCTCGAAGTATTCCGCCCTATATTGTGGATTTTTGGGAATAGATGCTATGATCTTCAAACACAATGGGCAATATTTAATACAGCCCTGTGTCGAGATCAATTGTAGAATGAACATGGGAATACTTGCAAAATCTTTGGAAAAATATGTTCACGAAGACTGCAAAGGAAAATTCGAGATTTTTTATGACGATCGAGGAAAATACAATGCTTTCTCGACCGAAAAAACGAATGCTGAGCCCGTTGTTTTAAAGAATGGAAAAATCTATTCCGGCTTTCTTCCAATAACAGAAGGACAACCAAATGCCAGATTTGGAGCTTATTTATCGGTTGAAGGCCCTAAATAATTATTTATGGTATCGAGCAAATACTTCAACCTGATTGGTTTGGTAATGAATTCGTCACATCCCGCATCCTGACACATTCGCTCTTCACCCGATAAGATAAATGCAGTTTGAACTACAACGATTATTTGAGGATACTGGCTTTTAATTATTCGGGTGGCTTCAATGCCATCCAGTTTTGGCATGTTTATGTCCATCAAAACCAAGTCAATGTTCGGGTTGTTTTTCACCAAGTCAATGGCATCCAAGCCATTTTTCGCCCATAAAAGTCGAGACTGGGTTTTGCGTAAGGCGGCCTCGAAATAGATATTACTTGTCTCATTATCTTCTACTACAAGAATCGTTTTTCCCGGCCATGAGTAGTTTGTTTCGTTAGCTTCCATTTTACTTTTTTTAGTTTTGTTCTAACCCATTTAGCACCTCTATACGCTTAAGCAATTTCTCAAGATCGGAATTACTAAACGGCTTTGAAAGATAGTCATTCATTCCTAATTCGAGATATTGATCTTTGTCGTGCGTATTTGCAGTCATTGCAACAATCGGGATAGCGTTGATAATACTATGAGCCTTTTCATATTCGCGTATTCTTTGAGTTGCTTCCAGCCCGTCCATATTAGGCATTTTTACGTCCATGAAAATTATATCCGGCGACTCCTTTAAATACATATCAAACGCTTGAAAACCATCGTTGGCAACAACCACCTGATGACCAAATTTTTGCAGATTTAAGATAGCAACTTTCTGATTAATAACATTGTCTTCAGCCAATAAAATTTTTAATTTCCGACTAGATTTCTTTTGAACGTCTCTACCCGTTAAATCAGCCTCTGTTAAATCGGGAATAGCGACTCCAAACTCTCCGTCAAAATAAAATACCGATCCATTTCCCTCTTCGCTGATAATTTCAATCTCTCCGCCCATCATTTCAACCAGGTTTTTCGAAATGGCTAATCCTAAACCTGTACCTCCAAATTTTCTGGAGGTGGAGACTTCTGCCTGCGAAAAAGATTTAAATAATTTGGCCTGATTTTCGGCAGAAATACCAATTCCGGTATCCTGAACTTCAAAATGAAGCCGCAAATGTTCCTCATCCTGATTAACCAGCTTTACAAACACATGCACATATCCCTTCGATGTAAATTTTATCGCATTGGTACACAAGTTAATCAGAACCTGTTTTAATCGCAATGGATCACCAATTACGAATTGCGGAACATCGGACGAAATGGTACATGAAAAATCGATATTTTTTTGGACTGCCTTGTACTTCAATATTTTAATTACCTCATTTACTTCTTCAACCAAATTAAACTGTATGTACTCAAACGTAATTTGGCCAGCTTCAATTTTCGAGAAATCGAGAACATCGTTAATGATCATCAACAGGTTTTCTCCGGAAATACCAATAATATCAACATATTCGTGCTGTTCAGGAGTTAACGGAGTGTTTTTCAGAATATCAATCATGCCGATTATTCCGTTCATTGGTGTTCGGATTTCGTGCGAAACATTGGCCAGAAACATTGCTTTTGCCTGAGCGATTGCTTCTGCCTGTTCTTTAGAGCGAATCAAATCCTGTTGAAATTTTCTAAGCGTCAGGTGAAGATTAACTCTCGCCAACAACTCCTCTTTACTGAACGGCTTTGGAATATAATCAACCGCACCGAGATTGAAACCCTTGGTTATGTTGTCGTTTTCTTTTGTTGCAGTCAGGAAAATTACCGGAACATCGTGAGTTAGTGGATTTGACTTTAAAACAGAACATACCTCAAATCCGTCGATATCCGGCATAACCAAGTCGAGCAGTATCAGGTCAAATTTATTAGCTTTAGCCTTTGCAATTGCCGATTTACCATTGATTGCAGTGGCAATCTGATAGCCCGCTCCCGATAAAATTTCCTTCATTAAATCGAGGTTTAACTGGACGTCGTCCACTGCCAAAATTTTTGATCCCTGAATACTGTCTGCCATTTAATTAAAATATAGAATTTAACCAATTAATCAAATCATCTGGACTGCCAACTTTCTGTGCTGCATCCAATTTAATTGCTTCTTTAGGCATCCCAAAAACAACACATGACTTCTCGTCCTGCGCAAAAGTTCGGACTCCCTTGTTGTTTAACTCCAGGAGCCCCCTGGCCCCATCAGCGCCCATACCGGTGAGCAATACTGCCACAATATTTTCAGCCTGAAAATTCACTGCCGACGAAAAAAGCACATCAACCGAGGGCCGATGCCTGTTGACCAATGCTCCTATTTCCAACTTACATTTGAAATAACCGTTCTCACTAACTGTAGTCAGATGGTTGAATCCGTTGGCAATGTACACACATCCATCTCTCACAATATCATCATTTTCAGCTTCTTTTACAAGCAATTCACATTCAGAATTTAATCGGCTTGCAAATGCTCTGGTAAACTCGCCTGGCATATGCTGTACGACTAATATTCCGGGCAAATCCTTCCTCAAACCTTTAAGCATTTTCGAAATCACTTCCGTGCCGCCTGTTGATGCTCCTATCAAAATTAGTTTTTGAGAAGCTTTCCTTTCATTAAATAAACTCGTATCCGATGCCAAGTTGGCCGAAATGTGTTGACTTGAGATTTTGCCTGGTTTTACTAAAATGCCTGCCCGCTTATTTGACAAGGCAGCAGCCTTAATTGCATCTATAATTTTTATGCTGTATTCATCAAGTGCTTCTAACGTCGCATGCTTAGGTTTTGGAATTATTTCCTTTGCTCCCAGTTTTAGTGCCCTGATTCCTTTATCCGACGTCTCATCGGCAAAAGAAGAAATGACAACTACAGGAATGGGATGTTGTTTCATCAGTTTGCTGAGAAACGTCAATCCGTCCATGCGCGGCATTTCTATATCCAGAGTAATCACATCGGGCAAAATTTCAGCAATTTTCGAAACTGCCTCATAAGGGTCTGTGGCCGTACCAATTACCTCAATCTCCGGATCGCCTGACAATATTTGCCGAAGCACATTTTGCACTGAAACAGAATCATCTACAATTAAAACTTTAGTTTTTCCGATCATTTGCTTCGCTTAAATTACCCTTAACTAAATACTTTTGCAACACTTCGCCTGTTTCTGTATTAAAATGAATCTTCCGTCCCTGTTTGCCGCCTGTACTGGAGCTTGCGACTAAAATACCAAGTTCATCAACAACCCGAAACGCAAGTTCAATATTTCTTTTTCCGACATTGAACACTGAATTATTAGGTGCCAGCATCTCTGAACCCCCAAATATTTTACATACAATATCTTCTTTTTCTGCACCAAAATCAAGCATTTTCATGAACAACTGTTCTATAGCAACATTCCCGTATTTAGGCGATTCCAAGCCAAATCCATTCCAATAAGGCATCATAAAATGGTTTATCCCGCCAAATTTTCTTTTTGTATCAAAGAAACACACAGCGACACACGACCCCAGCACCGTTGTTACCCATGTAGGATCTTTGCTTATAAAAATCGCCGATGGGTGTAGAAAAAAATGATTTGATGCCTTTAAGTTCATCAGTACTTTGATTCTGAGTCAAAAATGAAATCATCCAGTTCTTCCCATTTCCCATCTGCATCTCCTTGGGGTATTTTCACTATAAAAGTTGTTCCGCCATTTAAATTATCCGACAAATCAACGCTTCCGCCTAACATTTCTGCATAGGCTTTTACAACAGACAATCCCAAGCCGTGCCCTGTATTTATCGAGTTTATCTTTTCGTCGAGTTGCTTAAACCTATCGAAAATCAAGTCTCTGTCTGCTGCATGAATTCCCTTTCCTGAATCAGAAACAGAAATTTCCAATATACCAGATTGTAACCTGAAAGATATTTCAATAATCGAGTGCTCAGGACTGTACTTTATTGCATTGCTGATCAAATTCTTGAGAATCATAGCCAGCTTTTCCTTATCTGAAATGAAGTCAACAGCAGTGCCATCCTTTTTCAACAAAAACTGAATGTCGTTTTTCGCTCGCAGTCCGGAAAAATAATTTTCTACATCCCCGATTAAGTCTGCTAAATTAAAGACCGAATTCCGGATAGTTTCTGTTCCTGCTTCAATTAGCGCCGCCGCAAATATATTCTTCAGCTGGAAATCGAGATGAAAGGCTTCTTCAAATATTAAGCCGGCCATGTGCCGAGCGCTATTCATTTCACTATCGTCCAATTGCTTTATGCCTTGAGATATGGCTACAATACTGGAAAAAGGATTAATAATCTCATTTGAGACGTTGCTGATAAAATGTCCCTTGAGTTGTTCCGAGTCTCGAAGCTTCTCGTTCACACTGTGCAATTCAAGTAATAATTCCTGGTTTTCGTTCTGAAGCTGTGAAACCTTTTTTCTGCACTCTTTCAGCTCATTAACGATATTGTCATTACTCATCATCCCGATTTTTTAGTTTGAAATAAATGCTTGGAGCCACCGCTTTTATTGGCAGCGACAAATTGATGATTGACTCCGAATGCCCTATAAAAAGGTACCCGCCAGGCTTGAGGCAATCCAATATTTTACTTAGTACTTCAAGCTGAACAACTGGTTCAAAATAAATTAGCGTATTTCTTAAAAAAATGACATCAAATTCGCCGGTAAACGGATATTTCAAATCCATCAAATTTAGGTACGCAACAGTCAATTTCTCCCGAAGTTCTTTTACTATTCTTATTTTCATTTCCTCTGGATTTTTACTTTTCAGCATGTAACGCTTTTTAATTTCCAAAGGAATATTATCGACCTGTGCCATCGGGTAAATAGCTTCTTTAGCCTGTTTTAGCATTCGCTGAGAAATATCGGTGGCCACAATCGAATAATTGAACTTTATTCCGCTAAAACGAATAAACTCCTCAATTTGAATTGCAATTGAATAGGCCTCCTGGCCACTGGAGCAACCCGCCGACCATATTCTAAAGTTTTCTCTTGCCGAAAATCTAATGTTCTTAAGGTATCCGGGAATGACTAGTTCACTCAACAGCTTAAAATGATCCTCTTCCCTGAAAAATTCGGTTTTATTGGTCGAAATATAATCAGACAGAAGTTCAAATTCGGCTGTTGTCTCATCGCCATCGAATAACGTACTGACATACTGATCAAATGAGCTTATGTTCAATTCCAGCAAACGCTTTTGCAGTCTAGCCTGAAACATAGTCTTTTTATCGGCAGGCATTTTTATACCAAACCGCTCGGTAATCAGTTTACCGACTTGTGCAAAAAGCTCGTCTGATATTTCGAGAAAATCTGCTCTCACGTTTACGTCAAATTTCAAAATCGTTCAAAATCGTCGTCGCTACTATCCAAATCGTCAAGTTCTATAACAACGCCTTTTTTTATTTCAGAGGTTTCATTTTCTTTCGGAATCTCAACCTGAGGAAGTTCAACTTCGGGCTTGGCAAACTTCAGCGGTTCTCGTCCAATGTTGAAAAACGCGATGACCTCTTTCATCTTTTCCGACTGCGCCGACAGCTCAACTGCATTGGTCGATAATTCTTCAGACGACGCTGCATTTTGCTGCGTAACCATATTTAATTGCTGAATGGCCGAATTTATTTGATCGGCTCCTGTTCCCTGTTCCCTGCTGGCCGACGAAATTTCCTGCACCAACTGTGATGTACGTTGAATCTCCGGCACAATTTCCTCCATCAACCGACCTGCTTCATCAGCATTTTTAACACTCATTTTCGTAAGTTTTTCTATCTCCAGGGCGGCAATTTTACTTCGTTCTGCCAGTTTTCCAACTTCAGCAGCCACCACACCAAACCCACGGCCATGTTCGCCAGCGCGGGCGGCTTCAACCGCTGCATTTAAAGCCAATATATTGGTTTGAAATGCGATATCTCCAATAATCGACGTTTTTTCCGCAATCTCTCGCATTGCCTTCACTGTTTCTGTTACCTTTTTGCTGCCGATAACAACATTGTGCTCGGCTTTTGAGGCTAATTGCTCTGTAATTTTTGCATTTTCGCTATTCTGCTGAATGTTTGCCGCCATCTCCTCAATGGCAGCAGATACCTCTTCTGCCGACGAGGCTTGTTCCGAAGCACCCTGCGATACAGTTTGTGAAGTTGAGCTCAATTCATGACTTGCTGCCGATAAATTTTCGGCGGTTGACGCCACGTATGTTATAATTTCCCGAAAACGATCGTTCATGTTTTGCAGGTTATTCCCGAGCACGCCAAGTTCGTCTTTTTGGTTCAAACCTAACTTAATTGTTAAATCTCCCTTTGATAAGTTGTGGGTAAATTCGATGCCTTTAACCAGCGGATAAACAATTGCCTTCGAGATATAAACGATACCAACAAGTGCAAAAATCAGCGCAGCCAGGGCAATTATAAAAGTTATCATCATCGAATAGCGCATGGCTGAATTAAAACCGCCTGCAACTTTTGTAGTGTAATCAACTACAGATTCGTCCAAATTCTCTGAAGCCTGTTTCAATTTGGCTAAAATTGCTTCGTCTTTAGCCTTTAATTCATCAAGCTGTTTGTTTTTCTCTGCCAACACCGAACTCACTGTATTTGCTTCCAATGTTTCTTTTGCAGTTGCTTTTTTCCTTGCTGTATTTGATTTCTCCTGAGTTGCGTTTATTTTTCCAGACAGCAAATCGATATCCTGAAACAATTTGAAGGCCATCATCGCATTTTGTTCATGCTCCGGAATAAGTACTTTGGCCTCACTTATACTTTCTTCAAGTTTGTCAAGATTTTTAGAGTTTTGAAGCAGTTCTTCACCTCTGTCGAGTGAGAACTTTAGTGAATCGAGCTCTCTTTTTGCTTTTTCGAAATATTCAGGCTTACCTGTAAGGTAATATCCCTCCATGTTAAAGGCTACCTGGTTTGTTTCGCGCCCAATGCTGTTAGAAAGTTTCAACTGGGGCAGAAACTCGTCAGTAAACAGTGTTACTTTTTTCCCAAATGAAGAAAGTGAAACAATGATATCAACCGACATAAGAATTGCTGTTAAAACCAATATTCCGAAAGCGATACTTAGTTTTGTGCGGATTTTTAAGTCAACAAATCTCATAAGCTCTTTTTAATTAATGCATTACACTGACGCTATAATCTCAATTTCTTCTTCCGAAAATATCTTTTCCAGATTCAGAATAATTGCAAACTCACCATTGATATTCGCAATTCCATGAATAAACTCATTATTAAAACCTTTGCCAACGCTCGGCGCGGGCTGAATTTCCTCCGGCGACAAAGGCATAACTTTTTCTACCGAATCGACAATAATTCCCGAGCTCACAACATTCCCATCCATTTCAAAAACAAGAATCAAAATACAGGTTTCGCGCGATATCGTTTCGGCCTCCTGAAAGCCAAATTTAAGTCGGCCATCGAACACCGGGATTACCTCTCCGAACAGGTTTATGATACCCTTAAAATAACGCGGGGAATTCGGCACCTTTGTCGCTTCTGTGTATTCCAGAATTTTTGTGATTTGCCCTATATTCACGGCAAACAACTCACCTCCAATTCTGAATGTGAAGTACGAATCGAGCCCATATATGATTTCTGATGCCATATTTTACGAATATTTCTGAATCAATTTATTTGTATCTATCACCAATGCCAGATCGCCGGAACCTAGAATATTTGCTCCTGAGAAAATATCGTGTGCCTTCAGCATCCGGCCCAAAGGTTTAATAACAGCCTGATATTCACGAACTATTTCATCCACAATCAGCCCAAAAGTATGATTTCCGTATGAGATTGCTACCAATTGCTGCTCTTCAGGCACAGGCATAGCAGGCTCAAACTCTTCCGTTAAATTTAAATAAGGAAATTGAACTCCCTCAAATTCAACAACCTGCCTGAATTCTTTTTTTAGCTGAATTCGTTCTACGGCATACAATTTTCGAACAACTGCCGAAGGAATTACAAAATAGCTGCGTCCAACTTTAGTTAGCAAACCATCTATAATCGACAGCGAAAGAGGAAGTCTTATGACAAACCTGGTAAACATTCCCTCTTCTGATGCAACTTCAACAACTCCTCTCATATTTTGAACGGCCTTTTGCACAACATCCAGTCCGACTCCACGGCCGGAAATATCGGTTAATTCTTCGGAAGTTGAGAACCCTGGCTCAAAAATAAGATGAAACAATTCTTCTTTGTCTATTTTTTCGGTTTGCGAGATAAAACCTTTTGCAATCGCTTTATTTCTGATTTTTTCCACATTCAGTCCTTCGCCATCATCCTCAATTTCTATCTGAACGTAACTTCCTATTGTCAAAGCCTTTATTGCTATTTTTCCCGCCGCATTTTTCTTTGCCGCAAGCCGGCTTGCTTTTGATTCTATACCATGATCAATTGAGTTCCGGATTAAATGAAGCAATGGTTCTGTTAGGTTCTCGATGATGTTTTTATCCAACTCTGTTTCAAGTCCTTCTGTTACCAATTCAATTTCCTTATTCAAGGTTTTAGATAAATCGAAAACCAATCGTTTGAACCGAACTTCCAGACTTTGCAGAGGAATCAGGCTCATTTCAAAAGCATTATCGCGCAGCTGGCGGTTTAGCTTTGCCCAGGTTTCGGCTACATAATTCAGTTCGGGATTTTTTAAAACGGAGGCCAATTGATCGAGTCGAGATTGGGCAGTAATAAACTCACTAACCAAGTTCATATACCGATCGATTTTAACCGAATCAACCCGGACCGAATCAACTACTGTTTGCCCAAATACATCTTTTTTCCCAATCTCGTGCTCTGTTTTCAGAAGCGCTTTTGGCTCGGCTATTTGGCTTAAAACATCATTGGCATGTTCGCTTTCGGGTTCGTCGTGTATTTCCCAAGGCAAATTATTGTCCCTGGCGTTTAAATATGTGGCTAAAAGCGCTTCATTGTGAATTATATTTTTATTCGAAATCTTCTCGATAACTATTTCCGATTTGCTTGCCACAAACAAAAAAACTTCTTTCAGAGTATCAACACTTTCTGTAGTGGCAATAAACAAATACCAATTAACGTAGCATTTTGTAGGATCAATCTCCCGCAATTCAGGCAGCCTGTCGAGTGAAACCTGTATATTGCATTCGCCCAGCACGTTCAGTTCATCAATCAGATAAAGCGGATTTGTTCCGTCTTTCAGTACATTCTCGTCGGGGATAAATGAGATGAAATAGGTTGTCGCGTTTTTATCTGCTACAGTTTTAGCGTCTGCTTTATCTACCTTGCCATCTTTTTTTTCAGCCAATTCTTCTGAAAATCGGGCAATTTGTTGTTGTGTTTCAGCTTTCAGTGCATTTGCAATATCGTAATGCTCTTTTCCCGGATCTTCAACGAGCAACTCCTTAATTTTATCGACAGATCTCAAGGTAAAACTTATCACCTCTGAATCAACCGCTTTCTTTCCTGATCTGAAAATTTCGAAAAGTGACTCGAGGTCGTGCGTTACATCGCTAATCAGGTCAAATCCGAACATACCTCCGCTACCCTTCATTGTGTGCATGATTCTGAAAATTTCGGCAATTATCTGCTGATTATCAGCATTTTGCTCGAGCTGAAGCAATCCGGATTCGAGTCGTTCACAAAACTCGCCCACTTCGATTCTAAATTTTTCAGAAAAAGAATTCATTACCTGATAACTTTTCTCAAGGTTTGCAAAAGTTTCTCTGTACTAAATGGCTTCAACAACCAGCCAGTTGCACCCGCGTCGCGGGCTTCGGCTATAAATTCGGTTTGCTTTTCGGTTGTAAGCACTAAAATTGGCAAATATTTGTAGGCTTCGAGCTGCCGAACCTTGATTATCAGCTCAAGTCCATTTACATTAGGCATGTAGTAGTCGGTCAATAACAGATCTACCGCTCTTCCATCCAGTAGATTGTAGGCTTCCATTCCGTCGCTGGCAACCAAAACCGAATATCCGGCCCTTTCAAGCGAAAATGCCAGAATTTCTCGAATACTTTGGGAGTCATCAGCAATTAATATTTGCTTAGGCATATCTAATTCAAAAATAATTCATTACTAAAACCAACATTTTCAAGCAACACGCTCTGATCTTCGTCTAAATGCCAATCAAATGCGTAGGAAATATGATTATCGTCGAGGTAATTGATAAAAGCCAGAATAAGCTGAATGCACGAAATATCGATATCTATGACATCTTTTATAGTCACCACAATTTTCTTGTTTAGCTTTTGACATGCCTCAATTAACCTGGTTTTCAACTCATCTGAATTCTCCAAAACAAGCATCCCTCCAATTTCAAGCGCCGTAATTTGTTTGGCTTCATCAATCGATTTTTTTACCGAAATGCTTTCCATTGCACGATTTAATCTTTTGAATAAAGATAAACGAATTTATCAAATTATTGACTTGCTTGAAAACATTGTATTTGCTCGCTTATTTTGGGATTTTTAAGCAGTTTTAATACTTTTTATAACTCAGATTTTCTAGTTTGAATTATTTTTGGAAAAAACTTAAATACTTGATTGTATGAAACGTTTTGTTCTTTTATCGATCCTGAATCTGAGCCTTATAATCAGCTTAATGGCTCAGAATCCTGTAAAAAAGCAAAATTTACCCAAGGAAAACTCGAAAGTTACCCGCGAGTACGATGAAAAAGGAAATCTGATCAAATTTGATTCGGTTTATACATACAGTTATTCTGGAGACTCGACTTTGATGAAAAATTTTTCGGGCAAAGATTTCTCCGGATTTTTTGGTCCGGACTTTAATTTCCTCAATGACAGTACATTTAATGGCAAATCGTTTTTTGAGGACTTTGACAAAATGTTTGCCGATCCTTTCGGTCATTTCAATTCGAATCAGGATTCGCTCATGATGAAACGCTTCGGAGAAATGCATCAGTTTCATCAGTTCGATAAAAATGATTCCACTACGTTTAGTTTCAGAAATTTTGACGACATGTTTGGTAACGTTTTCAATAATCCAAACGACAGCACTTCGGTAAAAAAAGGTGAGAAAATCGATGGAAAATCTCAACCAAGATCCATGGAAGATATGATGCAACTCTTTGAGCAGCAACTTAGAGAAATGGAGAAACGGCACAAACAATTCCTTGAAAACAAACAGAATTTAAAGGAATTCTAAATATTTCATAATACAATCGTTTTATTTCGCTCATCCTCTTATATTTGCTGATGTAAAATAAGAGGATGAGATTTTTTTGCTGCATACTGTCTGTTTACATTGTCTTTCTCACATCGTTGCCATGCATCGATCAACCATTACAAAGTCATACAGCAAAGACTGAATTGGGAGAAACCACGCATCACCACCACCACGATGGCGACGACTGCTCACCATTCTGCACCTGCAATTGCTGTGGCACGCCGGTAATTCGACAATATTTTTTCGTCCATTTCGACAATTTTACACTTCTTCAGGAATACGATTTGCCCGAATACGTTTCGGCAGTAACTTCTGATTATCTAAAATCTATCTGGCAGCCTCCCCAGTTTTGTTAATGAAATTTTACAGGAAAAGTGTGTCTTATCGGGTCATTTTTTCTGAAGCAAGTCGGATTTTGACTCTGGCTTGAATAACAGCTTTATTTCATTAACCAATTGAATATCAAAAATGATTGAACGCATCATTCATTTCTCAATAAAGAATAAGTTTATTGTGAGTTTGTTCGTGG
>DAOPZV010000024.1:0-29325 GCA_035353575.1 Prolixibacteraceae bacterium | reverse complement strand
TCAGTGCCCAGAACAAGACTCGAACTTGCACACCGTAACCGGCACCAGCCCCTCAAGCTGGCGTGTCTACCAATTTCACCATCTGGGCATTTCAAAATTTGTGTGTGCAAAACTAAAAAAAATCTTAAAAACACCTCGCTATCAGCAAAAATATTTCTGACTTATTTTAGCTTTGATTTTATAGTCCATTCGTTTACTTCATAAATTCATTGATTTTAAATAAATTAACCTGAAAATATCTACTTGCAAGCTTCATGTTTTCTTGTTTTCAAAGCTAGTTATTGCCAAAAACAGCAGGAGAAAATTATTTTCTGAATTTATCAAACGAAACTTTTGGGTGAAGAAGATTTACGAGAATGGATCAGAACTCAATTTTAGTGCAATTTCCTAAGAAATAATGTTAGAAAACAAGGGCGAAGAACTAGCATTGTATTGACAGGGGACTATGATACGTTTAAATCTTTCCGGATTTAATGGAGGTACATATCGGCAATGTCGGCAAAAGCATTTTTGTTTGGCCATTGTTGTTCCCAGGTGTCGTTGGCAATTTTTTCGATTCTTCCTTTAAAATCCTGAAGAATTCCTTTTTCGGAAGAAAATCTTACGGCTTCATCGAAAGATTTGAACAGGCTGGTAAAAAAAGAGTCCTGGCGAATGATGTGCTCGCTTGAAAACGTTAGAGCAATTTCAATATTGAAAAACATTACGTCTGCAAGAAGAGATGCGTCAGCCTCGAGCTGCATAAGTTTTTTGATCCATTTTTGAGCGACAGATCGTCTCATTTTTGCTTTGCGGCTTCCAACCGGATAATATTCTTTGCTTATTTGGAACCGGCATTGTTCAATCAATTCATTTTCTTTGGGATTAAAAGCAAAGTCGTAATATTCCTTTACGGCCTTGAATCGTTCGTATAAATCAATGATTTGTTCTTCAAGTTGAGGCTTGGTCAAGTCCTTTAGATAATTTTTCAGTTCTCGTTTGCTCATAAATGCTGTTTTACAAGATTCCGGGTACATAAAAATAAAAAAGTTTGCCGGGTAAATTACACTTTAAAATGTAAATCCCGGCAAACTTTTAAAATCTGTATAAAGCAAACAGTTCTACGCAATATTTGTAAATACCGATTGAACGTCGTCGTCTTCTTCAAGTTTGTCAACCAGTTTTTCAATATCAACCAGTTGCTCTTCTGTAAACTCAACTGGAGTGGTTGGGATTCGTTGAAGATTAGCTTTTGTAACTTCGATTTTGAGATTTTCCAATGCATGAGATAGCGACCCAAAATTGGTGTAATCGCCATAAACATATATTGTTCCTTCGTTTTCTTCAATTTCTTCAAGCCCTGCATCAATCAGCTCAAGTTCGAGGTCTTCTGTGTTCATTCCATCTTTCTTCTGGAATTCGAATACAGCCTTGCGAGAGAACATGAATTCAAGCGAACCTGTTGGAACCATTAAACCACCGGTTTTATTGAAGTACGATTTCACGTTGGCAACCGTTCTTGTCGGGTTATCAGTTGCTGATTCAACAAAAATCAACACTCCATGCGGTCCTTTCCCTTCGTAATTAATTTCAACGAAAGCTTCCGCATCTTTCCCGGCTGCACGCTTAATTGCCGCGTCAATATTGTCTTTCGGCATGTTTTGTGCCTTCGCATTCTGAATAGCAGTGCGAAGTTTTCCATTCATCTCAGGGTCTGGAACTCCTTCTTTGGCCGCAAGCGTGATGGCTTTTGCCAGTTTCGGAAATATCCTCGACATTTTATCCCAACGTTTTTCTTTGGCTGCTCTTCGATATTCGAACGCTCTTCCCATATCAATATTATTTTAAATTACAATTCGGTTTGAACGGCACAAAAGTACAAATTGGAAATCTTTTTCCGAAGAGATCGTAAAAAATAAATGATCGTTTAGTGGTATGGCCTGTTAATTAATTTATTCGGAGAAGTGAGATACTAACTGAATAAAATGTAGTGTCGCCAAACTTTTCTAAATTTGCAGAGCAATTCTTTGTGGAAAATCATTTTCCGAGGGTTTCAGTCCCCAAAAAGATTTTGGTTATTGAACAAAAGGTGAATATGGTGTTTTAATGAGATTGTTAAATATTAGAAGTTATCAATGCAAATCTGATTATGGGATTCGACGAATTTGGACTGAACGACAAAATATTGGATGCGATTTCGTATATGGGATATGAGAAAGCATCGGAAATACAGGAACTTGCAATTCCTGAAATACTCGATGGAAAAGATATTTTAGCCTGTGCGCAAACAGGCACGGGAAAGACAGCTGCTTTTATGCTACCTATTCTCGATCATCTTTCAGACGAGGAAAATAATGATTTAAGTACGTTGGTTATTGTTCCAACCCGGGAGCTCGCCATTCAAATTAATCAACAAATACAGGGGTTTTCTTATTTCCTGAATATTAATTCGGTGACCGTTTATGGCGGGCGCGAGGGTAGCGATTGGGACTCGGAAGCGCGAGCACTGACTTCAGGAACCAACATCGTTGTGGCAACCCCGGGCAAATTGATTTCCCATTTGAACCTTGGATATGTAAAGTTTGATAAAATAAGGCATCTGATTCTCGACGAGGCTGACAGAATGCTAGATATCGGATTTTATGACGATATTTTGAGAATTCTAAGCTATGTTCCGGAGGAACGCCAAACACTGATGTTTTCAGCAACTATGCCTCCCAAAATTCGCGATCTGGCTTCAAAAATTCTGAAGAATCCGGTTGAGATCAGCACAGCTATTTCAAAGCCTGCCGAAGGAGTTTTGCAGGCTGCCTATGTGGCTTACGAGATGCAGAAAATACCGATTATCAGTAGTTTGATATCGGATAAACCAGACTTGGATAGTATTTTAGTTTTTAGCTCGACCAAGAAAAAGGTATTCGAAATTGTTAAAAGTTTGAAGAAAGCTGGCAACAAGGCCGAAGGTATTTCGTCGGATTTGGAGCAGAAAGAGAGAGAAGAAGTGCTGATGCGTTTTCGGTCGAGGACAACCCGTATTTTGGTAGCTACCGATGTGTTAAGTCGCGGGATAGATATCAAGGACATCAACCTGATCATAAATTATGATGTTCCTTCGTCGGCCGAAGATTACGTTCACCGCGTTGGACGTACCGCCCGTGCCGATAAAACGGGTATTGCTATCAGTCTGATAAACGAGCATGACATGGACCGGTTTGACCGGATTGAAAAACTAATTGGCGAAGAAATTTTAAAAATTCCTGTTCCTGCTGAATTGGGCGATGCACCGGAATATAAAGTGAGACAATCCAAACCTCGCGGAAAAAGAAGGTTTTCATCCGGTAAGAATAAAAATAAAGGAAATGCGAAAACAGCGCAATAGGTGCTGGTAAGTAAGCTCTCTTTATCTAAAAAAGTCAGAAAATAAAAACAAAGATGTTCTCTTTCCTTAAAAATATAGACAATAAAAATCACAGACCAACTTTTGGTTTATTGAAGGTGTTAAAATACATCGGACCGGGATTGTTGGTTACCGTGGGTTTTATCGATCCGGGGAATTGGGCTTCGAATATTGCGGCAGGATCTGATTTTGGATTGACATTGCTTTGGATGGTCACGTTGTCAACCATCATGCTTATCATTTTGCAGCACAACGTAGCGCATTTGGGAATTGCCACCGGGTTGTGCCTTTCAGAAGCTGCGACCAAATACACCCCAACCTGGGTTTCACGAACTATTTTGGGCACTGCAATGATGGCCTCTGTTTCAACATCGCTGGCCGAGGTTTTGGGCGGCTCAATAGCTCTGCAAATGCTGTTTGATATTCCGATTCCGGCAGGAGCAATTTTAATCGTATTGTTTGTTGGGATAATGTTGGTAACCAACTCCTATGCATTTATCGAAAAAATTATCATTGCGTTTGTTTCTATAATCGGACTGTCGTTTTTATATGAATTGAGTTTGGTGAAAATTGATTGGATTCAGGCGGGAATTGCGTGGGTAAAGCCATCTATTCCTGAAGGATCAATTATGATTGTAATGAGCGTTTTAGGCGCCGTGGTGATGCCCCATAATTTATTTCTTCATTCCGAAGTGATACAAAGTCGGCAATGGAATTTGGAGAACGACGCTGTGATTAAGCGCCAGCTCGATTATGAATTTGTTGATACATTGGTTTCCATGTTAATTGGCTGGGCGATCAACAGCGCTATGATTATTCTTGCAGCTTCAACATTTCATGCACAAGGCGTAAGGGTGGGCGAATTGCAGCAGGCACAGCTGATGCTGGGGCCTCTGTTGGGAAACCACGCGGGAGTTGTGTTCGCGATAGCTTTACTATTTGCCGGAATTGCCAGTTCATTGACTTCAGGAATGGCCGGCGGAAGTATTTTTGCGGGTTTGTTTGGAGAGCCATTCGATGTGAAGGACAACCATAGCCGGATGGGAATTGGAATATCACTAATTCTGGCTTTGATTCTGATCTTTATAATAGGAAATCCGTTTAAAGCGCTGATTATTTCTCAAATGGTCTTGAGTATTCAGCTGCCGCTTACCATTTTTTTGCAGATATACCTTACCTCGTCAACAGAGGTGATGGGCAAATATGCCAATACCAAATCTACGACGATCTTAATGCTGATAATAGGTTGTGTCGTTGCTTTTTTGAATGTGCTGCTTTTCATTAGTTTCTTTTAAAAAAAGAGAAATTGGGGAAGCTGTTCCTTTGGAAAAGACTATTTTTCGGTACAGCGTGTGTATCATTCTCACCAGAAAGCATGCTTTTTTCGACTAACTGCTGTACTCCAGATTGTTAATAACTCCGGAAATAATATTTTGAGTCTTATTGAAATGGAATAGCAGTGCGGCTTTTGAAGATGCAAATGATATAAACAATTGTTGAAAACTTTGGATGATTTCGAGTGTATTTAAATCATTTAAAAACATTGACTTGTAGTGGTTTTGTGTTATATCTTTACTACATCAGACGAGCGATAAAAGGCAGCTCAGGAAGAATGAAGATGGGGAAAATTCTTAATTGGATTGGAACCTGATTTTTCGGATTCTCGAATCCGCATTCGGAAAGAGCCGAAGCTGAATCAGAAAGTTTACTTTCGAAATTCAACAAGCAACAGTAAACCGTCAAAAAGTTCATTGTATAGCTGATTCAGGAAGGAGTAAGATTGGAATGAGTCGAAAGATTCAGGAAAATTGGCTGAGGTGAAAAATATCTCACGATAGTTGGAAGCCTTTCAATCGGGAAATGCTCGCAAGACCATACCCGTTGACTAACCTGAATGCTTCGTCAGTGAAGATCGAATCGCAAGAAACGATTGGACTGGCAGCCAGAAGGGGATGCCGTAACAAGCCAACCGGATGGATTTGGGCTGGAAGAAGAAAGCTGAAAAGCTGGAATCGGAAAGCCGGCCAAAATAACCGTAGTCTGGCACTAAGGCGAGCATTAATTTGCAGACCAAAAGTGAATGGGAACTTTCCTTAACGGATTGTTCCCATTCGTGTTTTATGCTTAATCATTGCAAATAATCTGGATATTTCCCGATACAAAATCTTTTGGAATTAGGATGGCTCCGTTCTTGTCAGGCTTTATTTTCATTTTGTTAATTAAGGCATGACGGACATCTTTTTTTCCAGTAATTTCAAGATTTATCCTTCCTGAACGATAACGAAGATTTGCTTTTAGCGGCGAACTTTCAGGATAAAGCATTGGTTTTATTGTCATTTGATTGCCAATAAACTTTATTCCCAGTAAATGATGAACCAGGAAGTACGAAACTTCTGCAGTTGTCCAGGGAAGCAGACCCGAACAACATTCCTGCGATTTTGTGATTGGAATTTCTTCCAGCCAGGCGCCTGTCCGTCCGCCTGCATTGTTATAAAGCCATTCGAGCGATCTGCGGCTCATCTCAAATTGTCCGGCTTCATGCTGAGCTCTCATTATAAAAGTTGTGGCAAATGTCCATGGACCAGGCTGATCTCCCTGGGAGCTTGTATTGTACCTGTCATAGCCTCCAAACTGCCAACGCGCGTTCCATAATTTTTCTAATTCATTCAACGTGTTCGATGCTAACTCTGATTTTGAATCGATGAGTTGCATTGCAATTGGTAAAGCCATCGTTGCATCTGGCATCAACCTGCTTAAACTTTCAACTTTGGCGGGAGCATCGGGTTTCCAACCTTTAAATTTTATTGTGTCAACAATATTGCCATTAACATTTCTCCTTTTTATCAGATGATTGTTGTCAATCAATTTAAAATTTGAGTTGGTCAACATGGATTGCTGAATTTTATCGGCCTCGGCTCGCCAATGTGCAGATTTTCCTTCAGCGTCAATGTATTTTGCTAAATCTGCAGCATCACGTAAGCCCTGAATTAACCAGGTTTGGTAGGCCAATTCATAACCATCGTCGAATGTTCGTTCCCAAAATTCACGCCGATTGTGCACCATTCCGGTTGAGTCGCGGAAAACAGGCAGCAACGGGCGTTCAATCATCGTAGTAATTTTCTTTTTATATTTTGACAAAAGGGTAGTGTCACCTGTCCAGTCAACATAACTCTTCATCGCGTGCATGAATTCGCCCATTTGATCGAATTATTCCAGGTCCGGATTCGTGAATTGATCGGAAATCATTGTAGTACCATTGTCGGTAATCATCGTTTCCAGAATATTTTGCAAAACACTGCGTGCAAGTTCAAATTCACCGATATGAATTACTCCCAATGCTGTGTTGGATGCGTCTCTGACCCATTGATTTCCGTATTCAAATATGCCTGCATCCATTTTCCCTTCGTCCGAAATATATCCCGGTAACACGAATCTACATCTGTCAAACAGGTTTCTTACCATTTCGTCGGAAGTAGTAATTGTATTGGAATTTTTCCATTTTTGTGAAGTCGTATTTACATCATCAGCAATATATTTCTCAATTGCTGAGGCTTTTTCGTAAAGCTCATTAGCCGAAATACCTGGAATCTCAACAAGAAGGTACGATTCAATTACCTTCTTTTCTCCGGGTTTTAGCGCAATTGGCCCAATTTCGATGCTTTCGTTCGAAGATAAATGCGTGGGAAAATTGCCTTTTACAGTTAAAGCAATCGATGCTTCTTTTTTTACCTGAACCAATGTATGCTTTTGAGCGATTGCCGCAGGCTCGGCAACCGAAAGTTTTATCTGAACAGTGTCTGTTGTGACTAAATCAGCTGATTCAATGGTAATTGTTCGTTTAAAAATGCCATTGAGCGAAACCGGCGAGATTATTTCTGAAACCTTTATTCCGCTTGCCCACCAAATGGCTTGTACTGATGGAATGCCATTTTCAATAATCCAGTTGGTATAAGTATTTTGCCCAAGAGCTGTAAACGAATAATTCTTCATTTTTACTTCTACAGCCGATGAGTAAAATCCATTTGGTGTTTTGTAATTGAAGGCAGTTGCTTTTCTTGCGGTTTGTTTGGGAACCCGGGCATCGAAAAGCATATAGCTAAATGCTGGTCCAATATTCACTTTGTCATATTGAATAACCATTTTTGCACGACCACTTCGCAGTACAAAATAATCTCTGCCTGAAAGATAACTTTGATCAGTAAGTTGCTGACCTGCGCTTATAAAGGTAGTGACGATAAAAAGTAAGAATAATGTTGCTTTTGACATTTTTTGCAGCTCAAAGAGATTCTTTTGTAGCTGTAAATTTACATAAACAAATCTCTTTTGAATAGATATTTTGATTGTTTTTAGTTTTTCAAAGGCTCGAAGTCGTATTGCTTGTGTAAAAATAGTTTTACTTTGCAGCTTCATAATTCACTTAGATGACTGAATTTGACCAATTGTTTCGTAAATACCACAGGCGTCTTTTGTTGTTTACACTGAAATTTGTCGATAGCGAAAGTGATGCACTTGACATTGTTCAAAATGTTTTTGTGGCAATTTGGGAAAACGGAAAATTCAGGCAGAGCGAGGACGCTGTTCAGGCTTATTTGTTCAACTCTGTTAAGAACTGCTGTTTAAACTACATTAAGCATCAGAAAGTAATCCGCAAGTTTGAAAACGAGACTTCGCTGCAACTCCGGGAAATGGAGGCTCTACATTACCAGTCGGGTGAAAAATCGCTGATTGAAACAGAGAATTTGCAGCAGATAAACAGTGCAATTGACTCATTGCCAGAAATATACAAAGAAGTTATTGTGTTGAGTCGTTTTGAAGGATTGAAGAATAGCGAAATTGCGGAAAAATTGAATCTGCCGGTACGCACAATTGAGACGCGGGTTTTTAGGGCACTGGCTGCGTTAAAAGAAAAGATCTCCCAAAAGTCATTTTTTATGCTCTTGTGTATGAGTCGTTTAAAGCGATGAACTGAAAAAATATCAAAAAATTTACTTTTTGCTGACGTAGTTTATCCGATTAAGTTGTGTTATTCTCGACTAAACGAAAAACTTACGGATGAATACCAACGAAAATATAGAAGGACTTATTTCCCGGTATTTGAATGGCAAATGTTCTGCCGAAGAGCAGAACGAATTAATCGCCTGGATCGAGGAATCACCTTCAAACTCCAAAGAATATTTCGAAATTAAAGATACCTGGGATTCGCTTCAAAATTCGCGGGAAGCGGCAGGTGAGCAACTTGCCCTTTTCTATAAAAATCAATATGCAAAGGCTAATGAGACGAAACGAATTTGGGTCAGGTCTTTATCGGCTATTGCGGCTGTTTTGCTTGTTGGTTTGTTGGCTACAGTGTTGCTGCCATCAAAATCTGGCGAAAATAAATCAGCTAATCTACAGGTCTTTTCTGTACCATTGGGTTCACGTTCCAAGGTTGTGCTGGCTGACGGTTCTATTGTCAATTTAAATTCAGGCAGCGAACTTCAGTTCTCTTCTTCGTTCTCGCCCGAGAATAGGATTGTCAATCTCAGTGGCGAAGCTTTTTTCAACGTAAAAACCGACAAAGAGCATCCGTTTACTGTAAAAACAAAAGATTTTGATGTGAAGGTAACCGGCACAAAATTCAATGTTTGCTCTTATAACGACAATAATTATTCAACTGCAACACTTGCCGAAGGAATAATTAGTCTGAAGATGAATAAGAATTCGGAAATAGTGAAGGTTGAACCGGGAAATAAATTTCAGGTGGATCGTAAAAGCGATGAGCACACGCTTGTTGAAGCTGATGTTGAGTCGGAAATTGCCTGGAAAGATGATGAATTTATTTTCAGGAATATCCCTTTCCCCGAATTGGCTAAACGCCTTGAGCGGTGGTATGACGTGAGATTGAATTATCAGGATACACGTTTACAAAACTACAATTTCACCGGAAAATTTAAGAATCAGGAAACGATCTGGCAGGTTTTGGATGCGCTAAAATTAATATCTCCAATTGATTATACGAAGAAATCATTCAGAGAATTTACAATCACATATAAACCATTGTCTATGAAATAAAAAAGAAGAAGACGAACTGTCGCCACAACTATTCGTCTTCTCGAAGCAATCAATAAAAATTAATTGTCTAAACAATTCAAATTTATGAAAAAAAAATGGAATCACCCGGGGTGGCGATCAGTTATTGATGTGCCCCTAATTGTGAGAATTATGAAGCTAATAACCTTATTTCTTTTTGCAGCAATAATGCACGTTGCTGCAGCAACCTATTCCCAAAACACAAAACTTAAAATTGTAGGGCAAAATCTGAGTATTGGAGAGGTGCTCGATCGAATTGAAAACCAGTCTGATTATTCATTTTTCTTTAACTCAAAACAGATTGACTTATCGAAAAAAGTGAATATCTCTGCTGAAAATCAGGCCGTAAATAAAATTCTCGACGAGGTACTTTCCGGAACAGGTTTAACCTATACAATTAATAACAAGCTTATTATTATTCATTCTCCCGAAGAATCAAGCAGTTATTCAACTATTCAGCAATCGAACAAAGTGAGCGGAAAAGTGACCGATAACACGGGAGGTCCGCTTCCTGGAGCTTCGGTCGTAGTAAAAGGAACAACAAATGGTACAATTACCGGAGTTGACGGTTCTTACTCGTTATCGAATGTATCGGAAAAAGCAACTTTGGTTTTCTCTTTTGTTGGGATGAAAAGCAAAGAAGTTGCTGTCGCCGGAAAGCCATCGATTAATGTTTCGCTGGAAGAAGAGGCAATTGGCCTGGATGAAGTTGTGGCTGTTGGTTATGGTACTGCAAAGAAACGTGACGTTGTTGGTGCTGCCGCTTCTTTCAAAGCCGAAAATCTTGACGAACGTCCGTTAGTTCGCATTGACCAGTCGCTGGTTGGGCAAATGGCTGGTGTGCAGGTAAAACAAACAACCGGAGCTTTGGGTAAGGCATTTAGTATTCAGGTTCGTGGTGCAGGTTCTATTTCTGCCGGGAACGAGCCATTGTATGTTATCGATGGTTTTCCATTGGCTGCAGCAAGTCCAAACTCCTCAGGAAACTATGCCAGTGGTAACCCTCTTGATAACATTAACCCAAATGATATTGAATCGATTCAGGTACTGAAAGACGCTGCTTCTGCTGCAATCTACGGATCGCGCGCTGCAAATGGCGTAGTGTTGATTACTACCAAACATGGTAAAAACGGAAAGCCACAGATAACATTTAACAGCTACGTTGGATATAACGAAGCAAGCCGCAAGCTCGACATGCTGAGCGCCAATGAATGGATTGACCGCGCCACTGAGATGATTAATGCGCAGTGGGTGGCCTCGGGAACCGGCAGAACTGCTGCACAAACAACCGACGAACGCCGCGCAATTTTGAAATTGGCTTCCGGCACTTACAACACGAACTACATGATTGACGACCGCTGGAATTTACCAGGACACCCGGGTCTAAGATACATCGACTGGCAAGATGAAATATTCAGAAAAGGTATTGTTCAAAACTATCAGGTTTCGGCCACTGGCGGAAACGAGTTTGTGAAATACTATGTTTCTGTTAATGCCGTAAATCAGGATGGAATGGTAAAAGATATGAACCATAAAAGCTATTCTGCAAGAGCAAATGTTGAAGTGAAAGCAAATGATAACCTTAAATTTGGAATCAATTTAACTCCAACATATTCAGAAACAAACGACCCTGGAGTTGAAGGTAAGGATAATATTTTGCATCAGGCGCTTTCGTTCACTCCGGTTCAAGAGGATACAATGGGCGTTTATGTGAATTATGATCGTTATGGGCAATATAAATGGAGCACATCGGCAAACAGCCCGGTTGCCAAGCTTGAAAATATTGTTGGTTTAACCAAACGCTTCCGCACACTGACATCAATTTTTGCTGAATATCAGCTCGCAAAAGATTTATACCTGAAATCGACTTTGAACCTCGATAATACCAATAACTCGACCATGGGATACACTCCTTACACCGTTGCCGGTACTTTGGCAACCCGTCAGTCCCAGTTAACTGTACTTACGTCGGGATCGCTTGCTGAATACGCCAAACGAACGTTTGTAAATGAAAATACGCTGTCGTATAGCAAAGTATTTCTCAATAATCACAATGTAACATTGATGGCCGGAGCTTCTTACAACAATGACAAGATTGAAAGTAGCTCAATAAAATCAAACGGAGGGTATAGCAGCTATGTGATTAAAACCTTGAATGCTGCGAACGGAATTACCGGTAGTTCAACAGAAACAAAAAACATACTTCTTTCATATTTTGGCAGGTTGCAATATAGTTTTAAAGACAAGTATTTGTTGTCGGCCAGTATTCGTCGCGACGGTTCATCGCGATTTGGAGCCAATACCAAATGGGGAACCTTCCCGTCTGCATCTTTAGGATGGCGTTTGTCTGAAGAGAATTTCTTCAAAAGCTTAAATCTGAGTGCAATAAACGATGTAAAACTCCGCGGTAGCTGGGGTAAATCGGGTAACTACAACATTGGCGACTACAGCAGCATTCCGGTTTTGGCAGTTTATAACTATACATTTAACTCAGCTTTGGCAACTGGTCAGGCACCGGCAGCCAGCACCAATCCCGATATTACCTGGGAAGAATCAAAAACATTTGACGGAGGGTTCGATATTGCTTTCCTGAAAAACAGAATCACGGCATCCTTCGATATGTATAACAAGCTTAACTATAACCTGCTGTTAAACGTGCCAATTCCTGAAACTACAGGTTTTGCCACTTCGCTGAGCAATGTTGGGCGAGTTAGAAACAGAGGTTGGGAAGTCGAGATTTCTTCAAGAAACATGGTGAACAAATTTCAATGGTCAACCTCATTTAACCTGAGCCACAATGCCAATAAAGTTTTGGCTTTAGGTGCCGGGCAAACACAAATTTTAATTCCATCGGCATTCGATATTTCGCACTCAATACTGAAGGTTGGCGAGCAAATGAACAGTATTTATGTGGTTCGTCAGATTGGTATTTTAAGCAAAGAAGACATTGCCAATAAAGTCGCTATGTATGGAAATGAAAGCGAAGGTGATCCGAAATACTTCGATGCAAACAACGATAAGGTCATAGATGCAAACGACCGTGTAATTGTTGGTCATCCTAATCCATCTTTTGTCTGGGGTATCACCAATACGTTCAAATACAAGGGATTTGATTTGTCCATCCTTGTTCAGGGACAAAACGGTGGTTCAATTTATTCGTTGTTAGGGCGTGCATTGAGCCGTACTGGTCAAGGATTTACCGACAACTACCTTGGTTATGGCCGCGACAGATGGCGCTCTGCTGATAACCCAGGTGCAGGTCGCGTAGGTAAAGCTTATTCAACGTTTGGCCGTATCAAAAATACCGATTGGCTTTATTCATCAGACTATTGGAGAGTACGTAACATTACTTTGGGCTACGATTTAGGCAAGTTAATGAAGAGCAAGATCATTTCCGGAGCTCGCATTTATTTAACGGCAGAGAACTGGTTTGGTAAAGACAAATACGATGGTGGTTTAAACCCTGAAGCAACCAATACCGATGTTTCCGGTAGTTCTGCTTATCCTGAAGCCGGCGACTATGGCGGTTTACCATTGGCCAAATCATTGATCTTTGGGCTTAACCTAACTTTCTAACCCTAAAAATCTACGAAAAATGAAAAAAATATTCTATTTCATATTATTTGCTGCTGCTTTGTTTTCGTCTTGTTCAGACGATCTTGATTTGCAGCCAATCTCCAGCGCTACAACCGAAACATTTTATAAATCGACCAACGATTTTATTAGCGGTGTAAATGCAGTTTACAACGATCTGAAAGCTTACCCCGATCGTTTGCTTAACCTTTCAGAAACACGTTCTGATAACTTGTATGCTGTTTCTGACGGTGGTGTTCGCGACTGGGAAGGAATCAACAGTTTTCACAAAACCATTGCTGCCAACCCTTATGTTTCTGAAGCATGGTTATCAGATTACAATGGCATTTATCGTGCAAACGTGTTGCTGGATAAGCTCACAACCAATGGTAATGTAATTACCGATGCAACCTTGCGCAAGCGTTTAGAAGCCGAAACCAAATTTTTGCGCGCCTTCTATTATTTTGATTTGGTGCGTTGGTTTGGCAAAGTTCCTGTAATAACAACGCCGGTAAGCGTCGCCGAAGCTTTGACAATTCCAAGAAGTCCGGTTGCTGACGTTTATACCCAGATTGTTTCTGACCTGCAATTTGCGGTTACGAATTTGCCTGAAACTTACGCCACTGCGGATAAAGGTCGGGTTACCAAGTTTGCAGCTCAGGGGATATTGGCTTTGGTTTATATGACTCGTTCTGGTCCAACTTATAACATTGAAGGGCCGGGTTTAGGCTTGAATGAATGGAGCCAGGCACTTACTCTACTGAATTCAATCATCGGCAGCGGAAAATATTCCATGTTGGCAAAATACTCTGATATATTTAGTTATGCCAACGAAAACAGCGCTGAAGTAATTTTCGACGTTCAGTATATTACCGGTCAAAACCCTGTTCTTGGAAGTACTTTTCCATGGGTTTTAGTGCCTGATACGTGGTTCCAGGCACAGGGAAAAGCAGTTCAGGGAGGTTTAACTATCCGTCCCGTATCAAGTCTGTTGATAAGTTCTTTTGAAACCGGAGACGTAAGAAAAGACTTTTCAATTGTTCCCACATATACTTATAATGGAACTGTTGAAGACCGTCCTTTCTTCAGGAAATATGTTGATTTGACCAAAGTTCCTTCAAACCGTCTCGACTGGCCGATCAACTTCATCGTGCTTCGTTATACCGATATTCTGATGATGAAAGCCGAATGTATTTTGAATGGGGCTACGGGTGGTACGCAGGCTGACGTTGATGCTATTGTAAACTCGGTTCGCAAACGTGCCGGTTTGACAACCACAGTTTCAAATGTAACCAAAGCCCAGTTGATGACCGAACGCCAAAAGGAGTTTATGGCCGAAGGTTCGCGCTGGCACGATTTGGTTCGTTCAGGATTGGTTGAAAGCATAATGAGCAGCTTCATTACCGCTGTTGACGTGCAAAAACAGATGCAGCCGTTCCAGACTAATTACATTATTTACCCAATTCCTCAGTCGGAAATTGATGTGAAGAATGGATTATATACACAGAATGCTGGCTATTAGCTTTGGGTTTGTTTAGAAAATTAAATAAAAAGTAAAAAAGCTGAAAATGAAAAGGTGGGTGTTGCAGCCCACCTTTTTTAAACTGAACTTTGTGTTTTTCTGCGCGATTCGGAAAATGATATAAAGCGAAGCGAAATAGGGTAAACTCAAAAAAATAGTCGAAGAAATGAATAACTGTCTCATCCTGATTTTTGCAGGCCTCTGTTCTCTTTTTTTGTCGGCTGGAAGCGTATTTGCGCAACCGGAAACTACCTGGGATAACATTTCGAAACGCGAATGGAATTCTGCATTCCGGAATGTTGAGATACCTTCAAGCACTGATGGCAAAATTCAGAAAGCTTTTATATATACCTCGAGAAGTCAGCAGAAAAAGCCATTGATTGTAAGCTTACATACCTGGAGTGGTGATTACAGCCAGGAAGATCCGCTTGCCCGCGAAATACTTGCCCGCGACTGGAATTATATCCATCCAGATTTCAGGGGAGCGAACAAAACCTTCGAATCGATGGGCAGTAACCTGGTTGTTTCAGATATAGATGACGCTATTCAGTTTGCTTTGAAAAATACGAACGCGGATCCGGAGGATGTTCATATTATTGGTGTTTCTGGCGGGGGAATGGCTACTTTAACGGCTTACATGAACCTCAGATATCCTGTGAAATCATTCTCGGCATGGGCACCTATTTCTGATTTGGAAGCGTGGTACTGGGAATCGGTTGGCCGCAAACAAAAGTACGCCGCCGACATTATAAACGCTTTATCTAAAGACTCTGTTTTGAACAAGGAAGAAGCGATTCGCCGCTCGCCATTATACCAGAAATTTCCTCGGGAATTGCGAAAAGGCTCCAGGCTTTTTATTTATGAGGGTATTCACGATGGATACACAGGCTCGGTGCCGATTACGCATTCGATCAATATGTACAATCGATTGCTCAGTGAAATTAAGTACAAGGTTTTCAATTCTGAGGAAATCAGTCGGAAATCTGCCACCGATAAAGATATGGTTTCGGATGCAGAAATTATTAATCTGCTAACCAAAAGAATCAATCCTGAAGGCGATAAAAAGAAGGCAATTTTTGGTCGTTCGATCTATTTGTCGCGCGAATTCGAAAACATACAACTTACCGTTTTCGAAGGTGGACACGAGCAGCTTCCTCAGGCTTTGGGCTTGATTCCGGTAAAAACGAAGACTGATCTTGCACTTAATATTTTTACTTTAGGCGACTCTAATGGTGCAAACCCGGGAGGGTGGGTTGACCAATTGAAAGCGATGATGCCGAACTCGAACTTTGTGAATATATCGAGAGGCGGGCGAACCATTGGCTTCGATAATAACGGAAGTGCCGATTTAAACGCGTTACGAAACATTGATAATTACCTTGATGATGCCCAAAAACAAATTGGGAAAAAGAAGTTCGATTACGTCATTGTTTGCCTTGGAACAAACGACACAAAAAAGGATTTTGCCGACCGTCAGGCTGAAGTCGTCGCTAATTTTGATGCACTCCTTACGAAGATTAAAAGCCATCAGTTAAGCCGAAAGTCGAAACCAAAGTTTATTTATGTCACGCCGCCGCCGATAAGAACAACCAATATTTTGGCAAAGTACGCCGGTGCGAACGAACGCCTGGGGCAGTTGGTACCCAAATTGTCAGAACTGGCTCAAAAGAAAGGTTTCGATGTAATTGACGCGTACCATCCTTTGCTCGGAATCCTGGATTATTATGCTGCCGACGGGGTGCACATGTATGGTGAAGGGCAACAGATTATCTCGGCTAAAATTGTGGAGAAAATAGAAGCCGAAAGAATGAAAAAATAGATATACCTAAACTTTAAAGATATACAATGTAATAGCCATGTGCGCTAAAGCCCGCATCAACCGAAAATGAATAAATGGCTATTCCATTTCGTTGAGATCATCAAAAAAAAATGGGAATGCTAATGCGCAGATTATAAGACGATAAACAAAAATTATACAAATGAACTATAAGCTGAATATTTTGCTGGTCCTTTTTGCATTGTTTTCTATTGCAGCGAGTGGCCAGTCGCAACAAAGCAAGGTTTCGCGCCAAAAGAATAAAGTATTTATTGAATCGGGAAATAACCGGTATCAGATTGAAGTATGCAGTCCGTCCATTGTTCGGGTCAGAATGGCTAACCAGGGTGGATTTGCTGCCGATGAAAACCTAATGGTGGTTCGTTACAGTTGGGACGAAACTCCATTTACCTTGAAAGAGCTTAATAAAGGTTGGGAGCTAAAAACATCGGCTTTAACAGTAAAGATAGCTGTCAATCCCGTGATGATTTCGTTTTATTCGCCTGAAGGTATGTTAATTAATCAGGATAAATCACTGGAATACAGTAATGAATCACCTGTTTGCACGAAGCAATTACAGACCGGAGAACATTTCTTCGGTTTTGGCGAACGCATGGACTTTATTGATCAGCTGGGCAAAAAACTTACGCTCGATGTTGGCCGTGGCACAGCCCGCGACCACGAGACCGGGGCCTACAATATTCTGGAAGCCAATTATTCGCCGGTGCCTTTTTTCATGAGTACACGCGGTTATGGCCTTTTCTTCCATAATTCAGCGCCATCGGCTTGGGATATGGGTAATACTTCAAGTCAATCTTATTCCTTTTCAGCAAACGGTGGTGAGTTGGATTACTACTTCATTTATGGTCCGTCGTTCAGGCAAATTATGCAGGGATACACTTCGCTAACAGGAACTTCGCCCTTGCTTCCGCGTGCCGCAATGGGTTTGCACGTAGGCACATACAGTGGTGGAACCTGGGGTTATGAGAACCTCACTTCGCAGTATTATGTGATAAAATTGGCAAAACGATTTCGTGAATTGGGTATTCCGGCGGATATTCTTCACCTCGATTCGACTTGGAGAATCTTTGGAAAAGTAAATGGCAAAGGCGGAACCAGTTTCGAATGGCGTCAACCCGGATTCCCGAATCCGAAAGCCATGTTCGATAGCTTGTATGCCCTCAATTACCAGATGGTTGGACTGCATATTCGTCCGAGAATTGACAATGGAGAAAAAAACAATTACCTCGATCAGGCAAAAGCATTAGGTTTAACTTATCCTGAAAATGGCAAACCGGGCGATTTTCCGAATTTCTTCGATCAGAAAGCAGTTGATTGGTGGTGGACGAACTGCCTGAAACCATTGGCAGACTTGGGTTGTATGTTTGTAAAGACCGACGAGGGCAGCGCTTTTGGACGAGTAGGAAACGAACTGGTTGATAAGAAAGGTCCGGAAGGAAAAGAAATTGCGTCGCTACACAATCTTTTCCCAATTGCATACGCCAAAGCACCTTACCTGAAATTTCAGGAAAACAACAAGATGCGTGGAATGGAGCACACCCGCGAAGGTTTTGCCGGAATTCAGCGCTATCCATTCATTTTTGCGGGCGACTGGCCCACTGAATGGCAATATTTTGCGCCGGTTATTCGTGCCGGTTTGAACATTGGATTATCGGGAGTTCCTGCATGGGCACATTGTATGGGAGGTTTCGAGCACATTGCCGACCCTGAATTGTATGTGCGCTGGGTACAGTTTGGCATGTTTTCGCCTGTTGCCCATTTGTTTGGTATGGAACATCCAAATTACAAGGAACCATGGAGTTACGGCGCCGAGGCTCAAGCCATCTTCACCAAATACGATAAATTACGCTACCGCCTGATTCCATATTTGTATTCGGCATATTACCAGTCGTACCTTACCGGAAGCCCTGTTATTCAGGCTTTGGTCTATAATTATCCTGAAGATGTAAATACTTATACCATTGGCGACCAGTATTTCTTTGGCGACCAGATGCTGGTTTGTCCGGTTACTGAAAAAGGGGCCAAATCGCGTACCTTATATTTGCCCGAAGGAACTTGGATTGATTACTGGTCGGGCGAAAAATATACCGGGAAGCAGAATATAATTACCCGAACACCACTCGATAAATTACCCATTTACGTGAAAGCTGGAGCAATTATTCCGATGCAACCCGAAATGCAATACTTTGGTGAAAAACCGCTCGATCCGATTACTTTCGATATTTATCCAGCCGGAAATTCTTGGTATAAACTCTACGAAGACGATGGCAAATCGCTCAGTTATCAGAAAGGCGAATATGCGTTTACCGAAGTTAAGTGCGCAGAAAACAGCCGGTCTGTTACTATTGAGATTTTGCCAACAGAAGGACAATTCAAAGTGGCCGACCGCAATTATGTTCTGACAGTCCATCTGGACAAAAAGCCCGAATCGGTTACTGTTGGCTCTAATACAAACGGAAACTGGACATTCAACGATGACAAAAAAGTGCTTGAACTTACTGTTCCGAAGAAAGCTTCAGAAAAAGTTAGTGTTGGTATTGTAAAATAACTTCAAAAAAAAATGAATCATTGGTCAATAATCAACACAAGGTTTTTCAAATGATTGTTGACTTATAGTAAGCTTAATGCAATGACGCGGAAATTTCTATTTTCAACATTAAACCTGATATTGGTGCTGTCTTGTTTCGCCGGAAAGCCCCCGGTTTTGGAAACAGGCTCTTTAACTCCCATGCCTGCCCAATGGATCGACAAGGATACGGGGCATAAAATTATTCATCTTACTTCGCGCGTGGGTGAAAACCGCAGCTTTTACTTTCACAACAATCCATTTTTGCCAGCCGTTTCCGGAGAAAACGAAAAAATGATTTTTTCAGGAAAAATAGGGGAGAACATGCAGCTTTTTTCGGTGGATATGAAAACTGGAAAAGCGGATCAAATTACCAACAAGAAAGAGGTTGCTGGCGAAATTGTGGCTGTCAAAGGGCGCGAAGTATATTACCAGTGCGGCGACAGTGTTTTTGCAACCGGGATCGGAAACCATAAAACCCGCCTCATTTATGTGTTTCCTGAAAATGCCCGCGGACACATCACCACGCTCAATGCCGACGAAACTTTGCTTGCAGGGGCTTTAAATTCGCCGGAAGAAGATGAGATACTAAAAAAATATCCGGAGAAGCATGACTTTTTTAACCGCATTTACGAGGCCAAATTACGTCGCACTTTATTCACTATTCCAGCAAAAGGAGGCGAGTTAAAGTCTATTTATTCGGAAAACGCGTGGCTGAACCACATCCAGTTTTCGCCCACTGATCCCGAATTGCTGGCGTTTTGTCACGAAGGCCCCTGGCATAAAGTAGATCGCATTTGGACGGTGAATGTAAATGGTGGCAAACCTAAACTGATGCACAAACGAACGATGGAAGGCGAAATTGCCGGGCATGAATTTTTCGGTCCCGATGGCAAACGCATTTGGTTCGATTTGCAGATGCCCCGCAGCGTAAAATTCTTCCTTAGCGGAACCGATTTGGCTTCAGGCGAAGAAAAGCGCTACGAAATGACCCGCAACGAGTGGTCGATTCACTTCACGGTTTCGCCCGACCAGAAGTTGTTTGCAGGCGATGGCGGCGATCCCGGTCAGGTTGCCAAAGCCGACGATGGCATGTGGATTTACCTGTTCAGGCCCGAAGGCGATAAATTTAAATCGGAAAAGCTGGTAAATATGAAACACCACGGATACAAGCTGGAACCCAATGTACATTTTTCGCCCGATTGCAAATGGATTATCTTTCGGGCCAATTTCGAGGGGCACTCCGATATTTATGCGGTGGAGATTGCAAAAAGCAATTAATTTGTAACTTGTCGATAAACAAAAATATAAAGCAATGAACAGAAAAAAAATAAAAGGATACGCACTTGTTCTCATGGCATTGATTTGCCTGTTTTCAGGAAGTACTATCGCCCAGAACACAGTTCGAACGCCTGGCTGGCCCCAGGTTACCAAAGAGGCAAAGCCCTGGAGCCGCTGGTGGTGGATGGGCAGTGGTGTCGATCCGGCAAACCTGAAAGCTGCCATGGAAGCGTATTCAAAAGCAGGCCTGGGTGGACTGGAAATCACGCCGATTTACAGTGTTCATGGCTACGAAAGCCGCAATGTAAAATTCCTATCTCCTGAATGGGTGAAAAACCTCGAATACACGCTTCAGGAGGGAAAACAACTCGATATGGGCGTGGATTTAGCGATGGCTTCAGGCTGGCCGTTTGGCGGACTTTGGGTTACTCCAGAAGATGCCTGCAAATACATGGCCATTCAATCGTACCCGTTGATGAAGGAAGGCGCGCAACTTCCGGATAAAATAGAAATGATGCAGGACCCGATGCTGCGAACCATCAGCCGGAAAAACCTGGATATTTCGCAGGTGAAATACCCGATCAGCGCCAATGCCGACAGTTTGCAAAATTGGGCTGTTGAGCAAATTCGTTATCCAATAGCTATGCCTTTGCAGGCAGTGATGGCCTATTCGAATAAAAATGAAATTCTGAATTTGACCGACAAGGTTGGACCCGATGGCAAATTGAATTGGAAGGCTCCTGCCGGTTTATGGAAAATATTTGCTGTTTTCGAAGGTTGGCATGGCAAAATGGTTGAACGTGCTGGTCCGGGAGGCGAAGGCGATGTGATTGACCATTTTTCGGATAAAGCGATCGACAATTACTTGTCGCATTTTGACCAATCGTTTAAAGGACACGATATTTCAGGCTTGCGGGCGTATTTCAATGACTCTTATGAAGTTGATGATGCTCGTGGTGAAGCCAATTACACACCCTTGTTTTTCGACGAATTTCAGAAACGCCGTGGTTACGACTTGCGCCGCTACATTCCGGCCTTGCTCGGACAAGACAGCGAGCAATACAACCAGCGCGTTTTGTGCGATTATCGCGAGACCATTTCCGACCTTATTCTTGAGAAATATACGCAGCGCTGGCACGATTGGGCAGCATCAGGTGGCAAAGTAATCCGCAATCAGGCACACGGCGCACCAGCTAATATTTTGGATTTGTATGCCGCAGCCGATATTCCTGAAACCGAAGGCGAGGACATTGTAAAAGTGAAAACAGCGTCGTCGGCTGCCCATGTGATGGGCAAAAAGCTGGCTTCGTCGGAGTCTGCAACCTGGTTGCGCGACCATTTTCAGGCATCGCTCGCCAATGTAAAACAGGCAATCGATTTATTCCTTCTGGCCGGAATCAACCATGTTTTTTACCACGGAACGACCTACTCGCCGCAGGATGCTCCCTGGCCGGGCTGGTTGTTTTATGCTGCTGTGCATTTTGGGCCGACCAATTCGTTCTGGAACGATTTTGGGGCTTTGAATACCTACGTTGCAAGGGCACAGTCGTTTCTTCAAGCCGGTAAACCTGATAATGATATTTTGTTGTATTACCCGATTTCAGACGAATACGCTGTTCGCGGAAAATCGATGCTCGTGCATTTCGACGGCGCTTCCAAAGGCTCAACAGTTCGTGAAGCCGCTGAATCATTATGGACTAAAGGCTATGCTTTCGACTACATTTCCGACAAACAGATTGCCCAACTTCAAACCAAATCAGGAAAAATCCTGACAGGCGGCGTTGAATATCAAACTATTCTGCTTCCTCCGGTGAAATTGATGCCTCTCGAAACATTTGAAAAGATCATTACACTGGCTAAAGACGGGGCCACTATTTTGATGGAAGAACTACCAGAAGATGTGCCGGGCCTGAGCAATTTGAAAGTGCGTCAAACGAAATTCAAATTACTGAAAGGAATGCTGAAATTTACAACAGCGGTGGGCAGCACGGTGCAGAAAGCAAAAGTTGGGAAAGGCCAGATTCTTGTTGGCGGACTGACCGATATTTTGGCTCAATCGAAAGTTAGACACGAAATAATGGCCGATAAAGGACTTCAGTGCATTCGCAGGATAAACGGAAACAACACCGTATATTTCATTGCTAATCGTGGCAAGGACAATGTTGACGGCCTGGTTTCGGTTGATACACAAGTTGGGTCGGCTATGCTTTACAACCCGATGAATGGAGATTTTGGCAAGGCGCAAACCAAGTCGTTCGATACGTTTGGCGAAGTTTATCTTCAGTTGAAACCGGGCGAAAGCTGCATTGTCGAGATTTACCCGACACAGGTTAATGCTCCTGAATATGCTTACCGAAGTGAGTCTGGAGATAAGTTGAAATTGAATCAGGAATGGGAATTGTCGTTTGTAAGCGGTGGTCCTGAACTTCCGAAGACGATAAAAATCGCTCAACTTGGATCGTGGACCGAACTGGGAGAGCCATACAAAGCATTCTCCGGAACAGCTCAGTACAAAACTACATTTGCCAAACCAGCAGGCGACGCCAAATATTTCAGACTCGATTTGGGCAAAGTTGCACATAGCGCCCGCGTGAAGCTGAATGGGGAAGAAATTTCAGTACTGATTTCTGCGCCATTCTCGGTGGATATTCCTGCTTCAGCTTTAAAGGCAGAAAATACGCTGGAAATTTCGGTGACCAACCTGATGGGCAACCGCATTGCCGACATGGAGCGCAAAGGACATCCGTATAAAATATTTTACAATGTGAATTTTCCGGCACATGACGCCATTAATCGCGGTGCCGATGGTTTGTTCACAACGTTAGGTTGGAAGCCGCAGGAGTCGGGCTTGTTCGGACCAGTTACGCTGACACCGCTTCAACCGGTGAAATTTTGATCGCTCCAACTGATCGATGGTTTATTCTATTTAACTGACAGAGGATATGCGCTTGCACGGTGCATACCCTCTGTGTAAAAAAAAGACAAATCTATTTTCCTATGAAACGAAGCGTCTCTATACTTTGTCTGCTCTTTCTTACCCTTGCATTTATGGGTTGCCAATCGGCAAATAAACCGGATAAAATAGATCGGTTTGCGCTGGTTACCCGCAACAATGTGGTGCTTGAGCAGCCCGACACGCTGGCCAGTCTTTCCGTTGGCAACGGCAACTTTGCTTTTACAGCCGACATTACCGGTCTGCAAACTTTTTACAAAGAATACGAAAAAGGAGTAACCCTTGGAACCCAGTCGAACTGGGGCTGGCATACTTTCCCGAATAAGGAAAACTATAACGTGATGCAGAGCGCTACCTATTTTGACTATAAAGGGCGAAAAGTTCCTTACCTGAGTCAGGATGCCAAATCGGGGAAAGACGCCGATGCAACCAACTATTTTCGCGAAAATCCGCAACGTTTGCAACTTGGAGTTATTCGTTTACTCCTGAAAAAGGCAGATGGCTCGGAAGTGAAATTAGCCGATATTCAGCAGCCAAAACAGCAGCTTAATCTATGGGAAGGCCGCATCAGCAGCGAATTTGAGATAGAAGGCCAGCCGGTAAAGGTGGAGGTTTTCGCTCATCAGGAAAAAGATATGGTTTCGGCTAAAATAAGTTCGCCACTGATCGAAAAAGGGCAGTTAAAAGTAGAGTGGATTTTTCCGTATGCAGTTGCCGAGAACACGCATTCAGGATATGATTTCAATTCACCCGAAAAACATCAATCGAAACTTGAAAAAGTAGGGGAGAACAGTGCAAAAATTCTCCGGACTCTCGACAACGATCACTATCAGGTTAAATTGGATTGGGCTGGCCAGGCCGAACTTCAGGAAACAGAAAAGCATCATTTTGTGCTTTCTCCAAAATCGGGCAACTCGTTCGAATTTAGCTGTTTGTTTGCTCCTGAAACGAATACTGAAAAGCTGCCAACCTTCGCCGAAACTGAAAAAGAAAATTTGGATAGCTGGAAAACCTTCTGGGAAACCAGCGGTGTCGTTGATTTTTCGGCTTGTACCGATCCGCGTGCCAAAGAACTGGAGCGCCGCTTCGTATTGTCGCAATACCTTACCAAAATTCAAAATGCAGGTGATTATCCTCCGCAGGAAACCGGCTTGGTGTACAACAGTTGGTATGGTAAGCCGCACCTCGAAATGCACTGGTGGCATACCGCTCATTTTGCCAATTGGGGTCATCCTGAAATTATCGCCCGACAGTTGGAATGGTATCATCGTGTTTTCCCGAAAGCGCTGGAGACTGCTAAATTGCAGGGTTTTAAAGGTGTTCGCTGGCAGAAAATGGTCAGTCTCGAAGGAGACAACAGTCCTTCAGGAATTGGAAATTACCTGATTTGGCAACAGCCCCATGTCATTTATATGGCCGAACAACTCTACCGCAGCCATCCATCTCCTGAAATCCTGAATAAATATAAAGATTTGGTTTTTGCCACTGCTGAGTTTATGGCCGATTTTGCTGTACCGGATTCAACAGGGAAAGTATATAATTTGCTACCACCGCTTATTCCGGCGCAGGAACACTGGAAACGCGAAACGACCATGAATCCGCCATTTGAACTGGCTTACTGGCACTGGGGGCTGACTATTGCGCAGCAGTGGCGCAATCGATTGAACATGCAGCCCGATCCGCTTTGGGAGGATGTTCGCACTAAGATAGCCGCTCCCAATCAGGAAAACGGACTTTACCTGGGTATTGCCGGTGCATCCGATTCGTACACCAATCCGAAAGCCATCACCGATCACCCGATGGTTACCGGAATGGTTGGAATCCTGCCGATGTGGGACAAAATCGATCCTGAAGTCATGCGCGCTACCCTGAAAAAGGTGATGAGTAACTGGAACTGGCCTACGACCTGGGGCTGGGATTATCCGATGGTAGCCATGTGTGCCACCCGCCTGAACGAACCCGAAATTGCATTGGAAGCTTTACTGAAAGATGTTCAGAAAAATACCTATCTAAAAAATGGACATAATTACCAAAGCTCACGCTTACGTATTTACTTGCCCGGCAATGGCGGTTTCCTGAAAACCATTTCGCTGATGTGTGCCGGATGGGAAGGTTGTACGGTCGAAAATCCGGGATTCCCGAAAGATGGCAAATGGAATGTGAAATGGGAAGGATTGATGAAGGATTTTTAATCCAGGATATGAATGATGGCAAACAGACGAATTTTTATACAACAAACCCTTTTAGCCAGTGGTGCTTTAATCGCTTCAGGAATAGCCGGATTTGCCGCTGCTCCTGAAAAAAGCTACAGTAAAAAGGACATTTCTGCCTTTGCCAAACGGCTGAAACCGCTGGGCCGTATTCTGGAACTGGAAGGCTACTACGTTTGGGGAACCAGTCCGATTGTTGCGCCCGATGGCAAGATCCACGTGTTCTTTTCGCGATGGGACGCAAAAAAAGGAATGGGCGGCTGGATTAAAGGTTCGGAGATTGCGCATGCTGTGGCTGATCGGCCCGAAGGACCGTATTACGATATCGAGACCATTCTGGCACCGCGTGGCGAAGACTATTTCGACGGAACCACCTGCCACAATCCGCACATCCAGTTAGTCGATGGCAAATATTGTTTGTTTTACATGGGCAACTCGAATGGCAAAACCAACACCAAACGCATCGGTCTAGCTACCACCGATTCGTTGTATGGCCCGTGGAATCGACCCGACAAACCCTTGCTGGAAGCTGGAACTGAAGGCGCGTGGGACGATCATTGCACCTCAAATCCTGCATTTCTGAAACATTCGAACGGGCAATATTGGTTGTATTACAAATCGTGGAATACTGCAGAATACGAGCATCCGGTCGATCCGGCTATTCGCGGAAACCGCAAATACGGATTAGCCATTGCCGAAAAGCTTGAAGGTCCATATACGAAATACGCCGGAAATCCAATTCTGGATTATTCAAAACTGGGTAACAACCGCCAGTTGGAAGACGGCAACGTGTTTATGGAAGACGGACGCTTTTTTATGCTGGCGCGCGACATGGGGCGGTTCGATCACGAAGTGGGCATCATACTCGAATCGAAGGATGGCATTCATTGGTCGGAGCCCAAGATCAGCTATTTCGGGTACAGTCATTATTTGCAGCAACTGCCAGCACCGACGTATCTGAAGAAATACGGTCGGTTCGAACGCCCGCAAATCCTGATGCAAAATGGTCATCCTACGCATCTGTTTGTGGCCTCGCAAGGCGGCAAATACATGACCTCGTCGGCCTTTGTGTTTGAAGTAAAGTAGAAATAAGAACCACATAGTTCACATAGAAGATTGGAATATTACTCTGTGAAAATCTGTGTTATCTGTGGTGAATCATTAAAGAATTGAAACGCAACCAACAATGAAAAAACTTAAATCCTTACTTATCTTCCTGCTATTCTCCAGCAGCCTGTTTGCGCAGACCGGCGTGTTTTACAATGTGAAAGACTACGGTGCCAAAGGCGACGGGCAAACCATCGACACCAAAGCCATTGAGGCGGCCATCGACGCGGCGGCTGCAAAAGGTGGTGGAACCGTGTTTTTCCCTGCCGGAAACTACCAGAGTTTCACCATTCACCTGAAAAGCTTCATTACGCTGCACCTTGATAATGGCGCGACTCTGGAAGCTGCCGATGTGGAGAAGTTTGGACTGGGCTACGATCCTGCCGAGCCAAATCAATGGGATATGTACCAGGATTTTGGGCACAGCCACTGGCGCAACAGCCTCATTTATGGCGAAAACCTGCAAAACATTGCCATCACCGGATTGGGAACTATTTATGGTAACGGCCTCACCCGCGAAGGTTTCAAAACGCCGGGTATGGCCAATAAGGCGATTGCTCTGAAACTCTGCCGCAACGTGGTGATCAAGGATATTTCGATCCTGATGGGTGGTCATTTTGCAATTCTGGCTACCGGAGTCGATAATATGACGCTCGATAACCTGAAAGTGGACACCAACCGCGACGCGTTCGACGTGGATTGCTGCCGCCATGTGCGCATTTCTAACTGTTCGGTGAACTCGCCGTTCGACGATGCCATTTGTCTGAAAAGCTCGTTCGGACTGGGTTTTGCCCGTGCTACCGAAAATGTGACCATTACCAACTGCTCGGTGAGTGGCTTCGACCGCCAGTCGTTTCTGAACGGCACTTACAAAAAAGAGGAAGCCGACCGCGTACCCGATCGTGGCGTGGTTACCGGACGCATCAAGTTTGGAACCGAATCGAATGGCGGGTTTAAAAACATTACCATCAGCAACTGCACCTTCGAATTTTGCCGCGGACTGGCGCTCGAAACCGTTGATGGCGGCATTCTCGAAGACATTACCGTTGACAACATTACCATGAAAGATATTCAGGGAGCGCCGTTCTTCCTGCGCCTGGGAGCCCGAATGCGCGGTCCCGAGGGCGTTCTGGTAGGTGTGCTTCGACGCATCAACATCAGCAATGTGGTGGTGTACGCAGAAAATCCGTTCTACGCGTCGATGATTGCCGGTTTGCCCGGTCATCCGGTGGAGGATGTGAAAATGAGCAACATTTACATCCGCATCAAAGGCGGCGCACCCAAAGAACAGGCGCTGAATGAGGTGGGCGAGCACGAAAAGAATTACCCCGATCCGCAGGAATTTGGCGCAATGCCGGTTTACGGTTTCTTTATCCGTCATGCCAAAAATGTGGAGCTCGATCATGTGGAGCTAAAGCTCGAAAACGATGATTTCCGTCCGGCCATTTTGCTGGATGATGTATCAGGAGCCAGCCTGACCAACGTAAAAGCCACCAAAGTGGGCGATGTTCCTTCGCTGATACTGAAAAACGTGGAAGACGTTCGCATTAAGGATTGTCGACCGGTGGGCGATATGCAGATTGCAAAAGAAGTTTCAAAACAGTTGTAATTACAGTACTCACCCCCTTGTCCGCAAGCGGACGTTCCCCCTCTCTTTTAAAAGAGAGGGGCAGAGCATCGCAGATGCGACAGGGTGAGTCAGGATAAATTAGGAAATATTCAATCACATATAAACACAAATTCAATGAAAAAAGTAACTCTACTCATGGCCCTGCTGATTGTCGCGACAGGGCTGGCCGGAGCGCAGAACCTTCCGTCGAAAAAGGAAATCATGGACAAAATGGTGCTCGCCAATGCCTACTTTATGAAGAAATGGCCCGACACCGGCAAAACCATCATCACCAACAAGGAGCGCCCAAGCAATATCTGGACACGCGCCGTGTATTACGAAGGACTGATGGCTTTGTACACAGTCAATCCGGATAAAGCGTATTACGATTACGCCATGTCGTGGGGCGAGGCGCACAAATGGGGCCTCAACGGCGGCGTGAGAACCCGTAATGCCGACAACCATTGCTGTGGCCAGACTTACCTCGATTTGTACGAGAAGGAGAAAAAGCCGGAAATGATTAAAGACCTGAAAGAGTCGATTGACGCGATGATTGCTTCGGATAAAATTGACGACTGGACCTGGATCGACGCCCTGCAAATGGCCATGCCGGTGTATGCCAAACTGGGTGTGATTACCGGCGACAAAAAATACTCCGAACGGATGTACCAAATGTACATGGACTCGAAGGTTCGCCAGGGATTTTACAATCCGGCCGATGGTTTGTGGTGGCGCGACAAGGATTTCCGTCCTCCGTACAAAGAGCCGAATGGCGAAGATTGCTACTGGTCGCGCGGAAACGGCTGGGTGGTGGCTGCCCTGGTGCGCGTGATGGAAATTGCGCCGAAAGACCCGCACTACAAGGAATACAAAAATACTTATCGGACCATGATGAAAGCCTTGTTGCCGATTCAGCGCGCCGACGGTTTCTGGAATGCCAGTTTGCACGACCCGACCAACTTTGGCGGCAAGGAAACTACCGGAACCGGCTTGTTTGTGTACGGCATGGCCTGGGGCGTGAACCACGGCCTACTGAACGCCAAGAAATACATGCCCGCCATTGTGAAAGGCTGGAATGCCATGGCCAACGAATCGGTGCATGCCGACGGCTTTTTAGGCTTTGTGCAGGGAACCGGCAAACAGCCCTCGGATGGCCAACCGGTGACCTACGACAGCAAACCCGATTTTGAAGATTACGGCCTCGGCTGTTTCCTGCTGGCTG
>DAOPZV010000023.1:0-29620 GCA_035353575.1 Prolixibacteraceae bacterium | reverse complement strand
AAAAAAAGCGTGCCTCCGTTTTCAGGAAACACGCTCATCAATGTCAGTGTATTTTTCTGTAAAAGAAAATCTTAATTAGTGGGTTCAATCTCAATCATCAAATAGTCTTTTGGTATTTTCTGACCTTTTACAACGTTGATTTTTACTACCTTTCCGTCAAATGGCATCTCAACGCTATTGCTCATTTTCATCGCTTCCAGAATCAGGATCACTTCCCCTTCCTCAACCTGCTGTCCTTCTTCAACCTTTATTTCAAGAATAGTTCCTGGAATATATGAAACAACATTGTTGGGATTCGGATCGGTCCAAACCTTGCGATTGATGAACTTTTTAGTATAAGTGGTCACATATTCGCTTCCGCCAATAACAATGACCTGTTCTTTTTCTTGTTCAGACATGACTTTTTTCGATTAAAATGGTGGAATACCGTGCTTCTTCACTGGACTCTGAATATCTTTATTTGCAGAAACCTGAAGGGCATGCAAAAGGATATTGCGAGTTTCCTGTGGTTCGATAACCTCGTCGATGTAACCTCTCGAAGCTGCAACAAACGGATTAGCAAATTTATCTTTGTATTCCTGAATTTTTTGTTGGCGCATTGATTCCGGATCTGCTGCTTCTGCAATCTCTTTACGGAATACAATGTTGGCAGCTCCTTCAGGACCCATAACTGCAATTTCTGCTGTTGGCCATGCAAATACAAAGTCGGCACGAAGATGGCGCGAGTTCATTGCAATGTAACCACCACCATAAGCCTTACGGATAATAACTGTGATTTTCGGAACTGTTGCTTCAGAATAAGCATAGAGAATTTTTGCACCGTGACGAATAACACCGGCATGTTCCTGGTCAACACCTGGCAAATATCCCGGCATGTCTTCCAAAGTAACGATTGGGATGTTGAATGCATCGCAGTAACGAATAAAGCGAGCAGCTTTATCAGAGCTATCGCAATCGAGCACTCCTGCAAGCACCATTGGCTGATTTGCAACAAAACCAACAGTTTCGCCATTCATACGACCAAATCCAATTACGATGTTGGCAGCAAACAGCTCCATGATTTCGAAGAATTCCGAACCATCGGTAACTGATCTGATGATGTCACGAATGTCATATGGCATGCGGGCATCAGCCGGAACAATATTTTCAATTTTTGTCTTGAATTTTGGTTCTCTCGGCTCAATCTTGGTTGCTTTTTGCGAGTTGCTTCGTGGAATGTACGAAATCAAGGTTTTAATTTGGTCGAAACATTCATTTTCGCTCAATGCATAGAAGTGAGCGTTACCTGTAGTTTCAGCGTGAACGCGGGCACCACCCAATGCTTCCATTGTGATATCTTCGCCCAAAACGCTTTTAATTACAGCCGGACCGGTGATAAACATTTTCGAGATATTTTCGACCACGAAAACGAAGTCGGTCAACGCAGGTGAATAAACAGCACCACCGGCACAAGGGCCGAGGATAACTGATATCTGAGGAATTACTCCTGAAGAAAGTGTATTGCGGAAAAAGATTTCGCCGTATCCAGCCAATGAATTTACACCTTCCTGAATACGTGCACCACCCGAGTCGTTAATACCAATTAATGGCATACGCATTTTCAGCGCATGGTCCATAATTTTTGTGATTTTGCGGGCATGCATCAACCCTAGAGAACCACCTTCAACAGTAAAATCCTGGGCATAAATACAAATTGGAGAGCCATCAATGGTTCCTGTTCCAATTACAACTCCATCTCCGGCCAAAACTTTGTTGCCCATATTGAAGTCGGTTCCAACATGCTCAACAAACATATCATATTCATGAAATGAGCCTTCATCAACAATAGAGATGATACGCTGGCGAGCAGTCATTTTGCCTTGAGCAACTTGCTTCTCAATAGCTTTGTCTCCTCCGCCAAGACGAACCTCGTCTTTACGTTTACGAAGATCTAAAATGCTTCTTTTCAGTGACATAGAAATTGTTTTTGATTAAAGAATCTAAGGTTTACTTTTTGCAAAAGCAAAAGCTTTTAACAGCGGGCAAAATTATCATTTTTTCAATGCCGAGCATGTTTTATAAAACATTCAGCATGAAAAAAAGCCTGAATTTGCCCATTTGCTTTTGAATAATTTTATTATACAGTTGAATTTTTTGATAAATCGGTTTCTCAGAAAAAAAGTCAACAATCGAAAAAACGAGTGTTGACTTTCTCCTGCAATTCCTTTTAAAATTCTTTTATCACGTTGCAGCCCTGCGGTATAAATAAAATGCCAGTCCACCGTAAACAATATTCGGAATCCACATGGCCAGCCATGGCGCAAGCAACCCCCCGGTGGCAAATACAGTTGTTATCTGCATAAATAAAATATAGGAGAAGCTCAACAACAGTCCGAGCCCCAGGTGAAATCCAATTCCACCTTTAATTTTTCTTGAAGCCAGTGAAACTCCTATAATTGTGAGCACAAACGCTGAGAAAGGGCCCGAAACGCGCTTATGTTTTTCGATTTCGTATTCGGTTGTATTCACACCCCTAAGCTTCAGGCTCTCGATCGACTTGTTCAAAACGGGCAAAGTCATGGTTTCCACCACATTTGCAATAACCTGGTAATCTTCCGGAACCATATTTAAGGTTGTATCCTTATTTGCACCCTGTACAATCTTTTCTTTATATCCATCAATCGTCCGGATAGCGTAATCATGTACTACCCATTTTTTCTTTTCGCGGTCCCATTTCACGTAGTCGGCAGAAAGCTTAGATACCAGCTTGTGATCAGTAAACTTTTCAATGGTAAATTTATAGCCCACGTCATTCGACGCATTGTATGCAGTCATATAAACAAAAACTCCGGGCTCAATCTGCCTGTGAATATTTTTTTCCGACTCTGCCTTTTTATTTCCAATGTACATGTGCCTGAAATCATTTTTCTTTTTGTTCGCCTGCGGGATAACGTAGTTACCAAGCAAATACGAAAAAACTGCAATAATTGTGGCACCAACCAAATAAGGCCGCATTAGCCGCTTGTAGGATACACCGCTGCTTAAAATGGCAATAATTTCGGTTTGATAGGCCAGTTTAGAGGTAAAATAGATAACCGCAATAAACGTGAATAATCCACTGAAAAGATTGGCAAAATAGGGTACAAAATTCAAATAATAGTCGAATACGATGGCTTTTACAGGAACATCCTTCGACAAAAAGTCATCTATATTTTCAGAAATATCAAAAACAATAGAAATACTGATAATAAGCGCTATGGCATAGAAAAAAGTTCCAAGGAACTTCTTTATGATATAGAAATCAATTTTATGCAGCATACTTGTTTAAGTCAAAAAAAAGTTAAAAGTACAAAGTCAAAAAGTTACATCAGAGCCGGACCGATAGTTGCCTTACCATTTCTTCCTTCCAGCCCTTAAAAGTGTCGTTCAAGATATGTTTGCGTGCCTCTTTAACTAACCAAAGATAAAACGCCAAATTGTGCTGACTGGCAATCTGTGCACCAAGCATCTCTCCCGAAATGATTAAGTGACGCAAAAAAGCCTTGCTGTACTGGCGATCCACAAATGAAGTACCATTCTCATCGATCGGTGAAAAATCGTCAGCCCATTTCTTGTTGCGCATATTCATTACACCCTTGCTGGTGAACAACATGCCATTTCTACCATTTCGGGTTGGCATCACGCAATCAAACATATCTATTCCGCGATCAATTCCTTCCAGAATATTTATTGGAGTGCCAACCCCCATTAAATAGCGTGGCCGGTCGAGCGGAAGTATTTCGTTAACCACCTCAATCATGGCATACATATCTTTTTCGGGCTCACCAACCGACAATCCGCCGATTGCATAACCGTCGGCATTGTATTGCAATACACTTTGTGCCGATCTTGCCCTTAAATCAGGATAAACTGCGCCTTGAACTATTGGGAATAACGACTGTGAATAGCCGTATTTAGGCGAAGTTTTAGCAAACTGATTCCAGCATCGGTCGAGCCAGCGCTGGGTCATCTCCATCGACTTGCGAGCATATTCGTACTCAGCATCCCCGGGAGTGCATTCGTCGAAAGCCATCATGATGTCGGCGCCAATCGTTCGCTGTGTATCCATCACATTTTCAGGAGTAAATAAATGAGATGAACCGTCAATGTGCGATTGAAATTTGGCTCCTTCTTCGGTAAGCTTCCGGATGTCGCCCAGGGAAAAAACCTGATAGCCGCCGCTGTCGGTCAAAATTGGGCCGTTCCAGCCGTTGAATTTGTGCAATCCGCCAGCCTGCTCAATTATTTGCAAGCCCGGACGCAAATACAAATGATAAGTGTTTCCCAATATAATTTGTGCACCAATGTCTTCTTTCAAGTCGCGTTTATGAATTCCTTTCACCGAGCCGGCAGTGCCAACCGGCATAAAAATAGGAGTTTCAATATTGCCATGGTCTGTGTTAATAAAACCTGCCCTGGCTTTGCTTCCCGACGAAGTATGTTTTAATTCAAAGTGCATTAACCTTAATTTTTTGAGTGCCCAAAGATAGAGATAAATGTGTAACCTGAAGAGAAGCTGTTGTGTGATAACTGTTAAATCTACATAAAAAGAGGAACAATTTAATCAGCAGGTTTATTAATTTTGTCCCATTAAATTCGTAACGATCCATTTTACTAAATAAAGGTCTTCATTGTGGAAATAATAAAATTCGAGTTACTCAAAATCAGCGATATAATAATCATCTCTGCACTTATCGTTATATTTCTAATTCAATTGATTTATCTGATCAGGTATTTTCGGCTTGCTCGCCACAAGGATATTGTAGGTTCTGAAAATCCCTCGCAGGTAACAATAATCACAAGTGTTAGAAATGAAGAAGAACACATTCGCCAAATTGTTGAGAAGTTTAACGAGCAGCAGTTTGAGAATTACCAAATTTTGGTGATCAACTATTGTTCGGAAGATAACACTGGAGGTATTTTGAGCTACCTGGCCGAAAGCAATCCTCGGTTAAAAGTGACCAGCCTCAGCCAGGAAACACGTTTTTCAGAAAAACAGGCTATAAATATTGGTTTGAAAGGCGCGTCATCGCCATGGATCATTCTTTTGCCATCGTCAACCGGACAATTAACACCAGACTGGCTTACTGGCATGTGTAACCTGATTTCTCCCGAAACCGACATCCTGATTGGATATACGAATGTTGAACGTGGTAAAGGCTTCAGAAATCTGATTTGCAGGCTGGAACGTTTCCAGCAATTTATGATTAGCGGAGCATGGACACTTGCTGGCTCTCCTTTCGTTTTTAACGAAAGCAATGTGCTTTTCAAAAAAACGATGTATTTCGAAACTTCAGGATTTCGCCACAAACTCAACCGAAATTTTGCGAATCTGGAACTGATTTTCAACGAAAACATGAGAAATGGTAAAGTGGCTGTCTCAACCGATCCAAACCTTGCCATCCGCGAACATGTTGATGACGACCGGGGTGATCATATCCGGCTGCTAAAAAAAGGAGTTCAGGTTAGGCAGAGCTTAACTCCTTCAAAAAAAATTGGCTTATTCCTCGACGATTTAACCCGAATCATTTTTCCGGCTATTGTTGCCACAGCAATCATACTGCACCCCGAATACTGGATTACGTTCTCGGTTTTGCCATTTGTTTACCTTATTTTGCTGGCAATTATGATTAAAATGCTTATGAATCGGCTGAACGAACGAAAAATATTCTTATCTTCGTTTGTGTACATTCTAATTAAACCAATTCTGAACTGGTGGTTTTTTTGGTCAGTGTACATTATTCACCGAAGAAGCAGATGGAACTAAATCCTGAATTATCAGACAAAGCTCAGTTTGACATTCTACTGGTTGAAGCAGCTATCGCTGGCGAAGAAAAAGCTTTCGCCAAGTTGATGAGCCGTTACAAGGACGCGATCTATTTTATGCTCCTGAAAATGGTTAATAACAAAGATGATGCTGAAGACCTTACCCTGGAAGCTTTTGGCAAAGCTTTTAAAAACCTTCATCAGTATTCGCCCAACTACGCATTTAGTACCTGGCTGTTTAAAATTGCGACCAATAATTGTATCGACTTTTTGAGGCGCCGCCGTGGAATTTATGTTTCAATCGAAAACAACCAGGAGAACGGCGACAACGAATCGATCCCTGTAAAGCTGCGGGCCAACGATCCGGATCCGGAAGAAAAAATGATTCGAATCCAGAAAGCTTTCCTGATGCGAAAAATTGTGAACCGCCTGAAACCAAGGTACCGCACATTGGTCGAACTTCGGTATTTCCGCGAATTCTCTTACGAAGAAATAGCAAAAGAACTAAATTTGCCCCTCGGAACTGTAAAAGCACAGCTTTTCAGGGCCCGCGAAATGCTCTTCAAAATGATTGAGTCAACCGAAATGGATGAGCATAAGGCGTAACAAAATCCTTATTGAATGGACATTATAACAAAATACTTTCCTGACTTAACCAGTCAGCAATTGGAACAATTTGGCCGTTTGGAAGAATTGTACACCGAATGGAATGCGAAAATTAACGTCATCTCCAGAAAAGACATTGAGCAGCTTTATGAGCGACATGTTCTTCATTCACTGTCTATTGCAAAAATAATTCGGTTCACTCCCGGATCCACAATTCTCGATGTTGGAACTGGCGGAGGTTTCCCGGGAATTCCTCTGGCAATCATGTTTCCCGAAACTTCCTTTACGTTAATTGATTCGATTGGCAAAAAGATAAAAGTCGTTTCAGAAGTGGCCTCAGCGCTGGGTTTGCAGAATGTTAATGCACAGCATGTACGCGTTGAAGACGTAAAACAAAAGTTCGACTTTGTTATAAGCCGCGCTGTTACAGCATTCCCGAGATTTGTTGCGATGGTAAGAACCCGAATTTCAGAACAAAATAAGAATTCGCTGCCAAACGGTATTTTATATTTAAAAGGAGGCGACTTCGAAGATGAAACCGCGCAGTTTGAAAAACAGGTCAGAATTTATGAATTGCAGGACTTTTTTCAGGAAGAATTTTTCGAGACAAAAAAGTTGATTCACATGGCGTTAAAAAATAAATAAAATAATGGCAGGTTTGGTTTGCATGATATCAAAAAAGAACTATTTTTGCAGTCCGATTCAAAAACGAAAAATAAACAAATAAGATATGAAAAGGACATTTCAGCCATCAGTTAGAAAAAGAAGAAACAAACACGGCTTCCGCGAAAGAATGTCGACTCCAAATGGCCGTAAAGTATTGAAAGCCCGTCGCGCTAAAGGAAGAAAAAAATTGACTGTTTCTGACGAACCAAAATACAAAGGATAGTCTGTAAACTTTCATGTTTCTAAAATATACAGAAGGTAAAGAATTAGTTTTCTTTACCTTTTTGTGTTTATGCCCTCATCTGCCTAATTATCCGAATTTCAATCATAAAATACAGATAGCGCCGCCCGACTTGCATTTTTTTAAACTATTTTTGTGCTCATTCTTCTGACTTTGAAATTTATTGCATGACATTCAAAGAATTTCTAAAAACCAAAACATTTAAATACAACGCAATAGCTGCCGTCGGAATCACGGTTTTTCTTCTGCTGCTAAATATGATTGCACTCCGCATATACACCGATCACGGAGAATCAATCAATGTACCGAATTTGCGAGGCGAACGCATTGACGATGTTGCCCGGATTTTAAAAAGGCTCGACCTCAAGTTTGAGATTCAGGACTCGGTTTTCTCTCATGACGTGAAACCAGGAACCGTTTTCGATCATTTCCCGAAAGCAGGAATGAAAGTTAAAGCAAACCGCACCATTTATATCACGATGAGTGCTGTTAATCAGGAAAAGATCCCGATGCCACAGTTAACCGACATTTCGTACCGCCAGGCCCTTAATATTATTGAAAGCTCCGGACTAATTGCAGGCAAAGTTGAGTATAAAGCTTCTGAATTTCCAAACCTTGTATTGGAACAAAAATCAGAAGGAAGATCGATTGCGGTTGGCGAGATGATTGCAAAAGGAAGTGTAGTTGATCTGGTTTTGGGCTCCGATAGCAAAGGCGAAACCAGCCAGGTTCCTACCTTATTTGGACGCAATTTATCTGAGGCAAAACTCACGCTCGACGAGGCATTTTTAACAGTCGGAAACGTTACATACGACGAATCGGTTCTATATGAATCGCAAAAAGCCAAAGCCCTGATTTTTAAACAAAGCCCTGATCCAACCGAAGTGTTTGAGGTGAACAAGGGAACAGCAATCGATCTGTGGCTTACTATCGATAAGTCAAAACTGGAGACCAAACCAGAAAAAGAAGGACCAGATAACTCATTTTTCTAGAATGATTGACGATAACGATTTGATTGACGACTTTGACGAACAGGACGAACCTGAGGAAGGTGGCGCGCTTTTCGAACATTACAATCTGATTGTCGATCCAGGACAAACCTTCATGCGGATTGACAAATTCCTGGCAAACAGACTGAACAATGCATCGAGAAGCAGGCTCCAGACTGCAGCCGACAGTGGTAATATTTTAGTCAATAAAATTCCGGTAAAATCGAGCTACAAAGTAAAACCGGGAGACGAAATTTCGATTGTAATGGATTTTCCGCGCCGCGAATTGAAAATCATTCCGGAAAATATTCCATTAAACATCGTTTACGAAGACGATTCTCTCCTCGTGATCAATAAACCGGCTGGACTGGTCGTTCATCCCGGGCACGGAAATTACTCAGGAACTTTGGTAAACGGTCTGGCTTACTATTTCAAAGAACTGCCATTGTTTAATTCCAATGATCCACGCCCCGGTCTGATTCACCGGATTGATAAAAATACCTCTGGATTGCTTGTAATTGCAAAAACGATTGAAGCCAAAGTAAATCTCTCGCTTCAGTTTTTTGAAAAAACGACCAAACGGAAATACATTGCGCTGGTTTGGGGAAATCTTGAAAAAGAAGAGGGAACGATTGTCGGCAACATTGGTCGCAGCCCAAAAAACAGGCAGGTTTTTACTGTTTTTCAGGATGGCGAGAGCGGCAAACATGCAGTAACTCATTACAAAGTATTGGAGCGCCTGGGATACGTTAATCTGGTTGAATGCCGGCTCGAGACTGGGAGAACTCACCAGATAAGGGTTCACATGAAATACATTGGGCATCCGCTTTTTAACGACGACAATTACGGGGGCGACCAGATTTTACGAGGCACCACTTTCACCAAATACAAACAATTTGTTGCCAATTGCTTTGCTTTGCTTCCGGCACAGGCGTTGCACGCAAAAACTCTCGGGTTCGTGCATCCGGTAACCGGCGAAGAAATGCTGTTCGACTCAGAGTTACCAGACAACTTTGCGCTTATAATCGAAAAGTGGAGAAACTATCTGAACAACAGAATTAACGACGAAATATAATCAACAGCAAAACTGAACGATAAGATTTCATGAATTTTATCGCAATTTTTGATCAATGTTGGTATGCAATTAATAAATTCAACCTCGAAAAAAAAGAGCAGTAAACTACCAGGCATTACGCTTAAGTAGCTACAAATCAATTATCAGAAAAAGATGAAAAAGAATATAGCAATTGTATATGGAGGCGATTCTTCTGAATTTGTGGTGTCGGTTAACAGTAGTGAAAATGTTTATAACGCTATTTCAGCAGCAGGCTACACCGCATGGAAAGTACAAATAAAAGGGCTCGACTGGGAAGTATATGAAAACGGGCATGCCACAACAGCCGTTGATAAAAGCGATTTCTCGTTTATGAAAGACGGGGAAAAGATAAAGTTCGACTTTGCTTACATCACCATTCATGGAACGCCTGGCGAAGACGGAAAGCTTCAGGGCTATTTTGAGCTGGTAAAAGTGCCTTACTCTACCTGTAGTGTTTATTCTTCAGCATTAACATTCAATAAATATTTCTGCAGCAACTATCTGCGTGCATTTGGCGTCACAATGGCCAAGTCGGTTCGCTTGTTTAAAGGCGACCAAATCAATGTCAATCAAATAATAGAAAAACTTGGTCTCCCGGTTTTTGTGAAACCCAACGCAGGTGGATCAAGTTTTGGAGTAACGAAAGTGAAAGAAAAAGCACAACTTCAGGAGGCGCTCGAACTGGCTATGACCGAAAGTGACGACATTCTGGTTGAAGAGTTTATTGACGGAAAAGAATTTACCTGTGGATTGGTAAAAATTGGCAGAGAGAAAATCATTTTCCCTGTAACTGAAGTGATTCCGAAAAACGAGTTTTTCGATTACGAAGCGAAATATGTTGCCGGTAAAACCGACGAAATCACCCCGGCACGTATTTCGCCGGAACTAACACAGACAGTTCAGCAATTATCCTCCAGAATTTACGATTTGTGCGACTGCTCTGGCATTGTCCGTATTGATTATATTCTGAAAAACGGCGAATTCTATTTTCTCGAAGTCAACACTACTCCGGGAATGACCGCCACCAGTTTTGTTCCGCAGCAAATTGCCGCCATGAACCGGAAATTGAGCGATGTTTTGGGGATGATAATTGAAGACAAACTAAAATAGATTAGAATAAAAAAGGAGATTAATTAATCTCCTTTTTTATTCTAATTCAAGTTAGCTATTTTATGCTTGAAATATGAATTCCAACGAAACAATCGTCCTGACAGCCATCCTCAACGTACCCGCACACAGAAATCAGCCCGTTATTTTCAGCTTCAAAATAAGTTGTCGCACTTTTTCGCTTCGATAACCAGTCAGTACTTGCTTTTTCGTAAATCTCGTCCAATGTTAATGGCGTTGCGCCTGTTGAATGTGAATTAATTTCATTTTTAGTCTCCACCCATTCTTTTTCAACCAGTGGTATTTCGCCAAGCCCCTGTGCCGAAATCATTTTAAAGCTGCGCTGGGTAACCTCGCCATTGGTAACGGTTATCTCGGTTTGCCACGAGGCTCCCACCCAGCTCGAATTATAAACCACATAACTATACGAATTCCCGGAATTCGCTTTAAAACTCTCCCATTTTGAGAAGCTTTTATCAAATTCATTTTCGTATTTAAAGTCTTCTTTGTTACATCCGCAAAAAAATGTAGTAACCAAGAGAAGTAGTAACCAAGTATTCTTTTTCATCTGTTTATTTTTTCAAAGTTGATTGTATAAATTTCGTATCAAAGATTGTTTTTCAATTAAGTACCCAACGCATGCCTGCCTGTCGGCAGACAGGGAATAGCCATTTATTCGCTTCGCGAATCTCCCTTTGATCAATTCATTTACTATTAGTGCGGGCTTTGGCATGCATGGTTTTAATGATTCATATTTATTACAATAAGATTCATCGATACTTGAATTAGTTGCGTTACAGAAACTAAAACCTGACTTTTTTGATCAATAATTTTTGTTTGTAACTTATCCTGAATTCAACCTGACCAATATCGGCTTTTTGTTACCTTTGAAACCCTGCCTGATTTTCGGGCAGCAAATAAATTCAATCTGATAGTCAACAATTAACATGGCCGGAGAAAGACGAAACAACCAGCAAAACAAAATGACAATTGAGCAAATCAATGCGCAGTATGGCAAAATACCGCCACAAGCCATTGAAGTAGAAGAGGCCGTTTTAGGCGCACTGATGCTCGAACGCGACGCCTATATTTCTGTTGCTGATATCATTGACACCCGAAGCTTTTACAAGGAAGAGCATCAAAAAATATTTGATGTGATTAAATATTTGTCGACACACGAAAAGCCGGTCGATTTGCTGATGGTAACTCAGGAATTGAAAAACCGCGATTTACTCGAAGCCGTTGGCGGTCCCATGATGATTACCCAGCTCACATCGCGCGTGGCTTCGGCAGCACACATTGAATTTCACTCGCGTATTATTGCCCAAAAATTTATGCAGCGTGAGATGATCCGCGTTTCGACTGAAATACAAACCAAAGCTTACGACGATACCATTGATGTTGACGATTTGATCGACTTTTCAGAGACCGCTCTTTTTCAGGTAGCTGAGGGAAACATTAAAAAAGAATCGGTGCCAATTAAGCCTTTGTTGCGCGAAGCAGCCATGCTGATCGAAGAGGCATCGAAACGTCCGGACGGATTAAGCGGTGTACCTTCAGGATTTACGGCCATGGACCGTATTACCTCGGGATGGCAAAAAACCGACTTGGTTATTGTCGCTGCTCGTCCGTCGATGGGTAAAACCGCCTTCGTATTATCGATGGCCCGTAATATGGCTGTGGAGCACAAAGTTCCGGTTGCCGTGTTCTCGCTTGAAATGTCGTCCATCCAGCTGGTTAATCGTTTAATAGCTTCGGAAACCGAATTGGGTTCAGAAAAAATAAAGAATGGCCGTCTTCAGGGTTGGGAATGGGACCACTTCCATCGCAAACTGGCTGTTCTGGACGATGCTCCGCTATTCATCGACGACACCCCTGCCCTTTCGGTGTTCGAGTTTCGGGCCAAATGCCGCCGCCTCAAAATGCAACACAACATTGGCGCTGTAATTGTCGACTATCTCCAGCTGATGACAGCCGGATCGGACAACAAAGGTAGCCGCGAGCAGGAAGTAAGTATGATTTCGCGATCATTGAAAGCCATCGCCAAAGAGCTTGATATTCCGGTTTTGGCGCTGTCGCAGTTAAACCGTTCGGTTGAATCGCGTGAAGGTAAACGCCCTCAATTGTCCGACCTTCGTGAATCGGGTGCGATTGAGCAGGACGCCGACATTGTACTGTTTATCCACCGTCCGGAATACTATGGAATCACAGAAGACGAAGATGGGAACTCGCTGATTGGTGTGGCCGAAATCATCATTGCCAAGCACCGTAACGGTGCCGTGGGCGATGTTCACTTGTCGTTCAAGAAAAACCTTGCCAAGTTTGCCGACATGGAAAATATTATTCCGGAGGAAATTGGCGGAGGCCAATACGGACAAAAGTTCGGCTCGAAAATGAACAGTGATGCCAATGATCCGTTTAGTAAAGGACCATCAATTCCTTCTTCGTTCAACAACGATAAATTTAGCCAGTATGAAAGTTCAGGTGGAGAACATATTCCATTCTAAATCAACGATAAAGCTATTTGCTATACTTCTGCTGATTTTGACAACGCTAATGGCAAAAGCAAGCTTTATCCTGATCCCGATGGATGAAAAACAAACCAATCACCTGAAAGCCTACGGAATTGCTTTTTGGACTTTGGAACAAGGAGGTGAGGTAAAATGGCTGCTGAACTATCGTGGAGGAAGTTTTCTGATACAACACCAACAGGCCATTGCAAGTGAATGTACTATTCGCGGTGTCAGCTTTGAAAATCTGGCCGATGGACAAGCCAACAATTTGCTGGCCGACATCGCACGCGAAGATGTAAACGAAGATGCTGTGAGCTTGCAAAAAGCCCCACGCATTGCTGTTTATTCGCCACCCAACAAACAACCCTGGGACGACGCAGTTACACTTGTTTTAAAATATGCTGAAATTAAATTCGATGTAATTTACGACGAAGAGATAATCAATGGCAAGCTGAAAGATTACGATTGGTTGCATCTTCATCACGAAGATTTTACCGGTCAGTTTGGTAAATTTCTTCAGGCCTATCAGCATGTTCCTTGGTATCAGGAAGAAGTAAAGGTAAATAAAGAACTGGCGAAAAAACTTGGGTTTATGAAGGTTTCAGAAATGAAAAAAGTAGTTACCCGCGAAATACATAAATACATTGAAAATGGTGGATTCCTGTTCGCAATGTGCGCCGCAACCGACACGTACGACATTACCGAATCGGCTCTGAATGTGGACATTTGCGAATCTATGTTCGACGGCGACCCGGCTGACCCGGATATGAATAGCAAGCTTGATTTCAATAACTGCCTTGCTTTCCAGAATTTTACCATCAACCGGAATCCATACGAGTACAAATTTTCGGATATCGACGTTTCGACTACGCGAAAAGTGATAAAAGAGCAGGATTACTTTACGCTTTTCCAGTTTTCGGCCAAATGGGACCCTGTACCTACCATGCTTTGCCAGAATCATACAAACCTGATCAAAGGTTTTATGGGACAAACCACGGCTTTTGCTCGAAATCTGGTAAAGCCAAATGTGCTGATTATGGGCGAGAATAAAGCTGCAGGCGAAGCCCGGTATATTCATGGAGAGCTTGGGAAAGGGTTTTGGACATTTTACGGAGGGCACGATCCGGAAGATTATCAACATTTTGTGGGTGACCCGCCAACCGATCTGAACCTACATCCAAACTCCCCTGGCTACAGGCTGATTCTAAATAATGTGTTATTTCCGGCGGCCAAGAAAAAGAAACAAAAGACATAAATACAAACTTTTGTTTAGTTTTATCCCAAACTTTTGTATTACGGTTGGGGATGGTTGAAAAACAAGAAGATATACAGTTAATAAAATTACTTCAAAAAGGGAATATAGCCTCTTTTGATCTACTTTTTGAGAGATATAGTCCCAAGTTATTTGGATTTGCCTTTAGATATTTCAAAAACGAAACTGATGCAGAGGAACTTGTACAGGAAGTATTTGTTAAAGTTTGGGAAAACCATCGATCGCTCAAAACTGAATTGTCGTTTAAATCTTACTTGTTTACAATTGCATTAAACCAGATTCGGAAGCATTTTAATAAAAAAAATGTTTCATTTCGGTACATCAAAAATCTGCATGACAATCCAGAAGTTAGCACCCCAACCATCTCTGACGACTACGAGAGCAACCTTCAGCAAATCTACCAGATCATCGATCAAATGCCTGAACGTCGCCGGGAAATATTTCTGAAAAGCAAAATTGAAGGAAAGAGCGCTAAAGATATTGCCTCGGAATTAAACATCTCACCAGGAACTGTGGATAATCAGGTTTCTGAAGCTCTACGATTTATTCGGAATCACTTAAAAGCCGACAATCTTGGTCTTTCTCTTTTTGCCATTTTATTTATTCTCTGATCCGCAACTTATAGACAAAAAATTTCACACACCCCCTCTCCCGATTCAAATTCAATAAAAAAAAATCAAAAAAAAGTTTAATATACCCATGAGAAAATAACCAACATCTGATATAAGGTATGTTCTAAATGCAATCATGTAATGTAGAATATCTGATAATAGGCATGGAAGAAAAAATTCGACATCTTATTAAAAAATACATTGAAGGCAGTTCGAGCCTAACAGAACAGATTGAGCTTTCGGAGTTACTGGCCGACCCCGGGAATAAAACTGTAGAACAGATTCTTAGCCACGAATGGAACGAATTTCTGACAATGGAACCGCAGCAAAAATACGACTGCAAGTTATTACTAGACCGTGTTCATCACCAAATCAGGCTAAAAGAAAACTTCAAAAATCCACAGACCAGGTTAGTCCATATTTTTCAACGTGTAGCCGCAATTTTAATCTTTCCCTTGCTGTTCTCATTTGTGGCCTATTATTTTACCCATAGCAAAACAACTTCCTCAGAGCTTTCTTCTTTTGCAGAAATACAATGTCCAATGGGGGCACGTATTAAATTTCAGCTCCCTGACGGGACAAGTGGGTACTTGAATAGTGGGGCACGGCTAAAATACCCGGCAAAATTCGGCCATGAACGAAAAGTTGAACTCGTTGGGGAGGCATTTTTTGATGTAGCCCATAACAAAGAAAATCCATTTCATGTAAATACCCGCCACCTCGACATTAAAGTTTTGGGAACAACATTTAACGTTGTTGCCAACGATGGAGAACAAACTGAAGAAGTTGTTTTACAAACAGGCAAAGTCGATGTATTATCAAAAGCAGGAGACAAACTAATCACGATGATACCAAACGAACAGCTAATCTTGGACATCGAAAAGCAAACATTCTGCAAAAAAGAAGTAGAAGCCTCTCAATATTCGACATGGAAAGATGGCCGGCTGGCTTTCAGAAACGAGAACATGCAACAACTGGCCAAACGATTAAGCCGTTGGTATAATGCCGAAGTCGTGGTTGAAGACCATCAGCTTAACGATTATACCTTCCACGCAACGTTTATCGACGAACCATTGGACGAAGTATTGAAACTAATTTCGTTGACAAGTCCAATAAGCTATAAAGAAGAAAAAAGAACAAGTAACCAGGAGGGAGTATATCAACGGCGAAAAATAATCCTTCGCATCGATCAAACGAAAATTAAAGATTTCAAATAAAAAAAACAGGGAAGTGTCGGAAGCACCTCCCTGCAAAGTAAAGCAGTACAACGTTCTATTAATTGTTAAACCACTTAATGATACAAATCTATGAAAAAACACTGGATTCGGGTGCCGGTTCATAGCCGTGCACTTCTAAAATTATGGAAAGTTATGAGGCTAAGTGTATTCATTATTACGCTATTTGCAGTACAAACCTATGCGATAAGCACTTATTCGCAGCAAACACGTCTGACATTAAAAATGAATAATGCCAAAGTGCTTGACGTTTTGAACAAGATTGAATCAGAAAGTGAGTTTTTCTTTCTGTTCAACCAAAAACTGGTTAACGTCGAACGGCAGGTTGATGTGGATGTAAAGAATGAAAGTATTGAAAAAATCTTATCCCGGGTTTTTGAAAAAACAAACGTTACCTACCAGGTAAAAGACCGCCAGATTATTCTAACAACTACTGTTACCAACATAGGAACCGAACAAAAGCAAGTGAAACCGGTTTCGGGAAAAGTGACCGATTCTTCGGGTGCGCCGTTGCCTGGCGTTTCGGTTGCCCTAAAAGGAACTACGAACGGAACCATTACCGATGCCAATGGTCAATTCAAAATCAACATTCCCGTTGACTCAAAAATTCTTCAGTTTTCATTTGTTGGAATGAGAACCCAGGAAATCGAAGTTTTAAGGCTTAGTACCGTTAATGTTGTAATGGAAGAAGAAACCAAGGGGATCGACGAGGTAATGGTTGTTGCTTACGGAACAACAAAAAAATCGACCTTCACCGGTTCTGCTACTGTAATAAATTCGAAGCAATTGGATAAAATTTCCGGATCGGGCTTTACTGAAGCATTACAAGGAATGTCAACCGGGGTGAACGTTGTTAATTATGAAGGAAATCCAGGGGGCGATACCCGTATCCAAATTCGTGGTATCAGTTCTATGTCGGGTCAAACAACACCTTTATATATTGTGGATGGTATGCCTTACGACGGGAAATTAACTTCAATTTCTCCATCAGACATTGAATCTACCACTGTATTGAAAGATGCAGCCGCTTCTTCGCTTTATGGTTCACGTGCGGCAAACGGGGTTGTAGTTATTACAACAAAAAAAGGGAAAGGCGGTAAAATAGCAGTTAATTTTCATAGTGCGTGGGGAACTTCTGATAATGCAGTTAGCAATCCAACAAAAGCTAGTCCGTATGAGCAATTGACCAATACATGGAGGGCTATATACAACGACCAATACTATATAAACAAATTGAGCCCACAGGCTGCAGGAGATTATGCATCTTCAACGCTTTTGCCCCACATGGTGAATGCACGTGTAAACTCGGCGGGAGAAACTGTTTATGTAACACCATTTGCATGGACAGGAGACGCATCTAACTATGTATTGCATGATGGAAATGGAAATTGTTATACAAATCCAAACTTGAAAATGGTGTGGGATAAAAGCGACTATGACTGGTATGGTGCTGTTTTCTCCCGTAAACTTCGTCAGGATTATGGAATGGATGTAAGCGGTTCGAGTGCTAACGGAAAAACCAATTATTTTACATCACTTTCGTATTTAAACGATAAAGGGTACGCAAATAACCAGTATTATAATCGCTACTCATTTCGCACAAGTGTTAATTCTGAGATTACTGATTGGTTTACATTGGGCGGAAGTTTAGCTTATAGCTATTCACGTCAAAATGTATCCGGGGCAAATCGTGCACTGGTATTCTCCAATACATTAAATTCTCCATGGTTGCGTAACGCAGATAACACCGATTGGATTTATTCTCAAAAAACAGGCGACCGGATGTATGATTTTGGCGAGAATTCATCTAACTTTTTCGGAATTCATGTTTTGAATAACGGGGGCGATTATTGGCATAACCCGAATGACGAAAGCTTCGAAAGCAATGAAGCAGGTATGATAACATCCCACTATTATGCTGATTTTAAATTACCGTATAATATCAAATTTAAAACTGCAGCCAATATTGACGATATTACTACAAACTATTACACGTATGGCTCAGCAGTACATGGCGAGGGACAACTAGAACCCTATGGGGTAACCGTTATGACAAACGGAGGATCGGCTTCAAGGTCGAATTACAAAACGCTATCTCTTACCTGGAACAACATTTTGTCGTGGGATAAATCTTTTGGTAATCATAATTTAAATGCAATGTTGGGACACGAATTCTATTCGAATAACAAACAATACAATTATGGATACGGAGAAGGCATCATGCAAATAGGCCAATACGAATTAGCCTCAACTACAACTAACTGGGCCGTCAGTTCATCTCGTGATCGATATTCATTGCTTTCATTTTTTGGAAAAGCAGAATACAACTTTATGAATAAATATTATCTGTCTGGATCTATTCGCCGAGATGGTTCTTCTCGTTTCAGCAAAGAAAGCCGTTGGGGTAATTTCTTCTCAGTCGGGACATCCTGGCGTATTTCACAAGAAAAATTTATGAAAGAGATGGGATGGTTGAATAACCTTGCGCTACGCGGAAGTTTCGGAACATCGGGAAATGACAAACTAATTCCCCGAAATACAAGCGATGGAACATCAAGTGACAGTGATGAAATTCTGTATGCTTATCAAGGTTATTATGACTCGGATAATTTGTATGGTTCGGCCGGATATAAACCTACAACAGTTGCAACTCCAAACTTAAAATGGGAGAAAAACCAACAGTATAATATTGCACTCGATTTCGGCATTTTTGATCGTCTGAGTGGTACTTTGGAATTCTTTAACAAGAGCGCTAAAGATCTGTTGTACTATAGGACACTTCCGCTATCAGCCCAGGTTGGAAATGCAGAAGGTATTAACACCAACATAGGAGATGTTCGCAACAATGGTTTTGAATTTACATTGAGCGCGATAGCAATGCATAACCATAATTTCGAATGGAATATCGATGTAAATTTCTCCACGTTGAAAAATGAAGTCACCTATTTACCTGGAGGATCTTACATTTATACATTGCGTACGGCAGGTTATAAATTAGAAGAAGGGCATTCGTTATATGAATTTTACATGGCTAAAAATGCCGGGGTTAATCCTGAAAACGGGAATATGCGTTACTGGATTAAAGATGGCAATGGCGGATGGACAACAACCGAGAATTATTCGAAGGTAACAACAAACGATTATCAATATTGCGGTTCTGCAATTCCAAAAGCGTTTGGTTCAATCACAAATAGTTTCAAACTTCATGGGTTCGATATGTCTTTCATGTGGTATGCTTCCTTCGGATCTAAAATGTATGACTATGTTTACAAGGAACGCACAACCGTTCGTGATGGTGTGAGCATTATCCAAAGTTTAGTTGACGGTGATGCCTGGATGAAACCTGGAGATAATGCAAAATTTCCACGATGGTCAGCTTCTAGTTTCTCAAACACAAGTAAAGCAAGTGATTTTTACTTATTTAAAAATGATTTCTATCGTCTGAGAAATGTAACATTGGGATATACTTTACCCAGTAGTTTAGTAAAGAAAGCCGGTTTTTCAAATGTACGTGTTTATCTATCAGGAGATAACCTGCTAACTTTTGGCCCGGCAGCTAAGCGCTATTCTGAGCCGGAAACTGGTGTTCAGGGTAACAACTACAACGGAAATGCAAATTCCGATAACGGTATCCAAGGTTCCAGAAGAGTATATATGGGAGGTATTCAGGTTTCATTTTAAAACGTAATTTCTCATGAAAAAAATATATAAAACAATTAAGAGTTTGCTACTTGCGGGATTGATTTTATCAGTAAGTAGTTGTAGCGATGAATTAACAACCAATTCATCTACCGCGATTGATTCGGAGATACTTTCAACCACAGCCGGATTAAATATGGTACTAACTTCTGCTTATCATTATTTCTTAATGAACGGTGATCAGGGTGGTACCAGTCAAAATGAGGCTTGTTATGCCGGGATACCGGGTTATTGTATGTATTATGACTTAGGAGGAGCCGATATTGTTAGTATAATCAACTACGGCGGTTCTGTTGTAAACAGTTATCGTTTCGACCCGGAGCGTACACAAGTTGGTGGAAGTTATGCAGGTAAGATTTGGACTACCATGTATAAAACCATCAACCAGGTAAACATTATTATGGATGCCCTTCCTGATGCGTCTGGCGACGACGCCCTAAAGACCAAAATTAAGGGACAATGTTTGGCTATGCGTGGTATTTGCTATTTTCATTTGATTATGAATTATCAACAAACCTATGCCATAGCAAAAAATAAACGTGGTGTTATCCTCCGGCTAACATCTGCCGATAATGAGAACAAGGGTTTCTCTACAGTTCAGGAGTGTTACAACCAGATTATTAGCGATTTAACAAGTGCAAAAACATTATTGGCCAACTATGACCGCGATGAAATGTGGAGAATCAATGCAGATGTAGTTTCCGGCGAATTAGCCCGCGTTTATCAGGTTATGGGCGATTGGACCAATGCATTAACCGAAGCTCAGACTGTTTATCAAAAACATCAGGCATTAATGACAAAGACCGAATGGAAGAGTGGTTTCAGCAACCTGATTAGCGATGGATGTTCAGAGCTTGTTTGGGGCATAAAATACACAAACCTTTCCAATATTTCATCGAATACTGAGTTTAACTATTGGTATAATCAAGATCCAAGTTACGGTGAAGGTATGACCGATGGCCCGACCTACAGTTTTATTAATCTTTTTGTTGATGAAAAATATGTTTCTTTATTTGATGATTCAGACTATCGTGGAAGCAAAGTAACAAAAACGAGCAATATAACTGATAATGACGAAAAGGGATCGATGTTTTGGCATCGGACAAATAACGGGAGCACCGAAATTACCACCAAATGGGCCTATAATAAATTTAAATATTATGGAGATGCTAACGGGGCTAAACAAGGCCATTCCTATCCTGAATTTCCGTTAATGCGTAGTTCCGAAATGTTACTGATCATGGCTGAAGCAAAGGCTAATTTAAGCAAAACAGCTGAAGCTTTAACCGATTTGACCAAATTGCAAGCAGCGCGTGAAGTAGGTGTAAAAACAACAACATCGTCAAAAGATGAATTATTGGAAGCAATTTATACAGAACGTCGCAAAGAGCTACTCGGAGAAGGTGTTACCGGAATGTATGATCTACTACGTTTACAAAAACCATTATATCGTTACGGCACCACTGCAGGGCACTATTCATGGGGACTGTCGTATTTAGACGATTACAATGCTTCGGATGCAATACCTCACGGTTCGCTTCCTTCAAACGACTACCGGTTTATTTGTCAAATTCCCCAAATGGAATTAGCAAATAACAGTGCCATAAGCGAGAAAGATCAAAACCCGTTTAGCGGACAATAATACCTGGAATTTAAATTACAGCAATTCTATATTTTATTATCCCGTAGAGGCTGTCCAAAAAATTGGGCAGCCTCTTTTTGTAAGAAGTGTCACGTCCTGATAGTTGACAACATTTCATTATTATACTAAAATTTGTAGTTTTGGGCAAATTCAGGCAGGCATTGAAACCGGAAATAACCACAGAAGAGCTTTTTATTGTAAAAAAGATGATCGAAGGAGACATTGACTCCTTTAAATACTTCTTTGATAAATATTACAACGATTTGTGCAACTTCGTGAATATTTACTTACACGACAAAGTTCTGGCGGAGGAAATTGTCCAGGATATTTTTGTGTACTTATGGGGAAATAAAGAGAACCTTCGAATCAACACCTCGGTGAAAGCCTATTTATTCACTGCCTCGAAACTTAAGAGTTTAAACCACCTTCGCGATACAAGAAATCAGAAACGAATAATCGATCAATTGGGTAAATCAGCTGCCTCGGATACGATTGACTTCGACGATTCGCTTGTTGACACTGAAGAGTTTCGGAAAATTCTCGATGCAGCAATAGAACAGCTTCCACCAAAATGCAAAAAGATTTTCCTGCTAAGTAAAAAAGAAGAGCTTTCAAACAAAGAAATAGCTGAACAGTTGGGCATTTCGGTTAAAACGGTTGAAAATCAAATGACGGTTGCCCTGAAAAAACTTCGGGAATATCTGTTGCCTTATCGCGGCAAAATTTTCCTCATTTTCCTATACCATTTCCTTTCGTAACAAGCAATTCTAAAAAAAACAGATCCACGCCCCAACTATTTTTCGGAAATAATATTCGAATTATTCTTAAAAAATCAATTGGTTTTAGGGGTACATGCCAAATTAAGTTACTTCTTCATGAAAAAAGAAAAATATGACTGATCAAACTCCCTGGGAAAATATATTGAAGAAGCTTCAGCATCCGCATGAGCCTGAAGATGAATTGATTGGAAGCTGGCTTTCTAAAACACCTGAAAATCAGGATATTTTAAACGACCTTCAGGTAATCTACTCCATCAATGGCAATGTTCCGGAGGCGTTTACAGTTGAAAAAGAGGTGGCTTGGAAAAAAATCGCCGGAAGAATTAATTATCAGGAGAAAAGCACCCCATATATCAAACTGCTGATGCAGATTGCTGCCTCCATCCTGTTTATTGCTTTAGGCGTTGGTGGAAGTTTCCTGTGGTTTCAACCAGACCAATCGTTTACCGAAGTTTTCTCGCCATACGGACACAAAACCATGATTTTACTCCCCGATAATTCGCAGGTTTGGCTCAACGGAAATTCGAAACTCCGATATAAGACCAACTTTAAAAATTCGAGATACGTGGAACTTACCGGAGAAGGATTGTTTAAAGTGACCAAATCGCCCCGAAATTTATTCACTGTAAAATCGAAGGACTTAAAAATGGAGGTTTACGGGACAACTTTCAATGTAAAATCATACCCCGACGACAATCAATCGGAAGTTGCATTGGTTGAAGGCAGTATTGGTCTGTTCCACAACGATCAGCTTGTGAAAAAAATGATTCCCGGCGAAGCGATTATATACGATAACCTCGGGAACAAATTAGGTAATTCAAAATTCAACTTGAAACAAATTATATCGTGGAGAACCGATGAACTCATCATCGAAAATGAAACACTGGATAATGTAATTAAATACCTTGAACGGTGGTATGGGGTTGAAATTACGATAGACCAGTCATTAACGCACAGCGCGAAACTAAGTTTTAAGGTTAAAACAGAGAGCCTCACTGAGTTGCTTTCAATCATAAACCATATAACTCCTATAACTTACGAGATATATGGGAAACAAGTAAAAATTTCAAAAACAAGAAACTCCTGAAAGTATAGTATATGAGTTAAAAGAAAAAGAAGGAGTGCCAGCGACGGCAAACCTTCTTAAGCCAATTTTATTAATCGCAGATTTCACAAAACTAAAGCGCCAACTTCATGTCATTGTGAAAAATGCATAAAAATGAATTTCAAATTTATGAAAAAAAAATCAATTGCCAGAAGGGGGCTGTTCAGCCACTCTCCCTGGTTAAAGCGTCTTTTGATTATGAAAATGATCGTTATTTTAATTATTGTTCTGGGTTTAACAGCCAGTTATGCCGAATCCGATGCACAAACGGCCAAATTAAACCTCAAAATTAAAAGTGGTAAAGTAAAAGATGTTATTGAGGAAATTGAACGTCAGACTGATTTGTCGTTCATGTACGATAACAACATTTTTAAAGTTGACCGCGAAATCTCGATTGACGCCGAAAACGAATCGGTTAAAGATATTGTGGAAAAACTGATTTCGGGACAAAATCTGAAATACGAGTTACTTAACCGCTATATTGTAATTACCCCAAAAAGCGAACAACAACCAGGTTCGCAACAGCAAAAAACGGTTTCAGGAAAAGTAACCGATTCAACAGGGACTCCATTACCCGGAGTTTCTGTAGTTATTAAAGGAACAATAACCGGTATTATTACTGATATGGATGGTGCCTATACTTTGTCAAAAGTGCCGACCGACGCGACTTTGGTATTTTCATTCGTAGGGATGAAAACAAAGGAAGAAAAAGTGAATGGAAAAACCACTATGGATATAAAGCTCGAAGAAGAAACCATCGGTATCGAAGAAGTAGTAGCGGTAGGTTACGGAACTATGCGAAAAAAAGACCTCACTGGTTCTATCACCCAAATTCGCATGGATAAAATTACAAACGAAAACCCCAAAACAGTACAAGATGTTTTGCGCGGAACTCCGGGGTTACAAGTTGGTTACGATCCCTCGGCCAAAGGGGGTGGTGATATGCAGTTGCGCGGACAGCGTTCGGTTTATACCGATGGAAGCCACAACAATCCACTGCTTATTTTGGATGGAATGAATTTTTATGGCGAACTTTCAGAAATTAATCCTGATGATATTGCCCAAATCGACGTTTTGAAAGATGCCTCGGCAACAGCAATTTATGGTGCAAAGGCCGCCAGCGGGGTTATTATTATTACAACAAAAAAAGGGAAAGTTGGTAAACCAATTATCAATATAAGTACAAACATTGGATTTACCCAAAACAGCAATTACCGCGAACGTTTTAGCCCTAATGCTTATTTACAGCACCGCCAGGATTGGTACACTAAAAATACATACGGCGTAAACGCAACAACCGGCGAGTATGAAGCATATCAATCGGGTGTTTATGCTCAAAAACCAGGTTTTTTTATGCGTCCAGAACAACTGCCATCGAGTGTATCGGTTGATAAATGGAGAGGATATTCGACCAACGAAGCTGGAGAATCGGATCTAAGCATCTGGGGAAAACGGCTCGGATTCCAGGGAAATGCGCTTGCCAACCTACTGACCGGAAAAACAGTTGACTGGGCCAAACACACTTATCGCGTAGGCTTTAACCAGGACTATAATGCAAGCGTGAGCGGAGCCAGCGACAAAGCAAACTACTATGTATCGTTTGGCTACCTGAAAAATCAGGGCGCTAAAATTAGCGACGAGTATCAGTCGGTTCGCGCCAATATGAAAGTTGAAGCCAAAGTAAACAAATGGTTGGAAATTGGAGCTAATGTAAACTTTCAGGACCGTTCAGAAGGAAACATCGATATTGATTATGACCAATCGTTGCGCAATAGCCCTTATGCCGATTATTCCGACGATTTAGGCAACCCCTTGCAGTATCCGTTAAGTTCGGAGTATAGCCAAAGAGGTTATAATTACGATTTCCAGAAACAGTACCTTGAACTTGAAAAAGGATTTACCATCCTGAACAGTATTTTGAATGCTAAGATTAAATTGCCCTACAATATTACTTATTCGTTCAATGCTTCGCCCCGCTATCAGTTCTTTTACGACCGTTATTTCATGTCGGCTGACTTACCCGGCTCCGACCCTAAATCGCGCGGAGCGAACCGCGAACAAACTAAAAAATTCGATTGGTCGCTCAACAACACGATTACATGGGATAACCACTTCAAAGAAAAACACCATGTAATTGTAACCTTAGTGCAGGAAGCAGAACAACGCCAATCATGGTTAGACCGTATCGAGGCTCGTAACATTCTGCCATCGGATGCCTTAGGTTTCCATAATACAAAAAATGGTTCGAAAGAAAGTAGTACCTACTGGTCAACAGATTCACACGAAACAGCCGACGCTCTTTTGGCTCGCTTGTTTTATTCGTATGACAACAAGTATATGATTACATCATCAGTTCGTCGCGATGGCTATTCCGCATTTGGAGCTTCAAACCCCTATGCTATTTTTCCTTCGGTTGCTCTCTCCTGGGCTTTTAGTAACGAAAAATTCTACACTTTCAGCAATATTTTAAGCACTGGTAAATTGCGCGTTTCTTATGGTAAAAATGGTAACCGTTCATTAGCAAACCCATATCTGGCATTGGCCAACCTGTACGAAGGCGCTGGAAAAATGCAGGGTTATATAAACAGTGCAGGCGAATTACAATTGATGCGCTACTTAATGGCCGAACGTATGGCAAACCCCAATTTGCAATGGGAGAAAACAGCATCGTGGAACGTAGGTCTTGACTTTGGTATACTGAACGATCGCATCACGGGTAGCTTGGAATACTACAACATGAGTACTCACGATATGATTATGAACCAGCGTTTACCTGAATTCACCGGATTTTCAAGCATCACAACCAACTTAGGGGAGGTGAACAACAGTGGGTTCGAACTTTCTGTAAATTCGGTTAATATCAACAACAAAGACCTGAAATGGACAACAACATTAGGTTTTTCTTACAACAAAAACAAAATTAAACATCTGTACTACCAATATCAGGATGTTAAGGATGCAAATGGCAACGTTACCGGAACAAAAGAAATGGACGATAAAACGAACAAATGGTTTATCGGGAAACCAATTTCAGCAATCTGGGATTATCGTGTCATCGGCATTTGGCAAAAAGATGAAGTAGCCGAAGCCAAACGATACGGACAAGTACCCGGCGACCCTAAAGTAGCGAACAACTACACCGCCGATGATATCGTTAATGCTGATGGTACTATTAAGCCAGTTTATAATGATAATGACAAAGAATTTTTAGGACAAACAGCTCCTCCAATCAACTGGTCGATACGTAACGAATTCGAGATTAAGAAAAACCTCAGCTTTTCGTTCAATATATATTCGTACATGGGCCACAAAAGCATATCTGACTACTATTTGAACAACGACGATGACGGCGGGCGTATGGCTTATGCATTGCAAAATGTACCTGCAAAACAATACTGGACACCTGAAAACCCTTCAACAAAATACGCGCGTATTGAAGCTAAAGGACCCGTAGGTGCAGAAAACGTAAAAAAACTGTACGACCGAACATTTATCCGTCTCGAAAATATCTCAGTTGGATATACTTTACCCAAAGTTTGGACTTCAAAAGCTTCAATTGAACGAGCCAAAGTTTTTGCCACTGTCCGTAATGTGGCCTCGTGGGCAAAAGACTGGGAATATGGCGATCCTGAAATTAATAATGCCGAAGGATTGGGTACCCGCATTTATAGTTTGGGATTGAATTTAACTTTCTAACCTGTAATAACAATGAAAATGAAACAGATAGTTCAAAAAATAAATCGTATTGGTATGGCCCTCGTTATTGGTGGTACCATCCTGTTCAGCGGATGTAAAGAGGATTTCCTCCAACCCGATCCGCTCTCGTTCTACGAACCAACCGCTACATTCAGCACCGAATCGGGGCTAAAAGCTGCTATGGCAATTTGCGACCGCCACATGAAGCTCTATTTTGCTGCCGACCACAACGAAATGCTTCCACTGGGAACAGAGTATTTATTTTCTGACTTGATGGTGGCCAGCACAACCGACAAAAGCAGTATGCTTTGCGATGTTGCCAATATGCTTACGCCAACCAGCGACAACAGTACTCTATTAAATCTCGACAGAACAAATAGCCTCTGGTATTTCTGGAAAGAAACTTATAATGGCATCATGTTCGCCAACACGGTTATTCAATTTGTTGATAAAGTGGATGGTTTGGACGAGGCAACCCGAAACGCTTACAAAGGAAGAGCCTATTTTCATCGTGCTTTCCGCTACATGGCCCTGGTATTTCAATATGGCGATGTGCCACTGGTTACTAAAGTGTTGGAAGTACCTAAACAAAACTACAAAAGTACCAGGCGCGACGCTATTTTGCAAATGATTACCAAGGACATGGAATTTGCTGTACAATGGGTTCCCGATCAGAAAAGCATGCCTCTCATTGGAATGGTAAACAAAGGTGCCTGTCGTATGTTGCTTGCCAAATGTTACCTGGCATTAGGCGAATTTGCGAAAGCAAAAGAACAAACCGATATTATTATTGAAAGATCGGGCTATGCACTTATGCAAAACAATTTTGGTACTTTCAATGATGGCGGCGAACCGGCAACATGGCCAATTACACGAAATGTTATATGGGACTTACACCGGGCTGAAAACAAACTGATCTCTGCCAATACTGAGGTTATTATGGGTATCCCAAACCGCGGATCAGAAGCCGAATCGTTTGTAAAAATGCTCACCATGCGTATTCTGTACCCATTTGTTTTTGATACCAGGCTGCAAACAAAAGATGGCAAGCAAGCTTTGTTGAACCTAAAGCGCAACCACGCCGACTACAATTCAAAATACGACTATATGCGTGCTTTCGGGCGCGGTATTGCAACCTATCGCCCAACCTCTTTTTATACAAAAGCATTGTGGAAAGTAAATGGAGTTGAAGACAAAACCGACTTACGCCACAGCTCCGAAACAGGTAACTGGATTCGCATGGAAGATTACCGTGTAAACAACAAAGCATCAGCAGAATTTGGTAAGCCAATTACGCTTTTCAACCCTACAAATAAAGCGTTGTTGTGCAGCGATACCATTCGCCGCTGGTTCGATGTGCCTCATTATAAATTTTTCCTCGACGATCCGGTTAACGATGCTAATATTAGCGGATCGGATGGTAACAGGGGAGCTACCAATGGAGGTATTGCCGATTGGTATCTCTATCGCTTGGCCGAAGCATATCTTCTTCGGGCCGAAGCTAAATTTTATCTAAATCCCGATGATATAACCATTAAAGACGACTTAAATAAGATACGCCAAAGGGCAAAATGTACTGAATTATATAAAGGTACGGTTACAATTGGTGATATTATGAATGAACGCGCACGTGAGTTGTACTGGGAAGAATGGCGTAACGTTGAGTTAAGCCGTGTTTCGCTTTGTTTAGCCCGCAGTGGTAAACCCGACGAATGGGGAAATACCTACAGTCTCGACAATTTCGATAAACAAAAAGGAACCGACCCGAGTGGTGGAAGCTACTGGTATCAGCGAATTGTTCATTACAGCATATATAACAAAGGACCGATACAAATTAACGCTACCGGAAACAGCAACCCTAATTATACAATGGATAAGAAAAACTTCTACTGGCCAATTCCTTATGCCGCAATTACAGCAAACAATAAAGGTAAGTTAAGTCAAAACTTTGGTTACGATGGGTATGATGCCGCAACAGCCAAATGGGATAAATGGGAGGATGCTGTAGCCGATGAGGATAAAACAAATTAATAATCATTCGGTAACCAGAATCGTAAATTGAACTAATATTCCCAAATAAATCAAAATTGCACCGGGAATAAAAACTCAACAAGAGGGTGTTTCAGGTAGTTGAAGCACCCTCTTTAGTCATAAAAAGAACTTGCATAAATTCAACAACCCAATAAAACAATCCAATGACCAAAAAATTATTAATCCTATTTGTCCTTCTCATACCCTTTCAGCCAATCTTTGCCCAGAAGAGTGCATTATCCAATTTTCCGAAAGGATACACTCCAGAAGAAGTGGGCAAATTAATCGCCTATCGTTTTGTTGATGCCAAACATGCGCTTCACGGCGGAAAATGGATTAGCTACCCTGAAACATTTTACTGGCGCGGGGCTCTTCAGTATGCGTCGTTAACAAAAGACAAAGAGCTTTTTAGCGCCATTCAGAAAAAATTTGATTTCCTGCTCTCGAATGAAAGCCAGTTGCTACCCATAAAATACCATGTCGATTTAAACATGTTCGGGTGCTTGCCCTTAGAATTCTATAATCTCACAAAAGATAAGAAATACCT
>DAOPZV010000022.1:11592-30123 GCA_035353575.1 Prolixibacteraceae bacterium | reverse complement strand
CTTTCGCTAGTATTTTCAGGTTTATTGAATAACTTCTGTTTATTCCCGGTATGTTTAAAATATTTTGGTGTTGTAAAGCGTAAGCCACCATGAAAGCTTTAGGTGACTATTGCGGTGGGGTTCCACCTCTTCCCATTCCGAACAGAGAAGTTAAGACCACCAGCGCCGATGGTACTGCATTTAGTTGTGGGAGAGTAGGTCGTCGCCATTTTTATTAGCCTTCGGTTCTTTATTGAGCCGGAGGCTTTTTTATTTTCCATTTTCTTCTTCTCTCCCCCCTTGAAATATTTACGTACTTCGACCGTTCAAATACCTGATAATTATAAACCTATTTTTATGTACTGTCCTCGTTGTTCGATAACCGGCTTTGTTGTTCTTATTCTTTTCTTTTTCACTACATCTCAATCCTTTGGTCAGCCACGAATAGTCGTTCCTATCGATTCTGTTCGGTTAAGTCAATTCGATGGCAAATTCAATTTTATTATCGCTAATGATTTGGGGAAGAACGGTTATTACGATCAGAAACCAATAGCCGAGATGATGGGAGAAGTGAGCGGCAGAACAGGCGTAGATTTTGTTGCAGCAGTAGGCGATGTTCATCATTTTTACGGTGTGCAATCGGTGAACGATCCGCTTTGGTTGACTAATTTTGAGTTGGTTTATTCTCATCCTGAACTAATGATTCCTTGGTATCCTGTTTTAGGAAATCATGAATATCGCGGAAATACTTCAGCAGTGTTAGCTTATTCTTCGGTTAGCCGCCGTTGGCAGATGCCTGCACGTTATTATAGCAAAAGTTTTGCAGTATCAGATTCTTCTCAGGTATTGTTGGTTTTTATTGATACAACACCATTAATTGATCGTTATCGCAACGATTCGAAGTATGCTGATGCCAGTAACGAAAATTTGGAAACTCAGTTGAAATGGATTGACGAAACTCTGGCCAAGTCTACTGCTGAATGGAAAATAGTTTTAGGACATCACCCGATTTTTACCGGTACTACCAAGGCAGATTTGGAGCAAATTGATCTTCAGAAACGATTGAAACCGATTCTCGAAAAGTATAAAGTTGACACCTACGTATGTGGCCATATTCACAATTTTCAGCATATAAAAGTTGCGGACTCAGGAATAGATTATATTGTGAATACTTCGGCGTCTCAGGCCAGACCTGTAGTGAAACACGAAGGGATGGTATTTAGTAGTGGAGAAGCAGGATTTATGATGTGTTCTATTGATGATAATGAACTCAAAATGGCGCTCATAAATAAAAGCGGGAGGATCGTATATCAGTTTAGCCGAAAGAAATGAAAAGAAGGTTGCAATAGAGAATAAAAAACTGCCTTAAAGACTAAGCAATTAAGGCAGTTTAGAAACTAACTCTATTTTTCGATGAGCCTTTTTTCTATATGGAATTACTTTTAATGAAATCAATTAGCTCTGATTGGTAACCGAAGGCCATACCAACCACGGTGTCGGCAGCTCCATAATAAACTGCTATTCTTTCTCCGTCGCTTAAGGCAGCACAAGGGAAAACTACGTTAGGCACGTCACCAGCCAATTCGTACGGAGCAGCGGGTGCAAGCAAATAAGGCTGTGTGCGGTAAAGAACTTTTGTAGGATCTTCGAGATCTAGTAGTACAGCCCCCATCGAATAGCGGAACCCATTACAGGTATTGATTACGCCGTGGTAAAACATCAGCCAGCCAGCTTCGGTACGAATTGGAACAGAGCCTGCGCCGATTTTTGTACATTGCCATGCGCTAAGTTCGAATGGCGTCACTTTCATTACACAGCGATGTTCGCCCCAATATTTCATATCCGGGCTAAAACTGATGTAAATATCGCCGAATGGAGTGTGCCCATTGTCGCTTGGACGGCTTAACATCGCGTATTTGCCGTCAATCTTTTCAGGAAAAAGCACTCCATTCCGGTTAAAAGGAAGAAAGGCATTTTCGCACTGATGAAAAGTTACAAAGTCGAAGGTGTATGCTATTCCAATGGTTGGGCCATGGTAACCGTTGCACCAGGTAACCCAATAGCGGTCTTCGATGAAGGTTACTCGTGGGTCGTATTTATAGGCCGATTCAATCATTTCGGTGTTTCCCGGAACCATCACGATGGGTTCGTGATTAATGTCCCAATTGATACCGTCTTTACTGAATCCGGCAAAGATATTCATTTGAACTGCCTTGTTGTCGCATCGAAAAACTCCGGCAAAACCATCTTTAAATGGCACAACAGCGCTGTTGAAAATGCTGTTTGAGCTAGAGATGTGGTAACGTCCGATGACCGGGTTGTGCGAATAGCGCCACATTACGTCGGTTGAGTTTTGCGGGCGATCCTCCCATGGAATCTGAAATTTAGATGTCATAATTGTCTCAAAAATTTATATTTCTTATTCAATTTCGTTTTGTTCTTTATTGTCCGGATGTCCAAAAGGGACCAATGCAGCCGCCAGGAATGAAGGAATTGTTGCAATCAGTACCCAGATAAAAAATATCTTGTAGCCGAGGTAATCGCTTAAAAAGCCGCTGATCATGGATGGAATCATGAATCCGAGATTCATAATTCCCGTCGCAAAAGCGTAGTGTGCCATCTTGTATTTTCCGGGCGAAACCTGCTGCATCATAAAAAGCATGAGGCCAACAAATCCAAAACCATATCCGAAATATTCCAATACAACGGCAGAGCCAATCAGGTATAGGTTTGAAGGCTGTGTCAGCGCCAAAAACGCGTAAACAGCAAAGGGAATATTGAAGCTCGCACAGAGGTAAATCAGGGCTCTTTTAAGGCCTCGTCTGGCAATAAAATACCCGGCAAGAATTGAACCTATGACGAAAGCAGCAGCGCCAAAAACTCCGTAGATAATACCAATTTGAGATGTTGAAAGGCCCAATCCTCCTTTTGCAACGTCGGCTTTAAAGAAGAGTGGTGCAATTTTAATGGCAAACCCTTCAGCAAATCGGTACAGCACAATAAAGGCAATGTACCAGTAAATATGTTTCTTCTGAAAAAATGTTTTGATAACGTCAACAAGCGTGCCTGCGCCTTCTTTAAATGATTTTACTTCGGCGGCATTTTCTCCGCCTTTGGGTAACATCCTGAGGTGATATAAACCGAGCGATCCCATGATGGCTCCAAAAATCAACATCACCGTTACCCAGGCATTTACAACGCCAACACTTTCTTCAAGTTGCCCTGCAAGATAAACGAAAGCACCCGCAGTAAGAATTTTAGCTACATTATACGCTGCGCCCTGCCAGCCAATGTACTCGGCTTGTTGTTTGGGCGAAAGTACATTCAGGTAAACTCCATCGGTAGCAATATCGTTTGTGGCACCACTAAAAGCAACAATGGCCAACATGGCAATGGTGTAGGTAAAGAAATGGTTGAGCGGCAAAGCCAAAGCCACGAGAGCAAAGGTAATGGCGGTTATAAACTGGGAGGCCACCACAAAATGCTTTTTGGTTTTGTACATCTCTAATACCGGGCTCCAAAGCGGTTTTATAGTCCACGGAATCATTATCAGCGAAGTCCAGAAAGCAATTTGAGCATCAGAAATCCCCATGTTTTTATACATTAATGCTGATGCCTGAGCAATTGCCACAAATGGCAATCCCATTGCGAAATACGCCGAAGGAACCCAAAGGGCCGGATGTTTTATTCCTGAATTTTTCTTTGCCATAAAGTTCAAAATGAGTGGCTGAAAATACATGAAGTAATTGAAACCCCGAAATGATTGTTCGTTTTTTATTTTAAAAGAAATAAAAAGTTTATTAATAAATTTAAAAACTATATTTTTGATTACCGATTATTTAAGAAACACAATTCAATAAAATACTTATGACTTTCAAAAATTCATTTCTGAACCTCTGTTTGTTGGGTTTCATCTTGATTTATAGTTCTTGCCAGTTCTCCTCAGCGAAGAAAGCCGAAGCAAAAAGTGCGAAAAAATACAATGTAGTGGCTTATGTGGCAGGCTATCGCAGCTTCGATTTTTCAACCATAGATGCTTCGCGGTTAACCCACATCAATTATGCTTTTGTTAATATTAAAAGCGGCGAAGTTGTTTTTGATAGCACTAAAATCGATGGGAAAGCGCTCACGCCAAACGATCTGGTTAAACTAAATGATTTAAAAAAGGCTAATCCTGAATTGAAAATATTGGCGTCGGCAGGTGGTTGGAGCTGGTCGGGCGGATTTTCTGATGCAGCGCTAACTGCCGATTCGCGAAAGAAGTTTGCCCAAAGCTGTGTACGCTTAGTGCAGCAATATCATTTGGATGGAATTGATTTGGACTGGGAATATCCCAATCAATCGGGTGCCGGAAATACCTTCAGACCCGAAGATGTGCACAATTTCACGCTGATGCTGAAAGAAGTTCGTGAACAACTCGACCAGAAAGCGAACGCTGATGGCTCAAACAAGCATTACCTGGTGACTATCGCCACTGGTGCAGACCAAACTTATGTGCAAAATACTGAACTGGGACAAGTGCAGCAATATGTCGATTTCATTAATATCATGACTTACGACTTTTACAACGGTTGGCACAAAGTAACCGGTCATCATAGTAATTTCATGCCCTCTGCCAGACCGGAACTCGACCAGAACAGCATTGTGAATGCAGTCGATTTGCACATCAAAGCTGGCGTTCCGGCTAATAAAATTAACCTCGGAATTCCGCTCTATGGGCGCAAATGGGAGGGCGTAACTCCGTCAGGAGATAACGTATTGTTTCAAAAAGCTGAAACGGTTGGAATGGGTATCGACTACGTTAGTTTTGCCGATGATATAGACAAAAATGGCTACAAACGTTTCTGGGACGATACGGCCAAAGCTCCCTATTTGTGGAATGCCGAAAAGCGAATTTTCATTTCGTATGAGGATGCACAATCCATTCAGTATAAAATGGAATACCTGAAAAGCAAAGGACTGGCAGGAGTGATGTTTTGGGAATATTGTGCAGATCGCAACAATGAACTTCAAAAAGCAATAAGCAAGGAGTTGGGCGAATAAAGAAAACCTTGCAAAAAAAATACCCGCATGATTGTCACGCGGGTATTTTTTTTGATATTGAGATAATTCGGTATTTAAACTGCTGCATGAACCAACTCTAACCCCTGAAATCCTTTCTCGATGGCATCGAGGTTCATTGGGATTAATTTATGGTGGCGTACCGGAAGAGACTTCTCTAGTCCTTTCTTTACACTTTCCATTTTCACCACTGGCTTGGCTTTGAGGTAAGCGCCTAGAACAACCATATTAAAGGTTTTCACATTGCCTAACTCTGCTGCAATTATAGTTCCTTCAATCTTGTAGATATTTATATCAGTGCGTTTGGGCGGATGAACAATACCATTCGGGTCGTAAATTAAAACGCCGCCGGGTTTAACGGCATGTTCAAACTTGTCCATCGACTGCTGATTCAGGATAATTGCAGTATCGTATTCGTTTAGCACAGGCGAACTGATACGGTTTTCGCTCAGGATAACAGTAACGTTTGCAGTTCCACCACGCATTTCGGGGCCGTATGACGGAAACCATGCCACTTCCTGATCGGCCATTACTCCTGAGTAAGCTAAAATCTTACCCATCGAAAGTACACCTTGTCCGCCAAATCCGGCTATAATGAGTTCTTCAGTCATTGCTTCTAGTTTTTAAGTGGGGAATAACTTGCTGGATCATTTTTCGAACTGTCTTTCAGATCACCCGGAGGATAGAATGGGAACATATTGGTTTCCATCCATTTGTTTGCTTCAACCGGATCGAGCTTCCAGTTCATGTTGCATGTTGAAACGATTTCAACGAACGCAGTTCCTTTTTTATCTAATGCAGCCTGGAAGGCTTTTGAAATCGATTTGCGACATTTGCGAATAGCAGCGGGCGTGTGAACCGATTGACGTGTAACATACGAGGTTCCGGCAAGCTGAGCAATCAGTTCGGTAATTTTCAACGGATAGCCATTTCGTGAGGCATCGCGACCCATCGGGGTTGTTGATGTTACCTGTCCGAGCAGGGTAGTTGGGGCCATTTGGCCGCCGGTCATTCCGTAGATTGCATTGTTAACGAAAATTACTACAATGTTTTCGCCACGGTTGCAGGCGTGCATGATTTCAGCTGTGCCAATCGACGCCAAATCGCCATCGCCCTGGTAGGTAAAAACTACTTTATCCGGATTTACACGCGCAATCCCGGTTGCAACAGCCGGTGCGCGTCCGTGAGCTGCTTCCTGCCAGTCAATGTCAATGTAGTTGTAGGCAAACACAGCGCAACCAACAGGCGAAACGCCAATTGTTTTTTCTTCAATTCCCAGTTCTTCGATCACTTCGGCCAATAATTTGTGCACAACGCCGTGCCCACAACCAGGGCAATAATGCATTGTATTGTCAGTTAAAAGCTTCGGTTTTTCGTAAACCAGGTTATTTGGATTAATGATTTCTGCCAATTCCATAAATTATCCTCCTATCAGTTTTTGTTCAAGGGCCTGAACCACTTCTCCCGGGCCAGGGACAATTCCTCCCAAACGTCCGTAATATTTAACAGGTATTGAGCATCCGGCGGCAAGCTGAACATCTTCAACCATTTGTCCGGCATTCATTTCAACAACAAGCATTCCCTTTACTTTTTTCGCCAGTTCACCAATTGGTTTTTTCGGGAAGGGGAACAACGTGATTGGCCGAAGAAGTCCGACTTTAATTCCTTTTTCGCGAGCAACATCAACTGCTTTCTGGCAAATACGTGCCGATGAACCGAATGCAACAATCAGGTATTCGGCGTCTTCGCATTGTATTTCTTCATAAAGTACCTCGTCTTCCTCCATTTTTGCGTATTTGCTCTGAAAACGGATGTTGTTCACTTCCATTCTTCCAGAATCGAGTTCGAGCGATGTAATTACGTGGCGTTCGCGGGCGTTTTTGCGTCCGCTGGTGATCCACGATCCGCACCGGGCTTCAATTTCTTCGTCGGTTGAACGAGGGATATAATCAGAAAGAACAACTTTTTCCATCATCTGTCCGATTACGCCGTCGGTTAAGATCATGGCCGGATTGCGGTATTTGAAAGCGAGTTTAAAGCCCAGCTCAACGAAATCGTTCATTTCCTGAACCGACGAAGGAGCCAAAACAATCAGGCGATAATCACCATGTCCGCCGCCTTTGGTTGATTGCCAGTAGTCGGCCTGCGATGGCTGGATCGTTCCCAGGCCAGGGCCACCTCGCTGAACATTCACAATAAGGCAGGGCAATTCGGCTCCGGCCAGATATGATATTCCCTCGGCCATAAGGCTAATTCCAGGGCTCGACGACGATGTCAATACTTTTTTGCCCGAACCGGCAGCGCCATAAAGCATGTGAATTGAAGCGACTTCGCTTTCGGCCTGAAGAACAACCATTCCTGTTTCGTTCCACGGTTCGCGTTCCATTAGGGTTTCCATTATTTCCGACTGGGGAGTGATGGGGTATCCGAAATATCCGTCGCAACCACAACGGATTGCGGCTTCGGCTATCACCTCATTTCCCTTCATTAATCTTAATTCACCCATCTTGTTTATTTACTATTTGATTATTTACTATATCTTCATTTCACTCAACGATTTGTAATTTACCATTTACCTTGTGCATACCAGCAAATTGCAAATTGTCCAATCGTAAATCATTAGATTTTTACCCGGTAAACGGTGATGCAGGTGTCGGGGCAAACTGTGGCGCAGTTTGAACAACCGATACAAGCTTCAGGATTTTTCATAAACGAGTAGTGATATCCGCGGCCATTCACTTGCTTATTTTGGCCTAAAACATCTTGTGGACAAGCAGCTACGCATAAACCGCAACCTTTGCATGCTTCATTGTCAACCACTACAGCTCCAATAACTTTTGCCATGATTTTTAAAATTTATGTTTTCGTAATCACTGGTGAAACGCCAATAGTTACAAAACTAGTTTTTACAGGTCCACCCATGCGCAACAAAAGTTGCGAAATCAAATCTTATGCAATACCCTTGTGAAAATGTTCCGGTGAATTCCTAAATACGACGCAATGTGCTGTCGCTGAACTCTTGACACAAGGTCGCTATTTTCTGTTACAAACTTTTTTACCCGCTGAAAAGCTGTTAACGACTGAAAGGAATAAACTCTTTTTAATGCCTGAATATAGCTTTCTTCGGCAACTACCCGAACCATGTGCTCTAACTGCGGATTTTGCGAAGTGAGCGTGTCGTATTCACTTTTTGTGATGTAGATAAGCGTCGAATCTTCGTATGCCCTGATTGATTCGGACGATTTCCGCCCGAGCAGAAAGCTTTCGTGGCTGGTTATAACCGCGTGATGTGGTGGGTAAAAAAAGTTAGAGATCCATTCCTGTCCATTTTCGCAGATATAAGTAGAGTAAAGCAATCCGTTGAGAACAATGCCCAATTTTTGCGAATGATCTCCGTAGTCCAGAAATACATCTCCTTTTTTTAAAGTTACCGGGCATTTCTTTACAAAGAAATCTTTCAGCTGGGTTAGCGTATCAGTATATCCTGTAAATAGATGATTAATTCCGGTATTCATCGTTTTACTTGAATGTTTCGTTAAAAATTTTAAGCCGTTGTTCCAAATCGCCAAACTGATCACGTCTCACATGCGAAACACAGGCTCGTAAACCTTCTTTTTCGCTTCCGGTATTTTTTAACGTTATAGCACTTATTCCGTGATACAATAGATTTTCCAACAATTGTCCGCCAGTCATTCCATGGTATCCAATTGTAAAATAGAACCCATCGGCAATTGGTTCATCTCCGTCTTTCTCGTAAACAACATTAAATCCGTTGCCAATAAAGAGGTCTTTCATTATCCTGGCTTTTCGGCCATATTCTTTCACGTCTTCTATAAAATTGAATTCACCGTCGTTTGCAGCTTTAAACATGGCTGCAAGCCCGTGCTGAACAGAGTGTGCAATTCCCGACGAAAGTGCATACAAAACCTGCATTACAATGGTGAAGCCAAATGCTTTGCTACCAAAACGGATTCCGAGGTTTTCATATTGTCGGTTCCAAAGCGAATTCGAAATCGCCATAATTGCTCCACGTTGTCCGGCGTAGGAGAATATCTTCGACGATGATATAAACAATACGTAGTTGTCGGTGTATTTTGCAACGCTCGGCTGGTAAGGCGGGCGCCCCGGTGTGTAAAAATCTTTTCTGAAGTCCATGCCAAAATAGGCCAGATCTTCCATGACGATAATGTCGTATTTTGTTGCCAGTTCACCAATAATCTGGAGCTCCTCGTCTGTCAGGCATATCCAGCTTGGATTGTTGGGATTTGAATAAACTATGGAATTGATATTTCCTTTGGATAAATATGATTCGAGTTTAGCCCGAAGTTTCAACCCGCGGAATTCGAACACGTCAAATGATTCGAATTTGTTTCCCATCACAGTCATTTGCTGTTTCTGTACAGGAAATCCGGGGTCGATGAAAAGCGTTGTGTCTTTTTGTTTGTCAACATTCCCGGCGACCAGCAAAGCAGCAAAAGTTCCCTGCATCGATCCGCAAGTTGGAATACAGCTTGCAGGGGCAACATCTACATCCATAAACAGTTTGATGAAACGGGAAGCTTCGTATTTGAGCGGCTTTATTCCATCCATCATCGGATAAATTGAAGCAACACCTGATTCGAGTGCTTTGATTTCGGCCTCGACACCAACCTTTGCAGGCGGAAGTCCGGGGACTCCCATCTCCATGCGAATATATTTTACTTTGCTTTCTTCCTCGATAAAGTTTACCAGGGCAACAATTTCCCTGATCGATGCTTTTCCGAGATCTTTTATCTGGAGTTGATCAATGTATTTCTTTACAATTTCGGGACTAACAGGTGTATTTTCCATTAGAAAAGCTGTAAATTTTGAGTAAAAATAAATAAAGAATTCGCTATAAATCAAATTGCTTTAGAGTATTGCAAAACAGGTTTCGCAATTCGGAAATGCAAGCGATCAACGAATTTAAATTTGAAAGCAGGCGTTGCTTTAATCTTTTGATTTGACAGAAAAACAGGTTGAAAATTGAACCTGAATTTTATCATGTTTCTGCAAAAAGCTAGAATCCGAAAGCTGGTTTGATGCTTTTTACCCAGTTAGCTACCCGTTCGTCGGTCAGTTCAGGTTCAAAATCTTCGTCAATTGGAAGTCCAATAAATTTACCGTCGATAATAGCTTCAGAATCGTCGAATTCATAACCAGCAGGATCAACCTGTCCAACTATTTTTGCCCCTTTTTTCTCAAGCTCCTTTGCCAAAACGCCCATTGCATTTACAAAGTAGCTTGAGTATGTAATGTGGTCGCCAAGTCCGAAGATAGCCACTGTTTTTCCGGAGAAGTCAACTTTTGAAATATTGGGGAAAAACTTGCTCCAGTCGGTATTTGAATAATTTGAGTCCCAGGTTTCTTTTCCAACGGTCGAAATGCCAAAGATAATCAGGCTGTATTTTTCAAGATCGGTTGCTGAAGCATCGTTTACCGAAATCAATTCAACATTTTCTTCACCAAAGGCTGCTTTCACTTTTTCAGCAACACGGTTAACAGAACCCTTTAATGGGCCAAAGAATAAACCAATTTTGCTCATATTATAATGTTTTTTTACTGTTTATGAATAGCAATATCACCGCGAACATATTCTCCTAAAATGGCGAGACTCGACACATTTTTCAGGATAATATGAATAGCGCGTTCGTAATTTGTTAACTCGTCCCACTCAATGTCAACATGAAATGTATATTCATTCGGCTTTCCAACAATTGGAACTGACTGAATTTTCGTCAAGTTTATTTTATGTTCTGCAAAAATATTCAGAACTTTTGCCAGCGAGCCATAGAAGTGCCCAACCTCGAAGCAAAGCGAGGCCTTGTTGGTGCCTTCTGTTGGGTTTCCGTGCTTGGCCAAAATCAGAAAGCGGGTATAATTTTTCTTGTTTGATTCGATGCCTTTGTCGATTATCTCAAGCCCATACAGGCCAGCCGAACGTAAATTACTGATAGCTGCCGCATTTTTTATTTGCTCGTCAGAAATTAGCTTGGCAACTTTGGCATTGTCGCCTAATTCTTTACGTTCTGCATTCGGAAAGTATTTTTCGAGGTATTCGGTGCACTGCATAAAAGACACCGGATGCGAATAAATTTCCTTGATGTCTTTTTTCTTTACTCCAGGATAAACCATCAGGTTCATTTGGATATGAATAAATATTTCACCTATTATTCGGAGGTGGTAGTCGCGAATGAGTCCGTAATTTTGGAGAAGGCTACCTGCAATCGAGTTTTCGATCGCCATAACAGCAATGTCAACCTGATCGCTGTCGATTAATTCACAAACTTGTTTAAAAGTCTTACACTCAACAATTTCAATGGCTTCATTGCCAAAATATCTTGTTGCAGCATCTTCGTGGAACGAGCCCGCTATTCCTTGTATGGCAACTTTCTTCATTAGTCAAGTAATATTAAAATGTCCCGAAATACCGGGACATTTTTTATAAATTGTAATTTTTCCCGGAATTTCGAGGTACAAAGATAACAAACTATAAGCTTTTGGTGTTTGGTCGAGCTTTAAACAATAGTTTATTACCAAATATTATCCCGGGCGAAACAGAATGTAAACTTTAAATTATATTTTATACATGTCGCTTGCCTTCACCAAATCTATTTGATGGGCGTGAAAAACTTCAATACATTTCTCAATATTATCGGGCTTTAGTACAATATTGGCCGACGTTTCGTCCATCGAATAAGCATACAGATATTCGATAACAACATTCTCGGTGGCCAGGATATTGAGCGCTCTGGCCAAAGCGCCCGGTTCGTTGGGGCTGTTAAGGCAAACTACATCGGTTAAACGGGCCGAAAAATCAGCTTCTTTTAAAATGAGCAGCGCTTTTTCAGGTTCGGTAACGATTACACGCAGAATCCCAAACTCCGATGTGTCGGCAACACTAAACGCCGACATGTTTATTCCGGCATTTCCCAGTAATTGGGTGACTTCATTTAATCGGCCGGTTTTATTTTCAAGAAATACTGATAATTGTTTGATAATCATAGATATTTTCTCCTATAATTTGCGGTTGTCGATTACTCGTTTTGCTTTTCCGGCAGTGCGTTCAATGGTTTTTGGTTCAACCAGTTTTACATCCACCGAAATACCAAGTGTACTCGAAAGTCTGTGGGTTATTTTCTTACGCAGTGCTTCGAGTTGCTTGATTTCGTCGGAGAAGAATTGTTCCTGAACTTCGACCATCAGCTTCATCGTATCTAAGTTACCATCTCTTTCAACAATTATCAAGTAGTGTGGCGATGTTTCGCTCATTTCGAGCAATACGGATTCTATTTGAGACGGGAATACGTTCACTCCGCGGATAATAAGCATATCGTCTGAACGACCTTTACATTTTTCCATGCGCACCAGCGTACGGCCACACTCGCATTTGTCGTAAATCAGTCGGGTTAAATCGCGGGTGCGATAGCGAATAAGAGGGATTCCTTCTTTGGTGATTGTAGTGAAAACCAGTTCTCCTATTTCGCCTGCTGGTACTGGTTGAAGTGTTTCGGGGTTGATAATTTCAGGAATGAAATGATCTTCCATGATGTGCATACCTGTCTGATATTCACATTCGCACGAAACGCCCGGCCCCATAATTTCGCTTAATCCGTATATGTCGATGGCTTTGATGCCAAGTGAGGCTTCAATTTCTTTGCGCATGTTTTCTGTCCATGGTTCAGCACCAAAAATACCAACACGAAGTTTCAACCGGCTTTTGTCAATTCCCTTGGCTTTAAGTTCTTCGCCAAGATGAAGAGAATATGACGGTGTACAGGCGATTACCGTTGTTCCAAAATCTTCCATTAACTGAAGCTGCTTGTCCGTGTTTCCTCCTGAAATTGGGATAACCGACGCGCCAAGATTTTCGCAACCATAGTGCAGCCCAAGTCCGCCAGTGAAAAGTCCATATCCGTATGCCACCTGAACGATGTCTTCGCGGTGAACACCGGCCATGCACAAGGCGCGGGTAACCATTTCGGCCCAGGTGCTAAGGTCTTTACGCGTGTAGCCTACAACTGTAGGTTTGCCGGTGGTTCCAGAAGATGCGTGGATACGCACAATTTCGCTCATCGGAACGGTAAACAATCCAAATGGATAGTTGTCGCGCAGGTCGGTTTTAAGCGTGAATGGCAATTTAACCAAATCGTCAACTGACTTGATGTCTTCAGGAACAAGACCGGCTTCCTGCATTTTCTGCCGGTAACTTGGTACATTGTGGTAAATTCGTTGAACTGTATCTTTCAGCCTTTCTGATTGAATGGCCCGCATTTCTTCCCTGCCGGCACATTCTATTTTTTCATTCCAAATCATTTCTGTTTATGATTTACAAAATTTCTATTTGCTGTTTCCATATACTTTTTCGTCGGGCATGATCCTTAATCCGGCGATCTGAAGTTTTTCCCGTGCTTCGGTTACATTATCTGTATCGATAACAAAGTAGGCCGATTGATGCGCGTTACCCGAACGTCCATAAGCATTGGTGAAATTTACTTCGGCTTTTACAATTTCTTTAAGCAATTCATCCAACCCGCCAGGTTGATCAATAATTTCAATAACCAGTATTTCGCGTAAGGCAGCCGATAAACCTTTCTCTATTAACAATGTGTGGGCGTGAATAGGATCGGAAACGACCAGGTTGAGAATGCCCCAGCCATTTGCTGTGTGATTCAGATTCATGGTGCGTATATTAATGCACGCGTCTTTCAAAACGGCAGTTACCCTTTCGAGGTGCCCGATTTTATTTTCCAGAAATATGGAGACCTGGTATGCCATGAGATTTATGAATTATAATTTATGAATGATGAATGAAAAAGCTTTTGCCTTTTCACTTTTATCTTTTGCCTTGGCTTTACGAATTTAGAGCTTTTCGCAGTTCTTTTACCCTGACGGCTTTCCCTTCCGGTTTTGGCAACGATCCCGGTTCAACCAGTTTTACGATTGGCTTAACCAAAACCTCGTCGCGAATTTGAGCCGTGATCTGTTTCGCAACTCTGTCGAGGCGTGAAATGTCTCCGGTGAACCAGTCTTTTTTCACTTCAACTTCAATGATCATTTCATCGTTTCCTTCAATAGTGTCAAGCGTAATAAGGTAGTCGGCTCCCACTTCAGGAATTTTCATTAAAACGCCTTCAATTTGCATTGGGAAAATATTGCATCCTTTCACGATAAACATATCGTCAGAACGACCTGTGATTCGGTCGAGGCGGGCATGCGTGCGGCCACATGGGCAATCGCCCGGCAAAATGCGGGTTAGGTCGCGGGTGCGGTAGCGGATTAATGGCATGGCCTGACGGTCGAGTGTTGTCATTACCAGTTCTCCGACTTCTCCGTCAGCCACTGGCTCAAGGGTTTCCGGATTAATAATTTCGATCAGGTAGGCATCTTCCCAAATGTGTAATCCATTTTGGAATGTACATTCAAAAGCTACTCCCGGACCATTCATCTCAGTCAGTCCAAAAGAATTGTATGCCTTTACGCCATACATTTCTTCAATTCGTTTGCGTTGCTCTTCTGTGTGCGGCTCGGCGCCTATAACAAAAGTGTGCAATTTAGTATCTTTCTTCGGATCAAGTCCTTCTTCAATAAACACTTCGTACAAGCGATTCAGGTAGCTTGGAATGGCATGGGCAACGGTAGTTCCGTAGTCCATCATCAGCTTAATTTGCCGTGGACTATTTCCTGCTCCTGCCGGAATACTCAGGCAGCCCAGGCGTTCAACTCCATACTGAAACCCCAGACCTCCTGTAAATAAGCCATATCCGCAGATATTCTGAAAAACATCAGTGTCGCGAACCCCAGCGCAAAATAACGAGCGTGCCATCAGGTTGGCCCACGAATCGATATCGTGCCTGTTATGGAAAATTACCGTAGGGTTTCCGGTTGTTCCGCTGGTGCTGTGTAACCTGATTAACTCCTTGGTCGGTAACCCAAGAAAACCATATGGAAAATTTTCACGGAGATTTTGTTTCGTGGTAAATGGTAGTTTTTGAATATCAGCAACCGATTTTACGGAATCGGGCGACAATCCCATTTGTTTGTACAAGTTCCCGTAATACGGAGAATTCATTGCTGACTGAATTGTTGTTTTCAGCCTGCTAACCTGAAGTTTTTTGAGCTCGGTTCTATTTAGGGTTTCAAGTTCCTTTTGCCAATACATAGTGGTTAGTTTTTAAAAAGAGTACATCAATACGAGCAACGCTCTTTTGTTCGTTGCATTTATATGGCTGGCATATAGCCCATCCGAAAGATCAATATTTCCAGTTCCATATTTGGCTGTAGTAATTTCGTATTCAAAAATGAATCTGAGTTTTGATATGTTGGCAGCAAAATGTGGCGCAATCCTATACATGGATGCAACGTTTGGCAATAGGCCCGGTGTTACAACCGATGGGGCAGAAGACGTTCCGAAGTTATAGAGAGCATCAACAGTGCCAAGGTTTTTCATGTAGCCACCGAAAAATCCAATTTGATATTTTTTCCCGTAAATGGCATTGATGTAACTTGAAAATGAATTATACGGTGTATAGGTTAATGCTCCGGTATTTTTATCGAGCGATTTTATGCCATATCCACCGGGTATGTTTAAATGGGTCATGTTTTGGCCCAACGTGGCTTTTGCTCTTATCGTGAATAATTTTTTCACATATTGACCATAGCCAACAAACGAAACTGCTTTCACTTTATCATCCGACACAAATTTTCCACTTGTTCCAACGGTGTACAAAGTTGGAAGAATGTATTTCAGACTTGTTCCTGCACCCAATGTGCATCCACCATCATTGAGTTCGACGTTGGCGATCAACTCAGGAATTCCGCCATTACGGCTGTAAACATCGGCTTTTTCAATTGTATAATTTTCGATTTTCGAGAACCCATACGATTTATACTGAAACTCGGCAACAGCGGCAGCGGTTAAAATTAATTTCGATGTAGGTTTATAATCGAATCTAATTTGGGGGCTTCGGTTAAATGGCTGAAAAGGACAACCAGTATTTAGCCCGGCAACAGTTGGGAACACTTTACCGCTCCAGAAAGGATGCCAGGTTTGACCAACCAGCAACGAGCTTTTTGCCCATGTAAAAGTCATATTTGCCTGACGAACACGGAACAACGCCGGGTTATTCGCAAGGTCGCCGGCAAAGTCGGCTTCTATGTTGGCTGTTGTTTTTGCGTTTAAAATAGTTGGACCAACCATTCGGACGCCAAGGCGTGTTGCCATCGAAGCAAAATTGTAGGTCGGAGTTTCATTAATGTGTTTGCCATTCGAATCTAAACCCACAAAATTGGGTGCAATAAAAAACAGTTCGTTTCCGGCGTTTAGACCTTTATAACTATCGAAAAAAGATTCAAAACGAACGAAACCATAAAATTCAGAAGTTACTTCTTTGGGTTTATCCTGGCCGAGAACAGTTATGGCGCATAGAACAGAAATCAGAAAGAAAAGCTTTTTCATTAAAGTTCAGGTTCTTACATTTGCCCAAACTACATCAAAAGCAGGGCAATGGCTCTTTACGAGTCGGGTTAATTTTTTGGTTTTTAATTCAATGTTTCCCTGGTATTTTCTGAAAGGATATCTACCTGAAACGGAATCCAAAAGTATAAGTTTTATCTGATACTGCAAACTTGATTGTTAGGAGGTTGTAAGTATTTTTAACGTTATTCTTTCAGTGTAGAAGTTGAAAGCCGTTATAATAAATCAATTAAAACAAAATTGATTATTTGATTTAAAAACAGAAAGATGGTAATTTAGATTGATTTTGAATTATTGGCGATCTTTTGGTAGGTTTCGTCTGATAACAGATGCCCCGGTAAGTTTCAGAAATGGAATTTTTTGTCCGAAGATTCAGGTTCTAAAACATGTGTTATTGATCATATTTGCAGAAAAGGAAGTTAATTGATTAGAAGCTAGGCTGATAAAAACAAGGAAAAATACGATAAAGGGTGATAATTTCTTTGCCAGAACGTATTTTGAATCAAAATATAACTACATTTGGCGAATATATTTATCCATTATTTAAACAGTTATTTATGAACATTTTTGTTGGCAGCCTTCCCTTTAAAATTGTGGAAAGCGAATTACAGGAAATTTTTGAAGAATACGGAGAAGTAACTTCCGTAAAGATTATTACTGACAAAGCTACAGGCAGATCAAAAGGCTTTGGTTTTGTTGAGATGACTAATGAAGAAGAAGCTAAAAAAGCAATTGAAGAACTGAATAACGCAGAAGTTGAAGGCCGCACAATTGTTGTAAATAAAGCTGAAGAAAAGAAAGAAGGCAGCCGTCCTAGTGGTGGTTTCCGTGGTGGTAATTCAGGTGGTGGTTTCCGTGGAGGTAACTCAGGTGGTTTCCGTGGAGGTAACTCAGGTGGTGGCGATCGTGGTGGATACCGCGGTGGCAATTCAGGTGGTGGTTTCAACAAAGGTGGTTTCAACCGCGGTGGTGGTTCAAGCGCTGGTGGAAGCAGAAGATCTGAATATTAATCTATTTCCTGTATTTAATGTGCTTTTAACGTAAGGTTGCAAAACCTTACAATTACATAAAAGGCTAATAAGTTAAGGTGTTTCACCAAGATTTATTAGCCTTTCGTTTTTTATCTTTATATTTTTTTGGTAATTTATTCAATAAAAAATTAATATGCTTTATAAGAAAATTTACAAAGCTTTTTTTAACGCTGAATTACCTGAAGATGGAAACGAAACAATAAAAGATGAAATCTTAGCTCGATTTAGCACTGTTTATCTCTTTTTTTCAATTGTTGGGGTATTAATTTTAATGCGTTTACTTTTGATAATTTACCAAACGCCAACGTATTGTTTAAACAAAAACGTCAAGATTGATTTTGAGAAGGCAATCAAATCAAACTGTAGCTTCGACGACTTAAAGATCATATTTGATAGAAAAGAAAGAGTAAATATCAGTGGAAAAGTTTTTAGTGCGGATCAATTTTATCAAGAATCAACTGACCTCTCAATGATATTGGAAGAAATGATCTACGATTCATATACAGGATCTATCGATACAGTATTCATAAAACAACTCAAAAATTTCAGCAAGGAATATAGAGAGAAATTTCCCTTTGAAAAGCTTTCACAATCACAAAAAGAACTGTTTCTCAACTTGGAAAAAAAGGCTGGGGACTCCTATCCTTTAATACAGGAGTCAATTTTATCAGTATCTGAAGAAATTTATAGTCAAAATAAAGTAATCCAATTTTACCTAGATAAATCATATCAAAGCTATGTCATTTCGATTGTCGCTTTGGTTCTAACTATTATTCAAGTAATCCCATATTTTAGAGAGAAAATAAAATATTATATTCAAAAATACTCGGATAAAAAATGAGATTTAACTCTAAACCAAGAATAAGGAACTTATAAACTATTCTTATGAAACCGAACTCTTTTCTATCCTAATTCTCGCATCAACAGCCACCAATTTTTCGCCATTCCCGAGCAGCGGATTGATAT